>NZ_CP046803.1:989067-1318756 GCF_009763805.1 Vibrio cidicii | reverse complement strand
CCACTTAGCCATATGCCCGCCGCGTTCAACTGCGATTGCACGATCTGCTCCGCTTGCTCTAGGGTGTAACCATCATTGACCAACCCTGCCAGCAAGGTGGTCACGCCATTGATGCGATTCCCTTGCACGAGTCGTTGCCCCGGAGCCGCCAGCGGTACGACCTGCCCTGCTCCGTTTTCCACTTGCGCGAGGATCGTGCTGATCAAGATGTTTTTGTTGGTCGAGGTAAGAGAAAATTTGCCGCTATTGTCGCTTTTCGCTTTCAGCTCAGTGCTATCGCAGACAAAATTTTGGTTGTCATCGATACACACCGACGTATCGAGCAGTGAACCGGGCATCGCGATATTTCCTGACACTTGGTAGGTTGGCACTTCGCTACCGCCGCCTCCACCACCGCAGCCAGCAAGAGCTAAAGAGATAGCAATGACAGAATGTTGAAACTTCATAGATTGATCTTCTTCTAGTAAATTGCGTTTGTTGTTATCGAGAGCGCAAGGCTCTCACCATGGCAAGCAGTAGCAGCCCGAGCAAAGCAAAAGGAGAACCGCTGCCGCCGGAAACGGCTGCTCTGACTCTCACCTTCCGTATTTTTTCGGCTGCCCGCACTGCATTGATATTGAGCAAAATGACTTACGCCCCACGCTTTCAGAACCCCAACGTTCCCCGAGACGCGATCAGATATTTCAAGACGCCAAGTGCCCCAGCTTGGTTCACCGAGTAGCGCTTGCAGCTCGTCGTCATACTGAGCCGTGAAGTAACCTTGAAAACCGTGCTGAGAGCCAGATTGGTGATTGAGCAGTGGCACCGATTTGCCTTGCGGAGAGATCAACGTCACCTGCAGGTCTTGCAGTGCGCTGTGCTCGATGTGCAAATAAACCGCGAAGCTGCTGTCAATTTTGCGCGTTTTGTCCGTTAGGGTTTGCACAAAGATCTTGTTGCCGGGGCTTGTCCTGCCTTGGCTATCGACTTTGGCATCCAACAAAGGCGCATTCAGGTTTCTGGCTGGAGTTTGCAGCAGCGGCGTGCCGTTCACTAGCGATACGATGTCGCGCCACGACTGCGCTTTTAGTCTGTCGGCGAACTGATAATCCAACGCCAGAGTCGAGTCAAACTGCGCGCCACAAACAAGCCCATCGGGCAGTGCGACCTGCAAGGTTTGCGCATCCGATAAGGTGGTCGCGATCTCTTGCACCTTCGCTCCGTTGAGCTGCCATTGACCTTGAATGCTCGCTTGACGCTCATTGGCCGTCAGGCTGAGTTCCACTGGTTCGCTTTGTCCAATGTAACGGGATTTGTAGCGCACGTTAAATGGCGCTTTGAGCAGGTTATGACGATTGAAGCTCTCAATAAGAAACTGCGCATATTCCTTGTTTGGAAACAGCGTTTTGGCAGCAAAAACCGTCGACTCCGCTAAATCGTGCATTTTTACCCCACGACCAACCCCGTACATACCCTCAAGCACAATGGTGTCAAACTCTCGAAACACGCTATCACTGCCATCGCCATAACGGGCGACCGCCGCTTTGAGCGCTTGAAACAGCGGCGTTGACCAAAGCTCGTCGCCTAACTCACCTCCCACACTCACGTGCGCGGGGTATTCGGCATCTTCGAAGTAGCGCGCGCGCTGATTCCACAAGCTGCGGGTCGAGCGGCGTACGCCAAACACACCATCCCAATTAAATACGGTATCAATCTCAAACTCTTGGCCACGACGAGAAGCGTCCAAATATTGCTGACGATAGCTGGCGCTGCCTGCCCAATAGTCTCCCAGCCCTTCGCCAATCGCGCCGGTGTGTCCATAAGCCCAGTCCGGCACTATCTGATAATGAATGCCGTGACCGAGCTCATGACGGATCACATCGGCATCGATGGCGTCAGGCGACGCGCCACCGATACCGAACATCACCGCACGCGGGCCGTAGTAGTAACTGGAATTGTCCTTGGCTAAACCGCGCGCATCAAAACGCAGTGGCTCGCTAAACAAGGTGTAGTTCAGGCTGGCTAAATAGCGCAGCGAGCTATCGAGATGATAAAACGCCATGAGCTGCGGAAAAGCATCGTCACCCAAACGCACACTTTGCAACGCATCAATAGAAGGAAACGCTTCAACGCCCTCAGGCGCTAAGAAATCACCACTGTCACGCACCGGCTCACCACCCTGCTCAGTGACCGCGAGCAGCGCCTGCGCGTCCACTTGCTTGACACGCGGATTGGCAAGATAGAGCTGGCCATCGGCTTGCAACACTTGAATGGATTTCTCAACATACTCGACCGCTTGCGGGTATTCATCCAATGAAGCCCAAACCGTCTCTGGCGCTGCTTGTTGCTGCATGGTGCGCAGATCTGGGTCAAACAGCGAGACAGTGACGTCCAGCAAATTGCCTGAGCTCAGTGCTGGCGGCTCGTCAGCTTCCAGCGTGCGCGGTGACTCGATTTCTGCCGCCACCAGCGCTTGGCCGTTACGCAGCTGCGTGTCTTGCACACTTTTAAACACACGCACCACTTGCTGCTCTGGGTTAGTCGTCACGACCAAGGTGCGCTGCGGCTGATAAACACCATTGACCCAAACATCAAAATTGTAATGGCGGCCCAGCTTTGACGCCGTTTGGTAACGCAAGATAAACTCGCCGTCCTGCGCATAATGGGCATCAAGGTAGCTTTTGGCTTGCGCGGCATCGGCGACCGTCGTGCCTTCGGCAGGGTAATCCCACTGTCCGGCCTGAATCGCTGGCGCTGCAGCAACCAAAAGTGACAGCGCTAAAGGGGTTAACTTCATGGTGAACTCCTAGAACTGATATTTGGCATTGAGAGTGAAATAGCGTCCCGGCTCACTCGAGTAGTGCTTGTCTTGGTCAAGAATGCCGGCAACGTCTTGATAACGGATGTACTTTTTGTCAAACAGGTTGGCGATCGTCGCACTGAGACGAAGATCTTTAGACAGCTGGTAGGTCGCCCCGATATCCACGCGATTCCACGCGCTGGTGGTGGCACACTGAGCCGCTAAACCGAGATCGGTTTGGCAGGTTGGTACGCGATCCATCGCCGTTGCCCAGCTCCATAAGCCGTAGGCGCTAAAATCTTGCACGTGATAGCTGAGCGACACACTGCCTTCTAGTGGTGTGATACTGCGAATGTAATCGCCGTCTGCCTCTTTACCATCGACATAACCCAGCTTGGCGCCAACGTCCCACTTTTGGCTCAAGGCGTAACCCGCAGAGACTTCAGCGCCATACGTTTCTACGCCCTCAAGGTTTTGATATTGCTTGATATAATTGCCGCTGTTGGTATCAAAGCTGATGGTGACGATATCGATGAAATTGTCGAACTTGTTGTAAAACGCAGCCAGCGACAAACGCACGCGGCCGTTATCAAATTTGCTGCCAATCTCAAAAGATTCCGAGGTTTCCGCTTTGAGATCCAGATTCGGCGCAATCACAAAAGGGGTCAGAGGAACGAACTCGTGTGACACATAGCCATAGGCTTTGTCATATTCCGCGGCTCGGTAACCGTGGTTGTAAGAGAGATAAACCCGGTTGTTGGCAAAAAGCTCACGCGACAACGACAAACTCGGCGACAGCTCTGAACTGTCGATATCTTTCAGCGGGAAACCGCCGACTTCGCCATCGGCATCTGGCGTCAAGCGATGAGCGTCAAAGCGCAAGCCGCCGGTAAGGGTCCATTGTTGCAACTCGATCATGTCTCGCACATACAGCCCAAGGTTGTAAGCGCGAGCCGGGGCAAACGGCTGCTTGGCTGAGATTTTGACGCCGTTCCAATCCAGCACCTTATCGCGATCGGTGCGTTGGTAGTAGTCACTTGCCAGTTCGATGCCAAATGCCAGTTGATGATCTGCGCCTGCGGCGAAAAGCGACTGCGTGAAATCAGCGCGCATGCCGATGGTTTCATCGGTGAAGGTTTTGTGTTCCTGTTCGCGGCGCTTGACCAGCAAATTATTGTGATCCACTTGATGCATCAAACGGTTGGTTTGCTCGTCTGACTCAGTATGACGCCAATAAAGTTTCGTATCTAACTGACGGAACCAAGTGGGATCCAGCGGGGTAAGTTCAGCGCCAAGATAAGCGCTATATTCTTCGCTGCTTTGATCTTGCGCGAAGTCTTCTATTTTCCACTCTCCATCTTTTTGAATCGAGGCGGAGCCTTCCAAACGAGTTTGGTTTTGTGTGTACAGCTCGGCGCGCGCTTTTAACATCAGCTCGTCGCTGTAAAAATGGTTGAGGCTGTACGCCACGCTATACCCATCAAGCTCACTGTTATAGGTATCTTGATCAAAATTGCGCGTCTCTTGCCCTTGCCAGTAAGCCACGCTGATCAGGCTGTCAGTATCGCCAGAACGAAAAGCAAGATTGCTCGCACCTTTGTACTTTTGGCTGATGTCGGTGTACGTGCCAGACACATCGGCGTAGAAATCCTTGCCTTGCAAAAAATCACTCGGCTGCTTGGATTTTAAGATCACCGCGCCGCCAATCGCCCCCGAACCATGCACCGATGAGCTCGCGCCCTTGATAAGCTCAATGGTACTGACATTGGCAAGATCAAAGGTATCGCGCCCCACTTGATCATTGATGTCATTCGCGCCAAAGCCGTCAGCAGAGCGAATGCCATCGCGAATGATGCTGATACGATTGCCCGTCATACCACGAATGGTGATGTTTTGTGGTCGGCCCGCACCGCCCGTCACGCTCACGCCGGGCTCGCCTTGTAGCGCATCGTACAGCTCGGTCATCCCTTTCTCTTCCAGCGCATCCCCCGTCACTACCGCGACACTGCCCGCCACCTTCGAGATCGGCTGCTCAATCCTATTCGCCGTAACGACCACTTCTTCCATCACCGCTAGGTTTTCTTGCGCGTGGACGACATTTGCAGCCAGTACCGACAGTACCGCCGCACAAACAGGATTCAACTTCATTTTTGCTCCGCTTGGCTCGATGTTTTAAATAGTGAAATCAGAAACGCGTATTCCAACGCTTGTTGCTCCAGCGCTTTTCGGCGATCGCTGGCATGGCCCGATTCGAAATCGGTTTGCAGTAAATAAGGACCTTGACCTGTGCTCAGTTCGGCCAACTTGCTGAGATATTTGGCTCCTTCCCAATAAGGCACGCGCTGATCATTAAGGCCTATCTGCACCAATAAGGGCGGATAAGGAACGGCTTTGACATTTCCATATGGGTCATAGGCTTGCATCGCTTTTAACGCGCTTTCCACCTGCGGATTGCCCCACTCGCCATATTGCTGCTCAGTCAACGGTAGGCTGGTGTCGGTCATGCTGTTCACCACATCGACAAACGGCACTTTGAGCACCGCTCCGGCAAAAGCTTGCGGCGCTTGATTGAGCGCTCCGGCCACTAAAGTCCCACCTGCGCTAGAGCCCATGGCGTAAACCAAACGCTCACCCTGTTGGTAGTGTTGCAGGCTTTTGGCGGCGGCGACGAAATCATCCATCGAGTGGCGTTTTTGCTCACCTCGCCCTGCTTGGTGCCAAGCGTCGCCGTAGTACCCGCCGCCGCGCACATGGGCAATGGCGTAAATCGCCCCTTGATCCAGCAAGCTGATGATTTGCGGCATAAAGTAAGGTTTCATGGTAAAACCGTAAGCCCCGTAGCCGTACAAAATCACTGGCGAGTGCGCGGTGAGTTTATCTTTGCGATAGGCGAGCGTGATCGGCACCTCAACGCCATTTTGATGGGCGATCACCTGCTCAGAAACGTAGCGCTCAGCATGGTAGTTTTGATAGACATCTCGTGACAACGTCACTAAATCAAGTGTCTTCACATTCAGCTCTTGCCACATTGGCGGAGTGGTCATGGACATGCTGCGCAGACGAAGTTGATTGCTGGCAAAATCGCCATTGCGTGATACCCACGCCACTTGTCCTTGCTGATTAAGCGGCAAACGCTTTTTTAACTCGCCAGCATAGTCAAATACCAAGACTTGTGAATCGGCCTTTTGCTGAGTCACGGCCACTAGCGCGTCGGCAAACAGATAGAAACTGCTGCAGACCATCCAGCGCCTGAGTAAAGCGTGTCCACTCGCTTGGCTGCTTCAGCGGCGCGGTATACAAGCGCGCTTGGCCGTGCAAATTACTCTTGATGAACAGCGTGTCTTTGGCGACATCGGCGTAATACTCAAGGCCTGCTTGCGCTGGGCGAATTGGCCGCACTTCACCGCTTTGTAGATCGAGCAGTTTTTGTTCACTGCTATTTTCATTATTGCTTTGCAGCAAGGCATAACGCGGATCGCTGGCTTGATAAAAAGAGAGTAACCAGTCTGCTCTCTCCTCTTGCCAAATCCGTTGTTCGCTCAAGTCGGCGACGGTTAGGCGGCGGATTTCACTTGGTCTTTGCGTGGTGGGATCTTTACGAATCAAGTAAACATATTGCCCATCGGCCGAGTAAAGCATTGACTGATCGAGCCCGGTGGCTAAGATTTTCTCTCCCCCTTTTTTGAGGTCGACTTCCACCAGTTGATAGCGCTCTGAGCCGTCGATATCTTCACTAAACAGCAACTTACTTTGATCGCGGCTGACCGCCCAAGCGCCGATTTGGTAATAATCGGCTTGCGCTTGTCTTGGCGCAAACGAGTAGACCAGTTGAGCTGGCGATTTTGCGCTTGCTCGGCGCAACAAACTAAGCTCGCCCCGTTGTGATGAGAGCTTCCATTCCATTGTTAAACGGCTTTGCCAAGGTTCATCAGCCTTACTCACCGTCATCGCTTGCCATTGGCTCAGTAACGAATGCTGCAAATCACGTACAGGTGACAGTGCCTCGTCAGTCAAGCGATTGTGTTGCTGCAAATACTCCAGCACTTGCGGTGATTGGCGACTCTCATCGCGCAGCCATTGGTAAGAATCTTGGGCAAAAGTAATCCCTGCCGGAGCCACAGCCAGCATGAGTAAAACATGAGCAAATTTCATGAGAAAAGGCACTTAGATTTATAGAATTAATAAACGTGCCTATTTTGCCTATAAATAGAAATGATATCAATTATCATTGGCATTATTTTTGAGATTAATATCACATGACCGTAGTAGGAATACATCTCGTTTACATACGATCGACGGTAAAAGCGGCCAATCGATCATATCGCGAAGATTTGGGGTAGAAAAAAACCGCCAGTCGGCGGTTTTTCAAACAAGAAGGTTGAGGCTTACTCGTCAGCGGCGGATGGTGACTTTTTCTTCGGAATAAAGATGCTGTCGCCGACGGCCACGTTCTGATAGAAACTCTTATCGCGTTTGGCAGGCTTCTTCGCTGTCGATTTCGCTTGCGGTTTGGCTTTCTTTTGCACCACTGCTTTTTTACGGTAATCCGGTTTGCGTGGTTTCAGACCAGTAAACTTGCCTTTCAGATCGTCGAAGTGGCTAAAGGTAATGTCCTGCTGCAAAAACGCTTCAACACGCTTAAAGCTGTCCCAATCTTTTGGCCCGACAAGCGAAATTGCGTCGCCTTTGTTGCCAGCACGTCCAGTACGGCCAATGCGATGCACGTACTCTTCGGTGTGTTTTGGCATATCGAAGTTAATCACATGAGTCACGTTGGCAATATCCAAACCACGCGAAGCAATGTCGGTTGTAACTAAGATCTTAAACACCGCACGCTCAAACTGGCTCATGATGGTGTTGCGCTGGGTTTGGATTAACCCACCGCTCAGCGCCACCGCTTTGAGGTTTTGTTGGTTGAGTTTTTCCGTCAGGCGATCGGTGTCAGCACGCGTGGCGGTGAAAATGATCACCTGACGGTATTCGGCTTCGCTTAATACGCGATCCAGTAACGCTTCTTTGTGATCAAGATGGTCACACAAGTAGAAACGCTGTGTGATGTCTTTGTGCTCTTCATTCGAAACACCGATGGAAATGCGCTTCGGTGAATCAAGCATTTCCGATGCAATATCATTTACTTCCGCATGATCTAACGTCGCCGAGAACATGAGCGTCTGACGACGACGATGCTTGGCCGCGTTATGAATACGGCGCAGCTCTGGGGCAAAACCGAGATCCAACATGCGATCGGCTTCATCCAGAACCAGAGTTTCTAGGCCATCCAAGTAAAGTGAGCGGTGCTCAAGGTGGTCCGCTAAACGTCCGGGCGTGGCCACAATGAATTTCGGGTAACGGCTGAGCGCTTTCACCTGATCATTAAAGTTTTCCCCGCCAACCACCAAGGTCGCATCGTAAGACAAGCCCGCCAGCATAGAGCGCAACTCGCCATACACCTGTTTGGCTAACTCACGGGTTGGCGCAAGAATGAGCGCTCGAGGATCTTTTGCAGATAATGCTTTGTTCTTTAAAGATTTGTGCAAAATCGGCAATACAAACGCAAGGGTTTTGCCTGAACCGGTTTTGGACGATGCCAGCAAGTCTTTTCCTGCGATCGCCACAGGAATGGCTTGCTGCTGAATTTTGGTCGCTTGCTTGAAATCAAAATGCTTTAAGGTTTTCAACAAACGATTATCTAGGCCTAAATCTTTAAATTGCAAAGGGTTCTCCACTTATTCGCACCAGTCCAGACAGGCAAATTCTACGCTGGAAATGGCTTTTAAAAAACGCGCAATGATACCGCAAACCACTTGATAAAGGATAGAGATCACAGAAAATTAATCCACCTTGATGGCGTAGTTTCAAACTCAACTTCCGCTGGTCACGATGCACAATGGGCCAAAAGTGAGTGTTTGGTCAAAAATTCAGGTATTTGCGCCTCTGCCACAGTTTAACTCACGCTTGTCACTTATACTGTTTACAATCATGGAGTCTTTTCGATTGATCTAAGCTTTATGATTGATCTAAGCAGTGACTAATTAAAAAGTAGAACAAGGAGTTTTTATGAACAAAATCCTAATCGCAGCTGCCGCAACGTCTGTCCTTTTACTGGCGGGGTGTGCATCTGGTCCGGATGCACAGACCAAAGCAGCCATGTCGCAAGTCGACCAACTGAAGAATCAAGTTGAGATGCTGAGCAAAGAAGTCGCAGCATTGAAGAGCAATCAAGCCGATGCAGAAATGCAGGCCCAAAACGCCTCAATGGCGGCAAAAGAAGCGTCAATGGCCGCGATGGCAGCACAGGAAGAAGCGGTGCGTGCTAACGAGCGTATTGACAATATCGCGCAATCTTATACCAAATAAGATTAACGCACGATAAGTTTAATTTAAAATCAATGATTTAATTAAACGCCAGTCAATTATTGGCGATGAAGTGGCGACATGATTTCATGCCGCCACTTTTGTTTTTACGTATGTACCGCTGCCGTATCAAAAGCGTAACGGGACAAAATGACTACACAGACTATTCCGCATTTATCCTTAGTTCATTTTGATATTCATTGTCCAACAACGAAAGCCGTGTGCCAGTGACTAAGCGTTCGAGAAAAAGACCGAGTTGTAATGGATGTGGTTATTCTGCTCTGCAGAAAATTGAAAAACACTTTTGTGGCTGCAGTTCGCTCCCGCGCCTTGCTGTGCTTGGGTTTGCGGGTTTTCTTTCCGATCTTAAAAGTGATCATCTGATCATTAAAAATGCTCACGAAATCCACACAACCACTTTTAAATTCAGTTACTTATAGATTTTCTCGTGATCTTTTCAGATCATCAAAATTTCAATTTACTGAAATTTTTTTCAATTTTTGAAATTTTAAAATGCGGGTTTTGGGTGGTTTTGCTGTGGCTTATCTCTTCGCGAGGCCCCTTGTCGCTTAAGGGCTGGCGCCTGATTTAGCTGATCTTCTGAGGCTGGTTTTTTCGCAAAATCAAAACTGAAAAAAATGCACCTGCAAAAGTGCGCGGGCGTGTGAGGAAGAGCGCGGATTCCGTGGGTGAATCGCTCGATTCCGTGGCTGTGGTTCGCTGTGGTGGCCGTGGTGGTTCGTCGTGCGCGTGCGTGGGTTTGCTTGGGCAAAAAGAAACGCAGCGGTGAGGCTGCGTTGTGGTGGGTTTGATGAAAGGTGTTAACTGACTTTGTATTTCCCTTCTGAGCTGCCGCCTGTGACTTCGACTTCTGCGTCGGCTTTGATGTCTTCTATCACGGCTTCGACGATGGCTTGTACGAACTCTCTTTGCTTTGAGAACTGGCCGTCTACGATGAAGCCTGCGGCTTGCAGTTTGGCGACTGCGTTGTCGGTTGTCTTGCTGCTGTCTAGTGCCATGTTATTTACCTGCGAATACGGTGGTTGATACATCGACGTGGCCGCCGCCTGTAAACGGGCAAACGGTCGCTCCTGTGCACACGCCTGCGCCACCGTTGAGTTTGATGGTGGCTGCGTCTTCGGTGATGTTCTTAGCTTTGATGGTTAGGTCTTTGCCTACGGTTAAACTTACTTGCCCTTTGATGTCCTGTACCTGGTCTTTGAGTATGGTGATCTCTTCGTTTTGTTTGATGAGCATTTTGCGCATCTGCTCAATGGTGGCGGTGTAGTTACTGGCGTTGACGTTTCTATCGACGCAGTTGAGCGTGTCGTTTTTGTCGGTGGTGCTTTCGAAGTTCCCTTCTTGGTCTACCCATTTGTATACGCCTTGGCGCTGCTGGTATCGGCTTTCGCCTTGTTTGATGGCGGGCAGTTTGAAGCCCAGCGGCAAAACAGTACGGATGAACGGTTTATCCGGCTGGCCGAACATGAAACCTATCTCGACGATGCTGCCTATCGCGGGCGGCTCTAGCCTGCCTGCATGATCACCGATACCGGGAACCGGCAGCGGGACGGCTTGAAGTGCGGGTTTGTTTTCGTACTCCATGCCTTTTTCATCGAGCAGTTTTACATCCACGGCGTAATGTGGGTAAAAGCGATCGGATAAGTCGCCCTCTTCTGGTAGCTCGGGTAAGGCAACGACTTTGCCCCAGCGCGGCAAATGCCACTGGCCTGTGAACTCTGGAAACAACCGGAAGATGATGCGCTTGATGGTGTTTACATCCATGTGATTTTGACCTCCGTTCCTGTGAACTCGACGCCTACTAACCGCACCCCATTAACCACGACGCCCGGCTTTATTTTTGGGATAGCCGGTATCTTTACCGATTTACTGGCGGTGTGGTTTGTCATGAGCTGGTTGGGAATGGTGACGGGTTTGTTTGCCCAGAATGAATCTTTCCAACTGCCAACGTAAATTTGCCCGTTGCCTTGCTGCTGCCAGAACAGGTCTTCTATGCCGAAGGCTTGGCCGAGTTCGTCCATGACGCGGTAACCGTTGCCATCGCTGTAGAAACACGGAATGGCGGTTTTGCTGTAAGCCTTTTCCGGTACGACAAATTGCAGCCCCGTTTTGTTAGTGACTTCGCTTAGCAGTTGCATGAGCGTTGGGTGGCGGATGATGACATCAAGCGGCTTGTAGAGAATGGCCCCGAGTTCGCGGCAAAAGAGTTCAGACCACCCTTTTTCGGCTGGCTGTACTCGTTCGATGTAGCCAAGGAATACTCGGTCGATGGCGTCGCCCCAACCGATATCGATGGCGACGATGGTGTTTGGCTCGGCGGTACCTTCGATTTTGATGGAGGCGCGGCCCGGTGTGTTGGAGTCAAAAACGATGTGGTGATGTTTGTTTTTGCGCTTTTCTTTGCCTATGTAGGTTCGGCAAATGAAATTGTTATTGATGGCCATAATTCACCTTGGGGCAAGGGAGTTATCGAGATTTTTTAGAAACCCCTTGAAGCCTGTGAGTTCGATTTCGGTTCCCGGTGGAGTGTCTTCGGCTTGGCCTGCGCTCACTGGTGTGCTGATGCCCTGCACTTTTTGTTGTGCGGCGGGCTGTTCTGGCTGGCGTTGTTCGACACGCTCAGGAACGGAGAGATATTCGATCAGTTCGAATGAGACGCTCCACTGGCGCTGGGTTTCTTGTTCGTCGGCCCGAATGGCACCTTGGAATTTGACTTGACGGATTTTAAGCGCGTCAGCGGTGTGATTGCTGATGCGGTATATTTTCCGCGCGCCCTCTTCCAAGGCTTCGGCCATGGTGAATAGATTGCTCAGCATGGCGCTTTTGGTGAAGGGGATGACCCCTTTCACCGTGAGCACTTTGCCTTTGCTGCCTGTTTCAGCCTGATCGGTTGCGGATGTCTGGCCGGACATATCTTGTCCGGCGAGTTGCTGACGAACGCTGACGGTCAGGTTGTTAAGGGGGAGTTGGGTTCCGGATAGGGTTAGCATGGTGTAGCACTTTTAGTAAAATTCTTTCATTGCCACAAAAGACAAATCAGACAGGTATACTGGCGGGAACTTTTCTGTCTTATTTGAAAGAATGGGTCCATAATAAACTTTGTTGTATTGCGCTGCTTTATCAATACGTAATCCACCATATTGATTATTACTCGTCACAAACAATGTCATCTGACTAGTTATCTTGCTGTTTTTTTGTGGGTCTGTCTGAGTAACGATATTATTATTACCTAACATCACCTTACTTGATGGGTGAGCGGACACATCAACATATCGTGGAAAATCTACGTGTGTGAATACAGTGTCAGAACAGGTCATTGAGGTATACACATCTGTACATTCAACACCCTCTCTACCATCAGCCACGTTTACACAAGCATAGTTGATATATCCCCCATCAAAAAACTGCGTTTCAACAGATACTTCGTACTCTTTTACACCTTCTGAATGTAACTCAGATTTTGATGAAAACAGCACTCGCTCGGTCATTTCAAAATAGCCATCAGTATGTTGGGAATAAATTCCTGTACTAATATGGCGCTTTACCGTTTCAAGATGATGTCCACCATGATAAGAGCCAAACCACTTTGAACCATTTCTTTTAAAAGCAAAATCATTGGCTCCCGCAGACTTAATGTAAAAGTAGTTATTGTCTCGTATATACGCTGCCGTATCATGAATAAGGTTTTTACCATTAATTTCATTTAAATGGTAAATATTTGCGCCATACAGATAACAATGAGCATTAATGTCGCCTTCTCCATTCCTCACCCGTATTACTGACAACTTATTCTTTGATGTCCGACCTGTATAAATAAAAGCAGCATCCTCTCCGTTGTTATTGTGCGAATATTTTAGGCTAAATGTATCCAGTCTATAATAAGTTCCGTCGGGTTGTTGTTCTTCGATTATTACTTGTTTTGTTGAAGCTGGAGAACGAGCAAAAAGCAATGAAAACTCACCATTGAGTAGATATTCAACATAATCACTATCGCGGATAATATCCCATGGATTCATACCATTAAAAGATGTCGCTTCTTCTGCTACATATTTTGAATAGTCCACGGTTTGTAGGTGAGGGAGCCCAAGAACAGCGGCATTAAATGACTCTGACAATGTCGCTCTCTCAGCGACTTTACTATTTGGTTTCAATCGACCAACCAGCGCATGAGTAACCTCATATACTGTCGTAGGGCGATGATGTGATGTTCCGAATTCATTATTTTCATCTGGAACATTCATGGTTTTATGATAGCTCATCATGACATATCCCGGCGCATTTCTCGCTTTTTTTGTAATAACCTGATATACCCCACCAGTTTGATGCAGTAAGAGCTTCTTACTCTGTTCTCCTACAATCATTGAAGGATGATTAGTCATGATATAGTTAGAAAGCTTTTCCCATTTCACGTCATTATTGCCCGCTGAGGCTTTTATTAAAACCTCACCTTCCTCTCCACCTTCTCCGGTGATGAAGTTTTGGTTTACCCATCTATAAAATTGGCTATCTTTCCTTAAATCACTCACGGAGCCATCTTCCAGCACCTGCGCAATTTTGCACACGAAATGCGGGATTTGTTTGCCTGTGGAGCTGTCGATGTAATCGTCTTTTTCTTCAGCGGAGACGACGAAATTAAAGGTGGTGATTTGCTCCCCTGTCGGGGTGCCTTCGCGTTTGGCGTCTAAATAGATGTATGCAGGTTTAGCCGGCACAGAGATAATGCGCTCAAAGCCAAGCGAGACACGGTTGCCTGAGACGTAACCTGCCCCCGGCGTGATGGCCACGGAGGTGTCTGTTTTGGGCAGCACCTGAAAGCCATCTCCGATAAACCAGTCTTTGCCGTTCTGGTCGATGAGCGCTTGGGCGACATCCGCGTCCATCTTCTTCAGGCGGTCGTTTGAGTTGTACTGCCATGTTGAAGCATCCACCGTGATGTTGGTGATTTCAGCCACGCCTGTGTATTGCAGCACCTGCGAGCGCACTAAGGTATTCCCCGCAATACCGGGCTGGTCTTGCGTTTTCGGTGTGCGTTTTGGGTAGTGAATGGTCACCAGTACGTTGTGCTCACTACAGTACAAACCGGACCAGTTGAAATAGAACGGGCCGACATCACTGGCTAGTGTGGCAGTGTAGATCACCGAGTTCTCGGTCAGGCGTCCTTTTTCGCCGATGGGCTCCTCATGGACGATGTAATCGTGCGGGATGGCTTCTTCACGGCTCGGGAACTCGCCACGGTCCGGGACATCGGCAAAGATGAATTTGTCGATCACCAGTTCCTTTTCTTCTGCGGCTAAACGCGCCAGCAGCTCTTCGCCTTGCTTGGTTAAAATCTGTAGTGGGTTGGTTGTCGTCATTTCTCTTATCCTTGCACCATTACACATTCCATATCCGCTTCGAATCCGCACAAGCTCGGAAGGAGCGAAACTTCGAATGCGGTTGTCACATGCGCTGTTTCGATTGCTGCATCAAAATTTTGCGGGCGTGGCATCAACGCCACATCCAGTGAGGTAATAACCTCGTTGATCTCCACTTCAGCTTCAAAGTTCTGCGGTCTTACCTGAAGTGGCATGTCAATATAGGTGGTGTACTGGTAACGTCGGCAGGTTCGCCCGTATTGACGGATCACCGCATCCAGCAGTTGAGGGACGTCGGACAGGTCGCCGTCTTTGATTTTCAGGCTCACGACATCCCAGTCCACGTTGACTAAACGCTCATCTTGCGCGATGTGCGGATAGCCGAGTTTGGCGAACATCTCCTCCCAGCCAGCTACGGAGCCTGCATCACGGGCGAAGCCGTAAGCATGCGCCACACGGATACGAAACAGTTCCTCCGGCTCTTGGCCAAGGCGTTCGACATCCCGCTGCCATGCAAGAATGTTCACCAGTGCCATCGGTGCGGTTAGCGGGTCATGCTGTTTGAGTGGCATTTCAAAAGCGGCCTGCACATGGCCCCAGTAGGCAAGCAGTGCTCTGGCGAGTTTGGCCAGCTCACCTCGGCCCATCCAGTAACGCAGCTTGATATCAGGTATTTTCAATGGATACCTCCAGCGTTCTGATGCGGGGCACGGTCAGGTTGTTGATGATGTCGGCATTGTCGTATTCGAGCGATTCCAGTTCCGGGAACTGCGCATGCAGCTCTTGGCCCAAGCGTGAAAAACTGAATCTCTTAATCGGATTTGTCACGGTGGGCTTGTAATCGGTGTTTTCGCGAAAGGCGGCGCCGATGAATTTTTCAATATTGGCTTTGAGTACGTTGCGCTCATCCAGCGTGAGGCTAGGTTTTGGCCAAGCGCGGAACACGATGTCGTGCTGGGTTTCCGGCATCGCCATTACCTGCAAATCATCGCCATGGCCGTGCTGCCCTTCGGTGACGATGTGGGCGTTGAGATCGGCCAGCATGTCGGCAGAAGGCTCTCCGGTATCGAGCAGAATGTAGGCGTTAGCCGTACCGGGGCCACGCGGTGCATTGTGCTCAAAGTAGACGTTATCGTCGTTGATGCCTGCTCGGCTGGTCAGCAGCGCCCGATACGCGGCATCAATGTGCCAACGCGCTACAGCGCTCCACTGGTTGCGAATGCGCAGGCGAAGTTCATCGTTGCTTTCTTTGTCTGCCCCTGCGGCCAGCAGCCATTCGGCTGGATTGGTGGCGGCGGCAATGCCACTGATGGCGGTGGGCAGAATGTGGTAGTAACCTTCACCGAGGTTGTAGGCAGCGCCTTCGTTTTCCGCTTCTACCTCGGCCATGACCATGGTTTGGTTTTCTGGCAATGTGGTATCAGCGAGGACGCGAACACGGTAGATATTGCCGTTGATCGGTTCGGTCTGAACCCAAGTGTCTTTGGGGATAACCAACGCTGGCCCTTTTGCGGCAGCACGCTGAAAGGCGATCAATCCCTTGGCTTTGGTTGCGCCTTTGCGTTCCAGCTTGCATTGCCATGCGAGTAAGTCGAGCCACTGGTCTACTGCGGTCGCAACAAACATGTTCGGCAGTACGTAGCCAACCAACAAGGTCATGATGAGCCAAACGGTCACTTTGGTAATGGCCGATTCAAACAAGCGCCAGAATGGGGAGAAACGGCGAATCGTTGGCAATGATGCAGCCTTCTTTTTCCATTTCGTCTTTGAGCACTTTTTTCCAGCCTGCTTCATCGGTCGGAATGCCGGATTGTTTGACCAGTTCTGAGTAGTCGGGTTTTGGAATGTCAGCCATTGACTATCTCCACATTAAGGTCGCCAAAGTCGATGGTTCTGGCGAATATGTAAATGGTGCCTTGCTTGGGCTCTTCTAAACGCACGGTGCCAGGTACTAAGCGCGTATCTTCTTCAACCAGCAGTTCAATCTGCTTGCGAATGTCTGATTTTTTCGAGCTGCTGCGCTCGGCTATCAGATCAACGGCTAAGTTGCTCTCAATGATGGCGTGTTTGATGTCTTGGGCGATCACGGCGCGGTCTTGGATGAGCACCGGATTGCGGCCTGCATCGAGCACCACGTCACCGTTTTCAATCAGGATGTCTTGGTATTTGTACTGAGTCATTAGCCTGCCGCCATCATCATTTCGCTCTCAAAATCGGAGACGTTGTTCATGTAGGTTGGGTAGATGGCTACCCCGCCATAGTTGGTTGAACTGGTTTGATAGTTGGCGATGCTTCTCGCCGCGCCGCCCGGCTGAACTTGCAGCGTTGGGGTGGCGCTTTGTATGGATTTGGATTTGAGCTCGAGTTCTTCGTCGTTACCGAATCCGGGTATCCAGTCGGTCAGGCTTTTGACGGTTTCCCAAATGCCGTTGAGCTTTTCGTAAATCCAGTTAAATACGCTGCTGAACACGTTACGCAGGTTGTCGGCCATCTGGCCGATAAAGGCAAAGCCGCTGGTATCGGTAAAGCCGCTCATCACCCATTTCCAGCCTGCGGCGAGAAAGTCGAACAAGGCGCGGAACGGGAACATGATAAAGCTGATCGCCCCTTCAATAATCTGGAACCAAGTGGTATCACCAAACGAGGCTTTGAGATCATCCCAGTAATAGATAAGCGCTCCGACGGCAGCAATGGCCGCGATGACGCCCGTGGCGATTAAGAATATCGGGTTAGTAAGCAATGCAACGGTGAATTTAAGCGCGGCGGTGGCTCCTTTCAGAAAAGCCATTCCTAACCAAGAGAGGCCCGTTGCTGCCATTCGATACGCAGCAGAGGCGGCAAGCATTGAACTGTTCAGAACCCATTGAGCTGCTGTTACGATTTTTGCTTTAACGCCGTACATGTTCATTTGCATAGAGGCAGCGAACAGAGCAATACGTACTAGACGCATGAGTGCTAAATAGCCCTTTTTCACAATGATTAGCCCGTTAAGTACCAGCGAATAGCTCGCCATGGCCTGTTTTCCAATACCCCACATCAGCGTTAATGCACCGCCAGCGGCAGCGGCGCCTAAAATCGCCATGGCACCAAAGCCAATGTATTTGGTCAGGTTGGGAAACATCTCTGTCCATTCGATGATTTCCATCGCGCCATCGGCCAGAGTTGAAACCACAGGCAACAGCGAAGGCAACAACGCTGCGCCAAAGGCCGTGCGTACAGCGAACACACCTTGTTCGAGTCGTTCCCACTGGTCGGTCATGGTGTGCGCCATGGTGATGGCGGTGTTGAGGTTGGCCGACTGGTTGAGCGTCTGCACGCTGCTTTGCAAATCCCCTGTTTTGCCAATCAGGTCAGTGATCAGCAGTACGGCTTCATCCGAGCCGAATGCTTGCTTAATCTGGTTAATTTCAAGGGAATCGAGTTCACCAAACTGGTTACGCAGTTTGTTCATGATGTCGAACATCGGCAGCATTTTTCCATTGCTGTCGGTAAAGCTGATGCCCAACTCTTTTTGTGCTTTCACCACGCCACCCAAGAACGCCTTATAACGGGTACCCGCTTCGCTGCCCGACATCGAGCCCTGCAATAAACCGAGTACTGCCATCTGTTCTTCAATGGCGATGCCATGCGTTTTACCCAGTGCGCCTACACCTTTGAAGGCGTCCGACATCCCTTGGCCTGTGGTTTTGAACATTTCCACAGATTTGGCGGTCATGCCCGCAATACGTTGCGCCCAGTTATCTTTACCTATCAAATCGGCTTGGTCTTTGAATACCGAATACATGGTGCCCATGTAGTTGGTAATGGTGGCGGTGTCTGCTTTGGTTGCGGCGGCGAGAATGGCGGAACTGCGGGTAATTCCCGCCAGCTCGTTGCCCGTCATTTCGCCCATGGCGGATTTGATGTCATAGGAAGCTGCAACAAATTCCGTGGCGGATTTGCCATACTCGACGGAGAACTTCATCGCCGTTCCCATCAGAGTTTTAAGCTGGTCATCGGCCACGCCCAGAGATTTCACTTCACCGAGCTTTCGATCCATTTCAATGGCAGGCATTAACGCCTGTTGCAGAGCAAACCCCGCCCCCACCATGCCCGTCGCACCCGCCACCATGGTGTGGGTACCTTGGCGATAGGTGTTGGTCACGCTGTTGAGCTGGCGCTGAATGTTGCCCAGCGGTGCGCTGATTTGATCTATCAGTCCAACTCTGAATCGAAGTGCTTCTGGTAACATGCTTTATCCGCTGAATGCTTTGGCAACGCCGTTGGCAGTGGCCGTGGTCAGGTTTTCCCAGTGTTTCTTTTCGAGCCAAACGGCTCTGGCAAGGCTGGTTTCATCATCTGGCTCATTTGGCAACCATTTGCGCCGCCAAATGAGCATTTGTTCCAGCTCGTTGCTTTCGATGCCCTGAATCAGGGCATCTATTTTTTTACTTTGATCTGCAATTTAGGCGTGTACTCTTTAAGCACTTCACCTGTGATTTGCATCGCGGCACCGGGGTTCTCGGTGGTGATGCCTCGCAGCGCGTCTTTGCTTTCTTCATCCACAATGCTCATGACAAAGTTGTGTGAAGCGTTGACCAAATCCCCTTGGGCCACTTCGCTCATGTATTCGCCGTAGTCGGCTTCGGTTGGGTTAAAGCTCAGGTCGATATTGCCAATGGTGAGTACGATGGTTTTCATTGTGCTGTTTCCTCTTTGGGTTCGTGCTTGGCACGCCATTTCAAATAATCTTCAATTTGTTGGTTGCACTCGGTGAGTGCTTTTTTCATCCTTGGGATGTCTTCGATAACCACTTCCGGCCACGTTCCCTGCACTTGAGGTTTGTTGCAGGGGTAGAGCATGCCCGCCGGAGGTAACTGGACAATCACCTGCGTGGACTGAGTGTCATCAATACGGTTCGCGCAGCCGCTGAGTAACAACATCAGGAATGTGGCATTCAATGCCTGCCATTTGCGCTTTAAGCTGTGCGATGTGTTCACGCAGTGTCGCCTCGCTCTGGTTTCGTTCCTGTTGCCTTTTCACCATCAACGCGTTGTGCTCTGCGGCTTCCCCTTTCAGGGTGGCGATGGTTGTCAGGTTGTTTTGGTTGTCGGTTTGCGCTTTGCTGAGCTTTTGGGTCAGCGTGTTCTTTTCCGCTTGGCTGGCTTTGAGCTGTAACCCTAAAACAACGGTGGTGAGCAGCAATGCAGCCAAGCCGAGCGCTTTAATCCAGTTCCATGCAGCGTTCATATTCCAGATCCCGTCGAATGATTAATCCCGGCTGTTTCACTCCGCCGCCATACACCCAGCGCGTTAGCTGCTTGCAGGCTTGCTCAAACTGGCCCGTTTTGGTGAAGCGGTAGATTTGGGTTTCCGTCCGGTTGCGGTTGTGTTTAAAGCGAGGGCATCCGGTGTTGAACACAAAGGAGGTCAGCGCATCGAACTGGCCCTGCGTCATGGATTTACCCGATTGACGCTCGGCGGTTTCTACGCACTGCTGTGCCTCCTGTAGGTTCTTCACCCAGTCTTTCGCCACTTGTTCTAAGGTGATCGGGGCTTTTGGCACATCGTGGGTATTGCCGACGCCGTTGGTGATTAACCCAGACGGGCAGGTGTACGGGTCTAATCGGCACCCTTCTGCATTGCCTGTGATTTCCAGCCCTTTGGGGCTCATGCGCAGCTCGCCGAGGGGTTGTCCTTCGATCACCACTTGGCCGACGGGTTTGACAAACTCATCGCCATAAAGGGCGGTTCCTCCGGTGATAAGGCCAATCACCGCCGCCACTGAGCAGAGAATTTTGTTAGCCATCTTCATTGAGATAGATTCCTTTTTCTTGTGCAATCTTTTGCATCGCGCGTTTGTGCCAAATATTGGCAATCAGTGCGGAGACCCCGACAAAAATGGAGACCCACTGTTCAATACTGAGGTATCCCAAAAACACCCCCACTCCCGACATCAGATAGGCGATGTACGAGGTGCCTTTTTCAAACCACTCATGAAACCATTGATTCATTTGGGCTCCTTATCGGCTTGGCACTGAGTGCAGTACTGGCACCCGGTTATGCTTTCTTGCCGTGCTTTAGGTATTGGGTCGTCGCATTCCAAGCAGTGCGTTCGGCTTTGTGGTTGGGCCGTTTGCACTCGCCTTGCTCGGTGGTTTGCAAGTGCCATTTGCTGGAATTGGGCTTCAACACTGCAGGCACGGTCGATAACATCTGGCATCTTGCCTCCCTGTTATTGAGATCTACTGCACGAGATCTTCGGTTTCATCTGGGCGCAGGTAAGGTGTGCCGTTGATGGTGACAAAATCCGGGCTGGTCACTTCAAAAGGCAGTTTGTGTAGCAAGGCACTGCCGCCTGCGGTGTCGATATCCAGCAAGTCTGAGATTTTGAGGCGACAGCCAAAGGCTTCGACTTTCAGCTCGTCTTTATCAATCTTGCCGTAGAACAGCGCGTCGAACGCGGGTAGTCCTCGCCAAGAACCGGCTTGTTTGGCCGCTTTGCTCAGCACGTTGAACTGCTGGGTGGTGAGCTCCATTTCGCCGCTTGCTTCGACATCGCCATCCACATAACCGTCGGGTACGCCGGAGGTTTTGTTCACGGCGGAATTGTCGGTAATCGAGAGCGTTACCTTTTGCGCTTTTAGCTTGTAGTCACCCAAAGAGAAGTGCATGTTTTTCCCTGAAATACGCATGCTCATGGTTTACGCCTCCGAGTCTGCAGGGTTGGAAAGGTCTAGCGCGATGTTGACCACGATGTGTTTCGGGCAGTTATGCGGGCGCACCATCAAACCGATCATCACTTTGGTTTTGGTCATCCACTGGATGGTGACGTCGCCATCCTCTGGCGGCATGATTTCACCGGGAAAGGTGATGCCGCCGATTTCCATGGTTTTCGACATATCGCGCATGTCTTTGCGGAAATAGGTGCGGTTAAGCTCAATACTTGGCGGCGTTGAGTTGAAGATTCGATCAGCAATGCGGCGAATGGCTTTAATGCGTACGCGGCGGTTAAGTTTGTGCACCGGACGAACGTATTCTAAGTACTGGTAATCACCGCCTTTGGCTTCGAGCGTGGTGGCGTCTGTCCAGTAAATGCCTTCTAAATCGGCGTACCATTGCTGCAACGAGTAGCGCGCTTCGGCCAAGGTGGCGACGGTGCTCATTTCCAGCGGTTTCGCCTGCGCTGTCTACTGGCTCATCGCCCAAGCCAAGCACGTTACCTGTTGCTACGCGCATCGGGCTGTCTGCCACGGTGACGGCGCGGTCGCACAAGCGGCCACCCAGTACACCAAGGTTATTGCCGTTGAGCTGCGGTACGGCGGTCACCAGATTGGCGGCCACGTCTTTCACCAGATTGATCATGGCGGTTTCGTACTGCGCCCATGTCTGATTTTCGGCATCAATGCCCGGACACGCGGCAAGGAAGAATACCCAGCGGCCTAGTTTGCTGGTGAGTTCAGTGGCTTTGGCCTGCATGGCATCAAACTCGGCCTTGTCGGTGACGACATCACAAAGGCAAATCCCTTCGAATGAATCGGTACGGTTGGCGATGTCTACTGCTTGCTGCCATGTATCGCCTTCGGCTAAGCCGAAGATGGCCGCTGTCCAGTTTTGTTTGCCGTTGAGCTGAGCGGCGATAACGTTGGCACCGAGTGCATCATCGGCGACGACTTTTGCAAGGTCGGTCATGTTGTTGATGCGGGTGACTTGGCCTTGCAGTTCGGCTTTGTCGGTGCGCCCGATGTAGAGCAAGTGGCGTTCAATTTCGGGAATGCCGCCTTGTCCTAAATTGAGGTTGTTTACCTCTACCTTTCCGGTTGCCATTGATTAGTTCCTCTGTTTTGCCTGCTCAATGAGTTTGATGAGTTGGCGCGTGACTTCTGTTTGCTTGCTGCCGAGTACTTTCCGCTCTGCCAGCGGGATATCCCAAGAGGCGACAGTCGGCTGGTTACTCAGCTCCCGGATAATTTGTCCGGCCTGACCGTGAGTTACGGTGTCCATAATTTGGTTTAGGCTGGGCTTCTTTTTGCCTTTGCCGCTCTTTCTTGGCACGGTGTAACCCAGCTCTCGCAGCCTTCTTGCTTGGCCTTTAGAGCACGGGGCGCTGTAATCCGGTGTTCCCCATCGTTTTTGCATCTGGCCTTTAGTGACTTTTTGCTTTTGGCCAAGATGATGCCGCGCTGCAATTTTGGCGGTGAGTTTGCTTCTCCACGTGAGGTCGAGCGTTTCCGCGTTTCTCACGTAGGGCGTTAAGCCTTTGGCCATCCGCCTGAGTACTTTTTTCTTTCCGCTTTTGCGCGGTTCCAGTTTTCCGCCGCTGATGTCCGACTGCTGGCGTATTCTTCGGCGAACGTTGGCGGTTTCCCATCGCCCGAGGGTTTTTAGTATCCAAAACCTTTTTTTGGCTGGCAGTGCGAGCAGTGCCAGTTTTTCACTGAGGTTGAGCGCATCCCTTTGGTTAACGCGTATCTCAGGATTCATTGACCAGTTCCGCCTCTTCTGCGGTGTAAATTTCCACCGCTTGAACTCGGTAGGTTTCACCACGCCAGGTGATAGCACCTGCGGGGTCGGGGATCAGTTCTATCGGTTCCATCATTTCCAGTTCGATGGCCACATCGGCCACTTCACTGCTGATCACATCTACCGAGAGTGTCGGGTCTTCAAGCTCCTGTTCGTTGCGGTCTTCTTCGTGGTCACTTAACCAACAGGCAACCAGTGCTAACAAGCAACGTGGATCGAGCATCTGGTGAGGAAATTCCTCAACGTGTAATACCGCGTTGTATTTCCAGTAGCAGACGATGTAACCGCCGTTGCCTCTGTCTTCCCCGCTGGACACGATGGAGCCGTTTTCCTGCCAAGCATCAATTTTGTTATCGAGCACGTTACTGTTTAAGTGGCTGACGATGTACTCGGTCAGGTGCTCCAGCTTGGTTTTGTTGTAGGCTGTTTCGCTCATATTGAGTCAATCCCGTTGGCGCTGCGCCCGAGTAGCTGACGCACATCTTTGTTGCTCTGGGCCAAGAAACGTGCCTCTTGTTCCGGTTCATCCGTGGCGGCGTTGTCGCCTTCTTTCCGGCGGTCTTGCGTGGCGAACTCTTTGAGCAGCTCAGCATGCGCCCGACCATACACGGCACGTTTGTAGAGCATGGTTTTCGCGTTGTTCAGCACTGGCGCACTCCCATCGACTGAGAGTTTTGCCAGTCGCTGTTGGATATTCTCTGCGGCAATGGTGACGGCCATGGTTAAGGAATCGTTGTCGAACGTGTGCGGAACCCTGCGCAGGCTGCGAAATTCTCCGGTGGATAAACCCGGCCACCCTTCGCCCGCAATGTCGGTACTTTCTGCACTGTTTACCTTTCCGCCAAAGCTCATCGCAGTTCCTCTTGAATAATTGCGCCTCTAGCCACTGGGTCGACGGTTTAGCAACTCACCACGCAGGTTGTTGCAACCTCGCCAGCCGAGGCGCGGCGGCGTAGGAGCTTTACAAATTCTTGCCTTCTCGCAGCGCGTTTAGGCGCATGTCGATTTGGTCGATTTTGGTTTTTACACCGATTTTGTTGTATTTCTCATGGGCCATGAGCAGCAGCGCTTTGGCTTTTTCCAGATGCTCGATGTCGCCCACCTGGCTTGGCTGCGGCTCGCCTTTGTCGTTCAGCAACATGCCGTAGCCTGCGAACTTGTACCACTTGGCCTCTAGCTTCTCTGGCAGCTTCCACTCTTTGTCGATTTTCTCGAACACGGTGGAGAAGTACGGCTCTACCGATTGGCCGTTGGCGAGTTGGGCCTCTGCCCATTCGAGAACGAAGTCGCCACACACCACGGCCCACGATGAGCGTTTAAAGTTTTCAGGGGTTGGTAAGCCCAGCTCAATGGCTTTGAACAGCCATTCCACGGCGGTGTCTACTTGGCCCACATCGAACAGCCAGATGATCAGGTCTGTAAAGATGGGGTTTTGGTAGTTCTCCCCAGCTTCGAGATACGCTTCCACAACAGGCTTGTATTTCGGGATCAACACTTCACGTTTGTGGTTCACCTTCTCTGCGATTTGCACGAACCCTTTGAGCGCGAGTTTGTCTTGCTCAAATTCGACTAAGCGCAGGTGCAGGCTGTCTAGCGTGGCGGCGGTGGCAACCGTGGCTTCACGCGCTGCAACCACCGTTGCCAGAATCTGTTCTCGTTGCTTTTTGAGTGGGCTGACCATTCGCTACCCCTTACGCCGCATCTGCGATGGTGACGTTTTCGATCGCGGCGAACTTGTTCATATTGCCGACGGCGTAACCTTCCATGCGGATATGGTTGTTTTCAAAACGCATCTTGTCTTGATTGTTTTCTTGACGTCGCCACTGTGTGCCTTCCTGCGTGAGAATTTGCAGGTTTTTGGTGTTGGTTACCCAAACTTGCTTTGCTGGGAAGAACGATGGTGTGTACGCCTGCTTACCTGCAATGGTTTTGGCCAGTTGCTGCGCAGCTTTATGCTCAGTTGGCGTATTTGCCGATTCCAATAAGCGATGTTGCTCAGCCGCAACCAGATCAGAGCCGACTAAAACCACTAGGTCAGGGTCTTGGCGGTGCTCAGGCGCAATGGTGGTATTGATGAGGTCTTGCACCAAAGAATCGAGGTTCTTGTAAGAATCTGCGGCGGCACCTGTTGGGTCTAAGGTTGCAGACGCCAATACTTGCCCGGCCTTTTTCTCTTTCACGATGGTGAGCCAACCTTTGTTGACGTCTTGACCAAGCGGGTTAGCAACCGGATCTGTGATTGCGGCAATCGAGGTACCATTGAAACCGACGCGAAGCATATCTAAAGCAAAGCGGCGAGAAATGGCGTTTTTCATCATCTTGAGCCATTCGTCTTTTGAGCCTGAATTCGCCCATTGCGTCATGGTTTCCCAATTGATGTGCGCACCAGAATCGGTTTTCACCAGCTCGTAAGTGTTGCCATCTTGCCCGACTTCAACGCTAAAGCGATCAGCGGCACGGCCTGTTGATAGGCCATCGTTACCCACATCAACCACTTGGCCTTTAATTTGTTGCACTGGCAACAAGGCCACCATGTTGAGAAACGCATCTGCCATCATAATGGCTTGGCGCAACTTGGTTTCCATTGGTGGCGTTAGGTTAAATTGCTTAGTCCCTTCCGGTGCTCCAGCATTGCTTAGGACTTGTGCACTGTATTGGGTTAAACAGGCAGCAGCTAATGGATTGAGTTTAAACATTAGATCACCTCCATAGTGTTGCTATTGCCTGCATCGTCAGGGCCTTGGTCTTCAGGGCCTTGCTGGCTCAGTTGGTTGAATTTGGTTTCCAAATCGCCCAGTTTGCTGGTCATTTGGTTCAGGCTTTCATTTAGCTGGCTAAATTGCTCAGCAGTCATTCCACCTGAAGTATCACCAGAGGGAACGTCTTCCGGCGTTTCGACTTCTGGCTTTTGCTGAACTGAAAAGGCGTTTAGCTTTTCTTCCAGCTCACCTTGCTTAGTGCTTATCGTGCCAATGGCACTCATCACTTGGTTGAACTGCTCTTGGTTCATGGGTTTTTCGTCCTCTGGCTGAGGTTTGCTTGGTGTTTCTGGCTCTTCGCCAGAGATAAAGGTGCGCAAGGCGGAGAAAAGGCGATCTTTGCGGCTGAAGCATTTCTCTAAGTGGAGCTCTTCTAGCGCGTCCGATTCAATTGCCGTTTCTTCACCGTGGCGGCGTGAGAATTTGAGTTGCGTTGTACCTGTGGAGGCTGGGGAGTCAGTCACAGCTAGGCCCATTAAATAGCAACGCCCCTCGCCCTTGTAATCGGGATTCGGTTCAATCGAGGTAAATAGCTTTTGGCCTTCTTGGTTGGCATCCAGCAGATATTGGTTTGGCGTGATTTTGCCAAACAGGCGGAGTTTGTCGTCTAACACTTCGGCTTTTAGCTCTTCAACCACCCCCCAGTTTTTACCTTCAAATGGGCCCCACGAAACTGCGCCAGTGTTCTGGCCAGATTAAGGCGGTGTATTCATCTTTTGCATACAGTGAGGCCATATCGTTGATCCACGATTTGGTGATTTTGCGCCCGTCTACGGTGCTGCCTTCGGTGGCGATGACTACCCAATCACTGGTTTTTGGCATGGGATGAACACTCTTTCTGATGCGTTAATTCGTTGATGTGTGGCAACCATACGCCGAACTTTTAGGGCTTTCAGCAAGTTGTGTTCGGGCCAATTCGGATTTCGGTGTTTGTCCGAATTTGTCCGAATTTTTCTATGAGAATCATGGGGTTTTGGCGGCGTATGATTCAGCCATGGCATATTCTCCCGAAATCCGACAAGCCGCCCGAGCCCTCTATTTGAAGGCATGGACGCCACGCGAAATCGCTGACGAACTGAACCTGAACAGTGACCGAATCATCTATTACTGGGCGGATAAGTTTGGCTGGCGCGATATGTTGCGTGAACAAACGATTGATGAAGCTATCGCGAATCGTATTCAAACCTTGCTTGAGATAGAGAACCCAAGTAAGCCGCAACTGGATATGCTCGATCGGCTGATTGAGCATCATGTCAAACTTAAGAAGTTACGAGCGAAACCTGCCAAACCCGAGCAAAGCGGTGGTGAGGTTTCGGCTCAAAGTGGTAAACAAACTTCCCGTTCTGGGCACAAAACAGAGCAAAGTGGTCAACAAAACGCGGATAGTGGTCAATCTTCTGCGCCAAGTGGTAAAAGGCGTAAGAAAGTGAAAAACGATGTCAGCGAGATCACTGAAGGCGATTTCAAGCGCTGGCACGGCTCGCTGTTCGAATATCAACACACGATGCGTAATAACATGCATCAGCGTATTCGAAACATTCTTAAGTCTCGCCAGATTGGTGCTACCTATTACTTTGCAGGGGAAGCGTTAGAAAACGCGATTCTCACTGGCGACAACCAGATTTTCCTCTCTGCTTCACGCGCTCAGGCTGAGGTGTTCCGCCGCTATATTGTTTCGCTCGCCAAAGAGTTTTTGGGGCTGGAACTGTCCGGCAACCCGATGACGCTTTCCAACGGCGCTGAGCTGCATTTCCTGTCGACCAACGGCAAAACGGCGCAGAGTTACCACGGCCATGTGTATGTGGATGAGTATTTCTGGATCGGCAAGTTTGACGAGCTGAACAAAGTCGCCTCGGCGATGGCCACGCATAAGAAGTGGCGCAAGACGTACTTTTCGACCCCTTCGACCAAAATGCACCCTGCTTACCCATTCTGGACTGGGGACAAATGGCGCGATGGCAGCGAACGGCGCAAGAACATCGAGTTCCCAACGTTTGATGAGCTGCGCGATGGCGGTCGCCTTTGCCCGGATAAGCAGTGGCGCTATGTGGTCACGATTGAAGACGCCGCCAAGGGTGGCTGTGACCTGTTCGACATCGACGAACTGCGCGAAGAGTACAACGAAACCGATTTCAACAACTTGTTTATGTGCATCTTTGTTGATGGTGCCAGCTCGATATTTGAGTTTAACAAGATCCAGAAATGCATGGTCGATACGGCAATTTGGCAGGATTACTCGCCAAGCGCAGAGCGACCATTTGGCAACCGTGAAGTTTGGCTGGGCTATGACCCATCACGAACCCGTGATAATGCGGTGCTGATGGTGGTCGCCCCGCCAGTTGTGGCAGCGGAAAAGTTCCGGGTATTGGAGAAGCACACCTGGCGCGGTTTGGCGTTTCAGCATCAGGCGGCGGAAATCAGCAAGGTGTTTCTGCGCTTTAACGTGACCTATTTAGGCATTGATGTAACAGGCATTGGCGCAGGGGTTTACGACTTACTCAAAGACACGCACCCGCGTGAAGTGGTGCCGATTCACTACTCCCCCGACAACAAAAACCGTTTGGTGATGAAGATGATCGACGTCATTGACGGGAACCGCCTGCAGTTTGATGCGGGCATGAAAGAAACCGCCATGTCCTTTATGGCGATTAAACGCACTTCAACCAACAGTGGCAACAACATGACATTTAAAGCGGAGCGCAGCGAGCTGGCTGGCCACGCTGACGATTTTTGGGCGCTCTCACACGCGCTGATTAATGAGCCACTGAACCACACCACCAAACGCAAATCACGCTGGGTTTTCTCCGGCGAACAAGGGCAGTTAGCAGCATGACAGAGCAATTAACCCAATTAAATGCAGAGGCCAGTGAAAGCAAATCGGTATACAGCTTTGACCCGAACCCGGAGCCCGTTGATACCAATAGCTGGATGACGCGCTACTGTGAGCTGGTTTACAACGATTTTGACGATTACTGGGAGCCACCGATTTCACTGAAAGGCTTGGCGGATATTGCCAACGCTAACGGGTATCACGGTTCACTGCTTAAAGCCCGGGCTAACTATGTGGCGGGGCGTTTTCTCGGTGGCGGGGCGATCCCGATGTACAAAATGAATAACGCCTGTTGGGATTACTTCGGCCTTGGTATGGCGGCGTTTGTGAAGATTCGCAGCTATATGAAGAATGTGATCGCCCTTGAGCCGCTGCCAATGGTACACATGCGCAAGCGTAAGAACGGC
The DNA here is from genome assembly GCF_009763805.1 of Vibrio cidicii. Lineage (NCBI taxonomy): Bacteria > Pseudomonadati > Pseudomonadota > Gammaproteobacteria > Vibrionales > Vibrionaceae > Vibrio > Vibrio cidicii. Next base: position 1,289,750 of record NZ_CP046803.1, on the reverse strand, counting down.
GATTTTGTGCAGTTGCTGCGTGACAACAAGCAGAAGACGTTCAAAGCGAAGGATGTGATTTTTATTCCGCAGTATGACCCGCAGCAACAAATTTATGGACTGCCTGATTACCTGGGCAGCATTCAAAGCAGCTTACTGAATCGTGACGCGACACTGTTTCGCCGCCGCTATTACCTGAACGGCGCCCATATGGGTTTTATCTTCTATTCAACCGACCCGAAACCTGAGCGAAGAAGATGAAGAGGCGCTGAAAAACAAGATCGCCAGCTCTAAGGGAATTGGTAACTTCCGCAGTATGTTTGTGAACATCCCGAACGGGAAAGAGAAAGGCATTCAACTGATACCCGTTGGCGACATTGCCACGAAAGATGAGTTTGAGCGCATTAAGAACATTACCGCGCAAGATGTGTTTGTAGGCCATCGTTTCCCTGCTGGCATGGGCGGGATGATTCCGCAAACGGGCTCAACCATTCCCGACCCACTCAAGGTGAGTGAAGTTTACGACCGTTACGAGGTGATTCCCGTTTGCAAGCGCTTTGCAGATGCGGTAAACAGCGACCCGGAGATTCCAAGTCAGCTTCAATTGCAATTTTCTTTGGAGATATAGACGGAATAGGAAAAGTTCTGTCGAACTTTTCCTATTTTTGGCTTAATTCGAGAAACTGTATCCAATAGAAATTGCTACCCAAAGATCTTTGTTAAATTCATAGTTTTCACTTTTCCCTACATGGTCTTTGCCAAGAACGACACCTAGCTGAAATTCACTTTTCAGTTCGCCAATCAGCCCTACCCCGTAAGAAACCCCAAGTGCACTTGAGTCACTGTCTTTTGTATCCACCGTCGTGGCACCGAGGAAGCCAACCGCTTTTACACCCCATCCACTCGCTCCGGATGAAAATCGATATCCCGCATACGGCCCAATAGAGGTACCCCCTTTAAATTCCTTGGCATCAACAATATATTTGTACGGAACTAAAAGCACACCGTAAGTCAGCCCGGAACGTCTCATGGCGACAAGATCTTTTTTATCAACCACAAGCTTTTGGTAAGCCGGAATGACGGTACGTGGTTTCTCGGAAGATTCGAACTGGCTCTCATAGCATTGAATTTTACTGTCTTCCGTAAATAAAATTAAATCTCCGGTATCGTTGAGACCAATTGCCCGCATATTAGTTGATGGTGGTATTGAGCATTCGTCCTCAAGATTTTTAATTTTTGTTATCAATGCAAAGCTAATTTTGTCGCCTATGTATGTGTTTTCATCATTAACAGGCGCATCTGGCAACTTCTCTCCTCGCAAATCTTTGGTTGCTTCTAGGTTGTTAGTTTCATCTTTTTTAAAAGATGCAACTTTTACTTCTTGATCACCATTAGGGACGGATGTGCATCCCGATATTAAATTGAGAATTACGAATACAAAAAAGATCCTTTTGACTATGTTTTTCATCACTTTATCCTCCACAGTTCAATAAAACCATATACGAGGCAGGTATATCTATCGAACATATATCCCTGAGATATCATAAAGTAACCACTAGCTCACAAAGATAGGTGAATTAAAAAACATAATCATCAAGAAAGTTTTCATGTATAAATATACAGTTAGTTGCTATTATCAACATGATTATGGAACGGGCAGGAGTGAATAATGAGAGTAATTTGTCCCGAATGTTTGCAGAAAGCTCGCATCCAGAAAACACACCGTATTTCTACGGGCTATGCCGATTTATACTGTTCTTGCAGCGATGCTGAGTGTGGCCACACGTTTGTGATGAACCTGAGCTTTAGCCACACTCTTAGCCCTTCTGCCAAAACAACCAGCCAGCTAGCGTTTAACATAGTGAAAGCTTTGCCGCCAGAACAGCGGCAACAGCTTAAACACCAGCTCAACATGTTATAAGCGAAACGCAGGACTTTCCTGTTCATCGGCCATCGCAATGATTGATTGGATGGCCTTTATTTTTTCTGCATCCAGCAAACCGGGATTGTCTGAGACCAACAACGTCAGAATGTAACGCCCCGCCTGAACACGCCCCGCCCCTGTTTCACTCAATGACAACCCATCGATAATCAGCTCCAGAGCCTGCTGGAAACGTTCTTTTTTGTCTGACATATCAACATCCTTACCAACTACACTGTCAATATACTGTATATTTATACAGGTTTCTACAGTGGTTTTTTTGGATATTGCTAATCGCGACTTTGTTCACAGCAATGCACAACAGCTATTACACCGTGCAGCGAAACCGATCACCTGTACCCATAAGTCATCAAGGTGAGTCGATTCGAAATAACCCACATCACCTATCGCGGGTTGATTCCCCTGATGCAATTTGATTGGTCGTTTGTGCTGATCGGCAAAGTGGAACGTTGCCTGATAAATCTGCGGAGTGTGTTTTGCACTGAACTCACAGCTAAATGGTTTTGGTTGCAGGTCGAAGCAAATGTAGTGCACAGTTTTGCTGAATAAGGTAATGCTGGCAGGTTTCCAGTCGGTACGGTAAGTGATTGGCCAGTTGGCTTTGGGAATGCTAGCAGGATTGGTTATGGGGATGATGGTCTGTGTTTTGGTTTCCTGATCGAGAATATCGAGCACCCACTTTCTGAACTGTTTGGCAATCGACGTTTCTGGCGAACATTGCAATCAGGTGGGCACCGCGCAGAGAAAAAATACGGACTGTTTTTTGATAATTCCCTGAGACCGTCAATTTGACGGTCTCAGTCATCGCGTTTGAAAACTCGTCTTGATTACGATCATAGATACGGCTGACAGAATCTTCACGCGCATAGCCTAATGCTCTGCCTATTTGCGCAGCAGTAAGCCAAATTTGGTTGCTCTGTTCTATAACGTCGAAATGAGTGTTTTGAAAAGTAAGTGCTGAAGTCATAGCGACCTCCTGTTGATAGCTTTTAAACCACCACTCGGAGTTCCTACGCTTCGGGTGGTGAACTGAACAGGGGTAGGAATACCGCGCAACAGACACGGCCAGCCGAAGCTGCCCTGCCCAGCCCACCATAATGCAGATAGTACGGTTTCTGTTCGAAACGACTATGTTTAGATGCGCCGAAGCCATACATACAAAAAAACCAGCATAGAGCTGGTACGTATGTACCTGTTGCTATACAAAACGGGTTCCTACGCCCGGTACCAGATTTTGCTGGTACCCACGTAGGCTATACTAGTAGGGGCTTGGTAGTCAATCTGATGGTGGCTTATATGAGTGTATATAGGTGTATATGGGCGTATTGATGTGTACAAAATGTGCACCTGGGCATATGGTGGTATATGATTTTTATGGTATAGTGCCCTCGAGATGGTGTTTGTGGATAACTTTGTGCATACAACATCCGATCACAGACAGGTTAACAAACTAAGTACTACACTGATTAATCACTTGTAGTATTTTTTTATCTTTTAAGTTTTTCAAACCATTAGGTGACAGACTTTGCATTTAGTACCAGCGTCAAAATCTAGCGAACTGCTTGACACTCTAACTGATGTTATTTTCAGTAATGAGAAAATGAATGATATTGACTTTGCAACATTTAAACGCAAGGCATCTCAATTGCCAACGGAAGAAGAACGAGTACTGGTTGAGATTCTCACCTACTGCGCTGCTGATAAAATAGAGCAGGCTAAAGAAAAAGCACTTAGTGCTATCAAGCACTTTGGCTATGATGGTTTTGTTTCGTCTAATATTATTTGGGCGATGATTCAGAAAGGTAAACCGACAGTTGCTTACGAAGCAGTACAACGCATGCCATTAGAATGCTCTGACGGCTATGACATTGGAAATATCGTTAGCGTTATTTGGTTGTTTAACGATTTTGGCCTTGATGCACAATTAAACGAATGGTTGATGAGAAACTCAGCAACAGCAATTGATTGAGTGGAAACAATCTTGTTCAGAGGGGCGTCTTATGATAATGCGTGATATTGAAGAAAAATTTTCAGTCTCTAGCAATACAATTAACGAACTGTCAGTATTAGCCGCGAAGGTGATTGAGCAACACGATAAAGTGGTTCTAAACTATACCACGTTGTCTGTACTGCCAGAATCGTCTAAAGCAACGCTCACTCTTTATGTAGAGTGTCCACCAGAAAAGATTTTTGACTTAAACTGGGACTTATCTGGAGCCCTAGTCGATGCTGAGCTAGACGAGATTCGCTGCGTAACGCATTTTGAAGTGTTACCTGAAGGTGTACCTACATTCGCCGAGAGGTTGCAAAATGCCTGTTAGTTCTAAAGACTTTCTTTCTCTGGTACAAAACGCCACCACTAATGCGAACTCTGAGATAGATTATAGAAATATAATTAGTAGAGGGTATTACGGCATGTATCATGGTGTTCTTGAATTGCTAACCAAACGTCCAATACCAATTAAGGGCGTAGGCTGTCATGAATCTCTAAAAGATTACTTAACGTCATATGATGCCAAACAAGACGAGCCGTACGCTCCAAAAGATATGCAGCGCCTAAAAACATTCTTAGAAATATACAAAACTAAACGTAGAAAAGCTGATTACGATCTTGATGAAGAAGTTTTTAAAGACGAGGCTATTGCTGTTTGCCATGCTCTAGACAAGTTTTTACAGCAATGCGCTAGTATGCAAGCTGCTGTAGCTATTCAACCAAAAACTCAAAAACCATCGTAAATCTATCTCACTCCAACGGCCAGTCTTCCACATACTCAAAATATGAAAGGTTTGGCTGTTGGTAGTTCTCTTCTGTTAACGGTTCAATTTCTGGCTCAGTTTCCCCTAGCCAACTCAAATCTGGCTTGATGTTGTGGCGGTAGACGATTTGGTCTGGGCGTCGCTGGCCATCGCCAAGGTGCAATTTGACGCTTTTCTCTTCTGTGACCCTTATCCACTGACCTTTCATGAGTCTCTGCCGGATGCTTTCGGTGAAATCATGGTCAGATATCAGCCTACTTATCTCGTATTCCACTAACGGATCTAATGGCCTTTCGTTATCACTGGTACCCTGTTCGCCCGGTGGGTGCGTACAGTTATTGACAGAACTCCAAGGGGCACCTGCGGTGCCTGTAAGAGCAAGAGCCTCCGCTTCAGCTTGGTCTTGCCCCGTTCCTTTCGGCTGAATCAGCCACACCTTAGTGCGGGTTTCTATGGTTCCTTCGGGGGTTGTGAAGCCCTTGATTTTTCGAACGTCTTCCCCGTGAGGGGAAGCGAATGGAAGCACTTCGTACTCATTCACAATCAGTAGTTCGTCACGGCGAACAAACGGGCCACCCTGACCCATGATGTAACCTTGCCAGTTACCTTGATCAGCCGCTCTGAGCGTTTCGGTAATACTTGAATCATCTGTTTTCATTCGCGATTCGTAGCTGTCACCAATGACCTTCAATAACTCTTCGTTTGTGATTAAACGGCTTGGTTTGATTGGACCAACAAGATCACGCTGAAGCATGGAGTAGATAGTCAGCAGGTCTACACGCTCTTGCATGAACAGATATTCCATAAAGGCTTTTTTGTTCTGGTTGGCAAAACGGCGTAGTTTCGCGGTAAGTCGTCACCGGAGCACCACCAAAGAATTGAAACTGACGAATGTTCCAGCGGCTTTTCCATGCGCTCACGTTCTTCGCCATGTCTTTGACTGACTTTCCTGTTTCGTCAGACACTTCATCATCCATAGCAAAGCCGTCGATGTTCTTTGAAATGTACTTGGCGATATAACCTGTAGCGGTACCCAGTTCTGGGTCGATTTCGCCCACATCACAGCGCGGTGAATAGTCAAACTCACCGTCTTTGTTGTAGAGCTCGTGCTTATCTTCTTTGGTTGCGTAATCAACGAAGATTTTGGAAATCATGTCTTTCTCTTCTGGTTTAACCCAGATAAGCAGGTGCCAGTGAGGTGTACCGTCATGGTGTGGCTCAGCAACACGGACACCAAACCAACGTAGATCTTCGCGGCCTAACTTGGCGCGAATTCGTTGCCATACGTTGTTCAAATAGATTTGCGCATCACGAGGGCTTGCTCCGTTCCAGTGAGGAACAAAGCCACCCTTTTTGTAACTGCTGTGATATTTCGAAGGCGCAGTCAGTGTTAAGAACAAACCTTGCAAGCCCAGCTCGTTGCCAATGTCTTCACAGCCCCGACAACGAACCATCAATTCATGACGACGAATCGCAGGGTTAGAAACACTACGCAGCACCATTTCAGCAAGATCTGCGGTTTCTCCTGTCTCTTCATCAAACAGTTCATTTTGTTTGATGAACTCCCAGTTACGCTTTTGCTGTTCTTTGTGTTCTTTAATGCAATCCCAAGAAGCATAAGGCGACGCCTTTGAAGAGACCTGTCCCATAGCAATGGCTAAATGCTCGCGCATAATCTTGCGTGCTTTCACCAAACGACCTAGCCACCATTTCTGATTGATTAGCTTTGATATGTCTTGAAGCGCGGAAAGTTCTGACTGGTCTTTGTACTTGCGCGGCGGTTTCATGCCGAAGGTATTAGTGACGAACTTGGCCATTTGCTCATAGGTGAACACCACCGCCATTTCGGTGCCGAGTGTCGTTTTTGCGTGGTATTTACTGCTTTCAATCTGGTAGTAACGAGCAACTATCTGAGAGAGTTTGAACGCCATTTCTTTGAGTTCGTCGTTTTCCAGCTCGGCAAGCAGCCTGTTTTTTACTGGCTTGCGGCTTTTCTCGGCTTTGTTGAAATCAAAGGTAAGCTGTGGCTTTTCTGGGTTGGAAAAGTCGTTTTGCTCGGTGTCAGTGTCTAACTCTTCACTGAGCAAAGCGACCTTTTGGGTTGTCGGTAACTTTTTGTATTTGCGCAATACCAGCAGAGCGCGTTGTACCGCTGGCTCTACTTTTTGCAATAAGAAGGTGTTGCCCTCAAAACGGCCTTTTGACTGGTAAATGCTGACGTAACGGTTAACGAAGTATTTGGTTAAGTACGCAGGCAGGCGGTTTACTTTTTCTTTGGCCCACTCAAAATCCGCTGGCGCCGCTTCAAACAGCACTCTCTCAAGCACGGTGAGGTCTTCTGGCTCGATAACGTCTTGGTAACGCCTAGCCGCAAAACAGCCTTCTTCGATCGCCTTTGGCTTTTGCGGATAAACGTGTAAGCTCCCCCAGTTTTGACAAACCAGAGAAGCTGCGCGTTTTTGTTCTGCGTTGAAACCGTATTTATCGAGGTCAAAGAGTTCGATTTCGGTGGGTTCGGTGAGTGTTTTCAAAATGGCTTGTTCACTCTGTACCCATCCCTAGCGCCAAGCGCCATTGAGGTGACAAAAGCGACGGGTATTTAATACCGACGGTCTGCTTTGGTGCTGCCGCTGCTGCTTTGGTTCGCTTGTTTTTTAGGATGGTTGCCATCGCTTCATCTAAAGTTTTGCCATTCCGTAAGTGGCGATAAATACTCACCTCCGCCACCCCAGCTGACTCTGCAATGTTTCTCATGCCTTTGATGCCATTCCATTCGTAAATGGCAACACCAGTATTCAATTTGCGCGAATCTTCCATGTAGATGGCTTCATGCAAGGTTTTGCCATTGCGCAAGCGGCCTTTCAGCGTGCCAAGTGGAATGCCGTAATGTTTGGCGATATTCGGCAAGCCTTTAATGCCGTTGTATGTGTAAACTCTCATGCTGCCCCCATTCCTAGCTTGTTTTTTGCAAAAGCAATAAAAGCGCTTTGCCACAACGGTCTGTTCACAAAGCTATCTAACTCTTCAGGGCGAATGTTCATGGCCACGCCCCAACCATCTGGCCCTTGAAAGTAGGCCACCACGCACTCTTCATAATTGCTGGTTCTGCCGTTGTAGAGCGCGATAGTGTCTTCTCCGACTGTGAGTAAAGCGATCTCGCTGCCACTCATATCCCCTCCAAATCTTGTGTTGTTACTAACAGATAACCGCCTTTGCCCTCACCTTTGCTCAGCACACCTTTTAAAAGGTGCTTGCATTGCAGGGCGTGGCAGGCTTGTTCAATGGCTAAATCCATGGTGTCGAAATCGCCAACGAGAACGTTGGCGGCTTCTTGGGTTTCCTCATGGCGGATAATTCCGCCATCTGGACAAATCATCACTGCGGCGTACTGCATGGCTAAACCTCCCCGATGTGGCTGAGAAAAAGATTCGCTTCATCGACAAATGCCCGTCCGCCTTTCACCGTCATTTGGCTGTCCGCAATAGAACGGCCAGATGCCTGCGTAATCTCGTAACCCGCCTCAATGCAGTCGCAGGTTTCCTGCAACCTGTCGCGCAGAAACTCGATCAACACCTTGGCTTGCGTGTGTGTCGCGTTCGTCAGAGAAAGCACGCACCAGCCATCGGCAATGCCGAACTCGCCACCCTGCAAAACATGCGAAATCTGCGCGTTTAGCTGCTGCCCTGTCGGCTTCCCGTTTTCCTCAATTTCGCAAAGGTTGAGTACATCACCTTTCTTATAATCACGGTCATTACGGCGGACTTCGTGCGTCTTCCTTCCTGCTAACACCTCAAGGAAATACTCTTGACGCACTTTCAGTTGGTGAATCTTGAAGCGGCTCATACTGCGTCCTCCTTTTCCAGTTCATCGCGGCGCTGGGCAATTCGTTCGATTAGTTCATCCTCGATGGCCAGCAGGTCTTTGAGTGCTTGCTTGTCGTCCAGCAGCACAATGTTGTGGGCGTGGTCTGTTGTGGTGGCGGAAAAGATGATGACGTTCAACATCTTCATACTTGAGGAATATTCGATACGCACACTCATCACATCGGCGCTATCGATGGCGAGTGCATACAGGCTGGTGATGGTGGCAAGAATAGCGCGCTCAAACGCTTCTTTGGTTACTGGGTCTTTCATCATCTTTGCTCCTACGCTGAGACGAAAAAATCCCTCCCTCAATCCTAAGAAATCGAGAGGGCAAAGGTTGGCTAGGTAAAAAAGGGTTAAGACCAGCGCTCTTGAATGCGTTGCGCTTGTCTGTCGATTCGTTGGATTTCTTCGGCGATACGCGCGCGCTCTAGCTGGCGGGTATCTTCGTGATTGGCTCTCGCAACCAGCTCTTTACGCTTCACACGCAAAGGCTCAAGCTGCTTTTCTTTAAGCTCGCTGCGAACCTTCTTAAGGTTCACTAGCCCTTTGGCTTTTTGCGCCGCGTTTAAGCTGTAGCAGCTCAAATCGGGGCAAGGTTTGTGGCATGGTTCGACCATGGTTTGGTGAGCAACTGACATAACAAATTCTCCTAAGCTAAACCCGGAATGGGCGCACCGTTGACGAGAAAATCCATCCCCATCGACAACATAGGGGTCACGCCTGTAGTGCGGTTTTCTAAATCGGAAATCATCAGAACGAGGTTGCCGAGCGCAGCATGCGCTTTCGCCAATGTTCTGTTTTTGCTGGAGCGCGGCAGGCGCTCTGCGGTGCACATTTGCATTGCATCGCCAGAGAGCTCGCCGCTGAGTGCGTTGTTCATTAACGTGCGCTCAATGAAGCTTTTCTTTTCTGATTCCGGTGGCAGCGCCACGGTTACGGTGCCCAAATCGCTATAAAGAACGTTGTGAATGGAGTAGTCGCCAGAGTGATGGCACAACCACGCCAGTTCGATGGCATAAAGCTTGTGCGGCTGCTCTGGGTTGAGCTTATTCCGCAACATGGTTTCACCCATATCCATCTTTCTGGCCAGTGCAGCCATGTTGTGGTTAGTTGCAAATGCGCAGCACGCTTCGTCAAACGCGTTTTGTTTGGCGCTACGTAAACTGCACATGGCGATGTTCGCGTCCATGTTTGACAATCCTCATAGCAACGTTGGAATGCAAATGACTGCCCAAGCGAACAAATGAAGCCAGAGCGGGCAGTAAGATTTGGTTGGAATCAGAGAGGAAAAACGCATGGTTACACCTGCTGCATCGCGGCTTGTTCGGCCCACTTATACAGGTTCACCAATACGGTTGATTTGGCTGAAGGCTTCTCCATAACTGGGATTCGGCCTGCATTGCGCAGGTTGTCGAAGGTAGACGATGTCATACCTGTTCTTCGAAGAAATTCACGTTTAGTCACATAGGGTGTATCTATGGCTATTTGTATGCTTGCCATGGTGGTATCCTTACAAGTTAGCGCTTATTTGTGGCTATCTAGGCGCGTTTATTGAACACTCAAAAATCTTAGATCGACAAAAGAAATAATTCAATTGTTTTTTGTCGATCTAAATCAACAAAACGAATAGTTGGTTATGAAAGACAAAAAAATCCTTCCTTTCGATTACCTAAAAGGTGATGAGTTTACAGAAAAACTTAAGGAAGTTACTGGATGTCGAACCTTCCTCGACATGGCTGAACTTTTAGATGTACCAAAAGCAACTTTTAGTGCTTGGAAACTTCATGATCGTACATCTCATGAGATGATGGTGCGTCTACATTTGGCGATGGGAATTCCAATTGAAGAATTGGCATTGAAGCCCGAGGATCGTGCTCAGTTCGCTGGTAAAGCAGAAGAACCACGAGACACAAACAGTTTCACCGCTACTACTGAACAAAATCCTCAGCTTTCCGTTCGTCCGGTAAAAAGCTTTTGTTTGACCAACGGTAAATTGCTGGAGACTGGCGTGGTACCTTATTCCGTTCGACGTCTCAACAGCTTTGGTTTGGAGCGCTCAGAACTCATCGAAATCGAAACCAACCAAAGCGTGATGCTGGTCGATAAAAACGAAAACGATGCCATGAATGGTAACTACCTGATCGGTATTGATGGTCGATACTCTATCAATCAGGTTCAACGCTTACCCGGCAAACTCGCTATTGCATTCGATGGACAAACGATTGAAGTTCAGGAAGGTGATATCGAAGTGATTGGAAAGGTAGTGTTAGAAACAAAACTTAAATAATAAAGATTGGCGAGGAGGTAGCTGTGAAATCTTGGCTTAAAATAGGCACTGTAGTAGCGCCGGTTCCTTTTGTTTTCTTTGTTTACAAAGGCAACCATCCAATGTGGGTAAAGACTTTATCTACACTTTGGACAGCCTTTATGTGCTTGTTGTATTTAGGGATGATCATCTCACCAGAATCAAATGACCTAGCGAACCTAATTACATTTAACATCATGGCTCTATTTGCTTTTTTTGCATGTAGCGGTCTAATTACGCTAGTTAAGAAGTCCATCCAGAAGACTAACAACAATAATACGATTAACAGCCAACCAAAAGACATTGAGACACAGCTAGAAAGAAAGCCAGCATCCAACTCACCTAAGACTTCGGCTCCCATCCAGCCAAAAGAGACCAATACCAGCGCTGCTCAATCTAGTGCTGAGCAAGAACTGCTCACACCACGCAGAGAAAAAGCTCTATACAACCTAGCCAATAAAATTCTAGAAGATGACGTTGTTGATCTAGAAGAATCTAAAAAGCTTCGTGCATGGTTTAAGCGCTACCCTGAATCGAAAGAAGACCCGAAAACTAAAGAGCTGGCAGCAACTGTTGAACTTTACCTAGAAGACAAAGTACTCGACAACGATGAAGCTCTTCATCTATTCGTCCTTCTAACCGATTTCTGTGATGGGTTCGAGGAACGCGAACAAGCCAACGAAAAACCGAAGAAAAAACCAGCGCCGACATCCGGAAAGCGAATCAATATAAAGGAATCATCCGGATTATCATTTCTTAATGAGCTAGAACTAGGCGCCCAATACTTTATGAACTACAAGGACGCTGCAGGGAAAGTATCTGACCGCGAGATTGTTTTAAGAAAAATTGAGCAGAAACGCCAGTGGCGCTACCTACGTCAAAGCTTTCTGTTTGATGAGGAATTCTATTCGCACGTTCAGAGCAGACCGAATCACTGGTATCTGCAATGTCGAGACAGGTGAGGCGTTTGTTTAGTAGATGCTAAACGCGTATCAAGACATTTGAACATCTGCGCGAATAACTCTATAGCCCTGTCAACTAAGTCGAACTCATCCAGCGTTACGACATAGACAAAGAAGAGCAACGCACTTCGGGCTTGAACATACGTTTGAAGGTGAGCTGGAAGTTTAACTATTGACTTAAGGTATAAATATTGGAATCTTCTTCATCAATTTCAGCATCTGATTTTGCAACGATAATCGCTGCGTTAGTCGCTTGTATTACGTTTATTGTGACTTGTGTTACTTACGTGATAAGTACAAACCGAGAGCGGAAAATTAAAACTTTGGATTATTGGGAATCGGCATATTCCATTTTAACCAAAGGGGTTGAATCTATATCCAGAATCCATAGCGGGCAATGGACTAGCGATATTGCCCAAAAAAAAATGGAATCAGATATCAATCTAAAACTAATAATTGACGGTCTCAATATGTTTGAGCACTTGGCCACTGGTATAAATTTAAATATTTATGACTTAAAAGTTGTGAATAAGCTTGGTGGGAAGATGCTAACCGATGCCTATATTGCATATGCTCCATTGATAACAGAAATTGAAAGGCGACCTGAATATTCAAATCATTTTATCGAATTCAAAATTCTTTACTCTAAAATTGACGCAATAAGAAAAAAGGCATCGTAATGATGCCTTTAATTTAGTTCATTTCTTCAATAATTTTCCTAGGCAATCTAGTTAGCGTAAAGCTTCCTTCCTTCATACCTCTAACAGAAGAGTTGTAAGTATCCTCATTTTCATCGAAAGATGCAGCAACGATACTCTGTAGCCCCTGCGTACTAGATAATGTTTCCAACATCGCATTAACACTATTTGTACTCATGGAATGCTGGGCAGGCTCATCAAACAGTAACACTCCGAGATGATTACCGTTGTTCGTTTGAGACGTCTTATATAACGAGATCAAATATGACCAAATCAATCTAACAAAATCACTTGCTGATGAATCCGTCTTAATATCTGTGCTGCTGATAGATTTTTTCTCTTTTAGCTCTGAAGGAGTATCGACTTTCTCTCTCAGCTCTATACCTTGGAGATATGGAAGTAAAGTTTCAGATTTTAGTTCTATCTCATCTACGCTAGCACTGCGATAACCAAACTTACGTGCCAGTGTTTTGAAATTCTCTGAAAAATTTTTAATCTTAGTGATATCAGAGTACGAAAAATCATATTTGGACAGTGCGGCAATTTTTCCGTTGATTGTTTTGTAGCTCACAGATAGGGAAGCTAGTTCATTTAGTACTTTATCTACTTTCTGGTCAATCTGGCTCACTTCTTGTTGTCTATTCTCAATAACAATTTTACGTCTAATATCGGCTTCAGTTACGTCATTAGTAGATTTAATATCTCTCTTAAGAGAAACCAATTCTTTACGCAGAACCACTACATTTCTGTTTATAGTGAGAAGTTGGTTCTTATCTAACTCGATGCTTTTTGTAATGCCTTCAATAAGCGATTGAGTCATTTTCTTTTGATTGTCCAAATGCGTAATATTTTCTTTAAGTGTCATTGGCATTGAGACACTGTCTGGAGATATCAAGATATCATCCAGTAAGCTAAAACAGGTTTGGCATTTTCCCTTCGCGACCCCTAACTCAGCTTCATCAACGCCATATTCTACCAATTTTTCAGTTAGCCTATTTGACTTTAAGTCTTTCTCTATACCATTCAAGCTGTCTTTATATTGACTGAGCTGTGATTCGTTAATCTTAATTCGTTTCCCACACATCCCTTGTAGTATCAACAGTTCATCAATTTTGTTTTGTGTCTGTTCAATTTTTTTCACAATATCAACAGGTTCATTTTTCAACCTGTCTTTATCTTGTTTACTTATCCTAATTAGCTCGTCCGTCAACTCGATTCTTACGGTTTCTAGTGGTTTTATATCGACGCCATTTCTTTCGCCTATTACCACTAAGTTACGGTCAAAATCAGACACCGGAGTCTTACTAATTCCAGATATGGATAGTTGCTTAGCTTCAACTGCACCTTTTAGCTCAGTTGTAGTCTCTGCCCATTTAGACATAATCACGGATCTAGCAGACTGATATTCACTTAATGTTTTAGCATTTCGAAAGCTGTCCAAGTCCAATAAAAAACTTGCTACTTTCTCTCGCATGCCACTAACACCGTAGTATGGAATATTTGCAATATAGTCTGTCCAACCTCGTTTCTGTTCAATCAAAAGCGCTGCAAATACGGACTGCAAATACAATTTAGTTTCTCTACCTTTGTTGTCAGATAACTTTGGCAACTCAAGACCGAGAAACTGTTCTAAGTAAGCAAAAAAACCTTTTTGAGCATCTTGAGCAGAACCTGCATCGTGTAAGAATGTATAAACACTGTGCAGATTGCTATTTGGCCTTGATAAATATGCTCCTTCAATAATCTGTATTACTTTTGTATTAACTTCTGTCGAAACGATAGCTCTTTTAAGAGTAATAACTTCCCCGTGTCTATTTTCTATCTCCAAAAATACCGTAGAAGTAGTTACTCTTTTCTCACCGTTGAAATCGAACCTATCTTTTAGTGCATACGGTAAAGATGCGACACCTTTTGCACCAATGATTTCTTCCATGCCTAAAGCATAAATAAGAGAGTTAACAAATGTACTTTTACCAGATGAGTTATCACCACGAATAATGTTAAGGCCAGAACCAAAAGATATTTTATATCCATAGTCATTATTATCCGTTGCAGATACTTTGACTAATAACTGATTAAACTTCATCTGCCCACCTTTTTGCTGCATTTGCTACCATTAATTCTGATATGCGTTTTCCGATCACTTTCAGTTCAGTTGTATCTGTATCAAATAATTTCAAAAGTTCTGTTTTATCAACAAAGTCATCTGCCTTTTTTGTCATTTGATAAGAACCATTTGATGTTCTTGCTAGAAGGCCTTCAGCAGTTGCAAAACCTAGTGCCATATTCAATGATGGGTCGATGCCCCATATTCCTATCAACAATTCTTTACGTTCTGCCGATAACTGAAGAGCTTTCATTCGCTTTGGATCCAGCATCGCCCAGTTGAACAAATGCAGCTTGAGCAAACTAGATTTACCACCTGCACAACATACTTTTAATATCAATAAGATTTTGCCAATCTTATACATTGGCCTAAGTTCCGGTATAACTGCTGACTTCTTGCGAGAGAAACTGATTCTACTCATTATTCAATCCTCATTGGACATTCCGCAATCCACCTAGCAATCATGTGCTTAGTGATAGACTGCAAATCTTCGTGTTCAATAGCGGATATGTATGTATTTTTGCTAAATCTATCTAACAGTTTATCTTCAAGATTGTTAATCAAATCTTGCGGCTCTCCCTGCCAAGTCGAAGACTGAATCTCGACATCATCTTCAAACCTGTTAACTACTTTAGCAATACGTTTCGTATAGCTCAGGGGACTGATTAAAGATCCGTCTTAATATGTCATATCCATCAAGATACTGGGTTTTAGTTTTAAAGTTCAACATCTCGTGCACATTGTCCTTGTATACCCCTTTAACAACACTTCTGATCTGATTTTTTTCGCTAATATTTTTATCGTACTCTGTCTTAAGTATTGGCTCAGGAATCGATTCACCAGTTGAAGGGACAAAACAAATCTCCTTACCCATGAGTAGCTCTAGTGATCTGATATCACTAATATATGCATGCACATCTTTAATCAGAATTTGAAAGTCATCTGCAATAAATGGCAAATTGAGTGCCAATATTTCTTTGGTTTTAGTTCTGGCATGTACGTGTAAATCATGTTTAGCAATTTCTGGCGTTATAAAAATCCATTGAGAAATTTTAGCTTCGCCAAGATGCATGGAGATTTCATGCTGATTCTTAGACAGTTTATTTAAATCCACTGTCATTTTGTCTCGCTGCTTCTCATACAAGGTTTTAGTATTGTAATTCTCATCAGGGCAATAGCACTGAATCAATATCCCCTCATCCAATACAAAACCTTCAATACCAAGATCCCCAGGTGAAGCAACCATCTCTTGGTAAGTATCGTATTTATGTTTAAAAACTGATTGAATGATGCCTTCCCAAGAATCGCCATCTAACGGACCAATATCGCTCTGAAACATATATCTGAACCCAATAAGCCTATATGTGCCCATATTACTTGTCTAAATACCAGTAGTAAGCAATCTACAGATATTTTTACTAGTTTATCAATGTAAATGAGATTGTTAGCAACAAATCAGCCCTTACAATTAACAAAACTAACATTAAAGAATGCCATTTCCATGACACTTCTCCAGTTAACTGAGTCCCAATGTTTTCGCTTGTATATTATTACGCAAAACAAACATTGATTTCTCACACCGCCTTAAATACTGTATATTTATACATATTAAGGTGAAATGATGTCAATTAGAAACCTCAAGGACGGTCACAAAAAACCGTGGCTTTGTGAGTGCTACCCGCAAGGCCGCACGGGTAAGCGCGTTCGCAAACGCTTTGCTACCAAAGGTGAAGCGCTGGCGTTCGAAAAGTTCACAATGAAGGAAGTGGATGAGAAACCGTGGCTGGGTGACAAAAAGGATTTACGCACGCTGCAAGATTTAGTCGAGCTCTGGTACAAACTGCACGGCCAACACCTCAAGTCCGCTAAAAAAGTTTACCCTCGCCTCTGCACTATTGTGGAGGAACTCGGAAACCCGTTTGCCATCAAGTTCACGGCAAAAGATTTTGTTCACTGGCGTTCGGGCAGAAAGGCCAAGCACCGCCACATGGAGCATGGCACATGGAAGGCTATCTCTGCGCCAACGAATAATCTTGATTTGAGATACCTGCGCGCCGTGTTCAATGAGCTGATCTCCCTTGGCGAATGGACTCAGCCAAATCCCCTAGCCAGTGTAAGGCAGATTCCGGTGAATGAATCTGAAATGAGCTTTTTCTCAAACGACGATATCACCGCACTCTTCGACCGCATCAGTAAAAGCAAGCGAGCCAAAGAATTCGAACTTGTCTGTAAAATCTGTTTATCGACTGGCGCACGCATTTCAGAAGCGAACAACATTCGACTTTCTCAGATCTCAAAGTACAAGATCACGTTTCTTGATACCAAGAGCAAAAAGAACCGCACGGTGCCGATCACCGAAAAGCTCTATAACGAACTAATGGCGTTTGAACGCACAGGCGAGAAAGATAGGTTGTTTAACAACTGTGTTTACGGCATTACTTACATTATCAATCAGACATTTCCTGACTTACCGAATGGACAAAATACACACGTCTTCCGACATACTTTTGCCAGCCGCTTCATGGAAGCGGGCGGAAACATTCTGGTGCTACAAAAAATCCTCGGTCACAGTGATATTAAGATGACAATGCGCTACGCGCATTTCTCTCCCGATCACTTGATTCAAGCCGCCGAGTTAAACCCCATTTCCAGACTAGGATTGTAGCCACTTACCATCCAAGAAAGTGGCGGCAAAGTGGCGACAAATTTTATTGATATTGAGGGCTATTTGATGATATTTGGTTAACGGGAATTTTATAAGCCATTGAAAAACAATATAAACCATTGGTATTACTGGGCTGGCGAATGCGCTAAGTATTATACCAAATAAGCTTCACTCAGCGCCGGACTTAACCAAAGTCTGGCGCTGCCACTTCAACGGGCACCCCGTTTTGCGATGTCAGTACCGCTCTTGCTTTGCTGTCATCCAAATTGAGCTCTCCCATCCACCAATCCAACTCGATAGGCACTGTCAGTTCATCTTGTACGCCGTTACTGCGTGTCAGTGGTTCATGCGCTTCAAGATAGACAATGCGCCCCGGCTCCAAGCTGACTTTGACTGGCTGGTTGATAACCGTCACCTGCTCCCCTTTTTGCACTTGAGAAAACAGCCACTGGATGTCTTTTGGCTCCATTCGAATGCAACCAGCGCTCACACGCAAACCGATACCAAAATCTTTATTGGTACCGTGGATCAAATAATCACCACTGCCATAGGCAAGACGCAGCGCAAATTCTCCGAGCGGATTTTCCGGGCCTGAGGGAACGATGGGAGGAAGTTCAATGCCTTTCTCAAGATACTCTTTGCGAATAGAAGAGGGCGGCGTCCACGTTGGGTTCGGCCGCTTTTCACTGATTTTGGTCACCATTTCTGGCGTGTCTCGGCCAACACGTCCAATCCCAACAGGGAACACGTGTACCTTGTTGATTTCAGGTTCAAAATAGTAAAGACGCAGCTCGGCCAGATTGATCACTATCCCTTTGTATTCCACAGGCGGCAGGATCATCTGCGTTGGCACGGAGAGCACGTAACCCTCTTGCGGCAAAAAAGGATCAACCCCTTTATTGGCGGCCATCAAAGCAAGAAAACCGACATCGTAGTGCTTGGCAATATTGGCCATGGTTTCACCACCTTCAACCACATGGTGCTGAATGCGGCCAATTAATCGGCTCCCTTCCCGCGGCAAATCAAATGTCGCCGCCCATAAACTGCTGCTGGCAAAAAGTGAGATAAAATAAGCCGATAATCGCGCCGTCTTGCCTTTCATCTAGTCGCTGTCCTTTGCTCTTTTGTACTCCGCTAAGGTTATCTCTCTTTCCCGCTTATGATCAACCATCGGCGCTGGGTAACTGAGCATGCTTTTCCCAGGCCAGTTTCCACGGCTGATGAATGTATTTATCCGGTACGCTTGTCAGCTCAGGCACCCAGCGGCGAATGAAGCGGCCATCTGGGTCAAATTTTTCCCCCTGACTGGTCGGGTTGAAAATACGAAAATAGGGCTGACCGTCACACCCAGTGGATGCCGACCACTGCCAGCCACCATTGTTAGCTGCAAAATCACCGTCAATCAGATTCTGCATAAAATACTGCTCGCCATCGCGCCAGTTGAGGTGCAAATCTTTGGTAAGAAAACTCGCCACGATCATGCGCAGGCGATTGTGCATCCATCCCGTTTCGTTCAGTTGGCGCATCGCCGCATCGACTATCGGATACCCCGTTTGCCCTTGCTGCCACTGTGTAAGCCATGCCGACTTAGCCGGCCAGCAGAGTTTGCTTTCCCATGCGACAAAGCCCGCCCCTTTTACCAATTTAGGTTCAAACCAAATTAGATGTTGATAAAACTCGCGCCAGATCAGCTCACTCAACCACGTTTCCCGCCCCGGAGATAAAAACGCTTGCTGCCAATGCAAACGCACGATGCATTGGCGTACCGACAACGCGCCTAACGCTAAATAGGGCGATAGCTGACTGGTGCCAGCCACAGCGGGAAAATCGCGCTGCTTGTCGTAGGTATCCACCGACGTTGAGCAAAAGTCCCTGAGGCGCTGCAAAATCGAAGCGCTGTCTGCAGGCCAAGCCTCGCTGGCTTTTCTTGGGAAAGAAAAGGGCGCGTCAGGCGTTAAAATTTGCTCAGCCAAGCTTTGCGGCAAGTGACAAGTCGCAACCGCAGAAGAGGTGGTAATCACGGGCAGCGTAAACTGGCTTAACCAAGCACGTTTAAACGGGGTAAAGACTTTGAAGTACTCACCTTGCTTGTTGCGCACTGAACCAGGTGGCATTAAACATTTGTCGTGAAAACTTTGTAGATGCATGCCGCTTTGCGTTAACTCAGCTTCCAGCCAATGGTCACGCGCCTGCTCATTCACTTCGTATTCGGCATTGATCGCCACGCTGTCTGCACCGAGCTGCCTAGCCCAGCTTGCGACTTGCTCTGCGCTCTGTTGGTAAGTGTCCACTTCGGCGTAAAGCGTAGGAATATTGAGCGCCGCGAGATCGCGCTGCAACTCAGGTAAGCGACGCCAAATCCAGTCGGCTTGGATAGGCGCCATATGTTGAGATTGCCACTGAGTGGGCGTGGCGACAAAACAGGCGACCACCTGCTGCGAGTTTTCTGTGGCATATTGCAAAGCGGGGTTATCGATCACGCGCAGATCGCGTCTAAACCAAACCAGTTTCATTGATTTTCCTGCTCAAAATGGAGTTTGCTCAACACTTCTGACAACGTCACAGCACTATGTTGCTGCTGTAGTTGGCGTATGATAGCTTGCTGCTTTTCCTGCAGCGCACGATTGGAAAACAGATGCACTCGCTGATATTTGGCTAGCACATCGACTTGCAGCAAACCACTGACATCATCAACATGATCAATCAAAGTGATATGCCAGCCTTGATCGCTCAAACGCGCCGCTTCTATCCAACCTGCCAATGAATCGCTGCTTTCATAACTGACAATTAGACACTTACCTTTACTCGCTGCTTTGTTCTCGGCATCTAAAACGGCGGCTAAACGGCGTACAAGGATTGAACGCAACAAGCCTTTTTGCAGTGAACGATTTGCGCTTTTCACCAACTCTACAGACTGTAATATCGGCGACAGAAACTGCTGACAAACCACATTAAAGGGGTACTCGCGCAGCACAGTGTTTAACAGGCTTTCCACTTTGCCAGCGCTGAGATCGGCTAGCGCCGAAAGCATGGCTTCGACTTCATCAAGCGCTTGACTCTCTAGGCCGCTAATATCCGCCGCTTGGCCCAACAAGGCCTGTACTTTACCAATCGCCACCCCTTTGGCTAGCCAGCCTTGGATCTCGCGGATCATCGCCAAGTTTTCTTCGTTGTACAGCCGATGACCTTTTTCCGTTCTTTGCGGCTGAACGAGATTATAGCGACGCTGCCAAGCTCTGAGTGTCACAGGCTTCACGCCCGTCATTTCTGCCACTTCGCGGATAGCGTAGAGTTTCTCTTCTGTTTGTTTATAAACCATAACGTAACTTCAATTCTTGAGGATGAGGGGCTAAAAACTTCTGACTGTGCAGATAATCATCGGGATAAGTGTTGAGATAATGTTTTATCAGCGTCAGTGGCGCCAGCAAAGGCAGCATGCCTTGACGATACTCGTCTATCGTTCGCGCCAATTCCGCTTTTTGCTCTTTATTGAGCACTTTCTTAAAATAGCCCTGCAAGTGCATCAACACATTGGTATTGTTTTTGCGACTGGCACGATGGGTCAATGCACGCATCAAACCCTCGCGATATAAGGGAATAAAAGCTTCCAAGTCATACTCAGCAATCGCGGCGACCAAACGACCAAGCTCACGATAAGATTGCGGATGATGGGCCATCAAGGTCAGTTTATAGCGTGAGTGGAAATCGACAATGCTCTTGCGTGTGCGCACGCGGCCAATATTCAGATTAAAATCATGTAAGCAATAAACGCGGGTGATGAAGTTTTCACGCAATACCGGGTCATGCAGTCGGCCATCTTCTTCTACCGGCAACCACGGCATTTTGCGCATCAAAGTTTGCGTATATAAGCCAACTCCCTCTTTCTCCGCGCCATGCTGTTTGTACACCTTGACCTTTTCCATGCCACAGGTTGGCGACTTAGCGCAGACAATATAGCCACTCAGCTCTTCATCCATCAATTGCGATACTTTCTGTTCGGCATAGGCCAACATCGCATGCGAGTAATCCTTGTCAGGATTTTTAGTTTCCAGTAAAGCAATGCGTTTCGGCGTCCGAGACCAAACGAATTGTCGGGCGTGGCACAGGCATGCCCATTCCCACTTCCGGACAAACAGAAACGAAATCCATATAAGCACCGAGATCCTGAACAACAAATCGGCTCAGTTTGTGTCCAGCGTCAAATCGGACTTTATCGCCAAGCACACAGGCGCTGACGCCAACTTTGATACCTGTCTTTTCCATCACACCACACCTTATACAAAAAAATCTCCTGTATAGATATAGCAAACAAACGCCATGTTATACAAGATTTCTTTTTGTACACACCCAGCTTTTCGCAAACAGAATAGGTTACTTTATGATTAACAAAGTTAATGCTTTGTGAGCCTAGACGGCCAATTACATCTATATCATTAACAGCAAGCCAAGTTCACTACTGGTTTGCCCAAGACAAATCGATTGCTCTTTTGCTTTCAACATATTTAGTTATCAATAAGGATGTAGAGATATAAATCAAAGCAATCTGTGAGCGCAGTCTCATGGAATATCCGTTTATCTAGCTAGTATTGCCTCAACGAACGAAAACAGTTTCAACAGAATTGGTAATTACACTCTGCTTTTGATGATAATTACCTCAATAGAAATATTGGAGAAGACTATGGCAACCCCACATATTAACGCACAACCTGGTGATTTCGCTGAAACCGTCCTGATGCCGGGTGATCCACTTCGCGCTAAATACATCGCAGAAACCTTTTTGGAAGATGTAAAACAAGTTTGTGACGTTCGTAACATGTTTGGCTTTACTGGTACTTACAAGGGCAAAAAAGTCTCTGTGATGGGCCACGGTATGGGTATCCCATCCGCGTGTATCTATGTACACGAGCTGATCGCTGAATATGGCGTTAAGAATGTTATCCGTGTCGGTAGCTGTGGTGCGGTACGTGACGACGTAAACCTAATGGACGTGGTTATCGGTATGGGCGCATCCACTGACTCTAAAGTGAACCGTATCCGTTTTAACGACCACGACTTTGCTGCTCTAGCAGACTACGGCCTACTTGAAGAAGCGGTGAAGCAAGCACGTGCGCAAAATGTACCTGTTAAAGTGGGTAACGTGTTCTCTGCCGACCTGTTCTACACCCCAGAAGCTGATATCTTTGAAAAGATGGAAAAACTGGGCATTCTAGGTGTGGATATGGAAGCGGCGGGCATCTACGGCGTAGCCGCAGATCTCAAAGCCAAAGCGCTGACTATTCTGACCGTTTCTGACCACATCATCCGTGGTGAAAAACTGAGCTCAGAAGATCGTCAGAAGTCATTCAATGACATGATGAAAGTGGCTCTTGAAACAGCCATCAATCTCTAAACTTTTGGCCGGGTTCGCTCGGCCATCCGAATAATCCCGAGGGGGTGATCGTGTCTAACGGCCAACTGCCAAAAGACGCAGATGGGTTACAACTCAACTTTTGTAAAACATTGGCGTGTGACAACTTTGGTCTGAGCGATGCAAAACGATACGTTTTGCAACATGCGAACCCTAAGCGTCCAGCGATGGTCTGCCGTGAATGTGGAGCTTTCCCCCCCTTACTTAACAACCGTGAAGTGCTGAACGAGCTGCATCGCTTGCGTCAGCTTCACAGCGACGGCCTACCAGCTTGCCGCAACGACGATTGCGCCAACTTTGGCCTATCCGTTCATACTCACAAACACCTCTACCATGCGTTTGGCTACAGTGGCGATCGACAAAGATATCGCTGCAAAAGTTGTCAATCGACCTTTGTCGATAAATGGTCTGGGGCAAATAAAAAGCTGCAATTCCAAGAAAACTTGATGGGCCTGTTGTTTACGGGTTACTCAGTGCGAGAGATCTGCCGCAAGCTTCACATCAATCCCAAAACGTTTTACGATCATGTCGACCACATTGCCAGCCGTTGCCGCCGCAAATTGGCCACCATTGATGCGCGCTGGGTCAACCATGCACAAAGTTATCATCTTGCTTCCCATTACGTTTCGCTACAGCCGAACAGTGATAACGGCGTGTACTGGATCGCCTCTGGTGAAGCCCAATCCGGCTACATTCTCTGCCAGCACGTCAACTACTCGGCCAATGAACAACCTTTAGGCTCGGTGGATCATAACCCTTACGAGCCGATTTCTCGTTTTGTTGCCCCTGAATACGTTGCCGAAGCCAAAGAAGCGACTGGCGCACCGTCAAACTATTTGCGCGAGCGAATTGATCAGAAATATCAAACCATTCTGGCACGCGGAAACGTAGAAGACCCGATGGGTAACATGACGGTGTTTAACTATCCGTCAAAAGGTGCGGTGGTTCGTCCGCCCTACACCTCTTACGCTCACTACCTCCATGTGTTGGATATGTGCAACGACGCTTGTCGTGTCTCTATTTACATGCCACAAGATCCATTGCTGCGATCTGCGGCACTGAGTGTTTGCCTCTCACGGATCAAGAGCCAGAATGTTGACCTGATGTATGTTGAAGAAGATGTGGACTGGAAAATGGATCAGCCTTTTGAACGAGTCGACATTGTCTATATGAGCTGGTGGCGTGATCGCTGGGCGATTGCCAATCAAGGCGACGTACAAAAAGGCATCTGTTATCTTGCTGGTAATAATAACCATCCCGAACAATGGTTTAATACCGCCACTACGCGCAACGTCGCCTTCTTCCAGCGGCGCTTCCAAGTTCTGTTTGAAAGCTTTATCAACGAGCCAAGACGTAAACTCCGCCCCGGAGGCATTTTGTCGCTGCTGGACATATTCAGAGCGTGGCACAATTTATGCTATCAAGACAAACAAGGGCAAACCGCGGCACAGCGGCTCGGAGTGACCGAAAAGCCACTGACACTCAAGCAGCTTTTGTCCTAATGCAGCACTGTAGAAGGTTCAACCTGAGTTAAGAATGTGAAATAACGCCCATTATTCATAACCCAGCGGTAACGAGCGGAACAAATAAGCCCGGATATAGTGCTAATTTTTGACACGTCAATATAATGAAAGTGTTAGACGCCCTCTTTACTGTCACGGATGTACACTTTGGATAAAAGCCAATTTCAGTTAGATACAGAACTCAGACAGCTCAAGGCTCGCATCAATCAAGAGCCAGAAGCGGTATTCAAAGTCGCTGAACAGTGCTACGTCCGTGCGGAACAGATTCTCTACCCTGAAGGCGAAATTCGCGCACTGCTGATCCTCTCACAGTGCTGTTGGAACTTGATGGACTACCGCCGTGGGCTGAAATTTGTTAAAGACGCTTACAGCAAACAAAACCGCTTAGATAACGACGACCACCTTCCGGAAATTCTCCACCTTCACGCCCTGCAATACTGGGGACAAGCCAAGTATTACTCCGCTCAGCAGTATTGGATAAACACTCTCGAGCAATCCGCTTTGGTCGACGAAGTAGAGATTCAAATTGAGGCTTTGATTGGCCTTGGCAATGTTTGGCGCATTACGACAGACTACAAACTTGCCGCCGCCACTCATGAACTCGCGGTCAAAGTCGCCAATAATGCACGCATTGATTGGCTGGAAGGCAAAGCACGTATTTTGCTGGCTTGGGATTACTATCTACTCAACAATTACGTAGAAATGTTAACTGTGCTGGATGGTGCGGCCGAAGTGCTGAAGGATTACCATGACAAAACGTGGCAAGCCGAAATCTGGGATTTTCGTGGATTAGCCTTACTTGGGTTAGAACGGCTTGATGCTGCCGATGAGGCAACGCAAAAAGCGCATGAACTCGCTGTTGAGCACGACCTTACCTGGATGAAAGCCCACTCTTACATCAGCCGAGCTCGCTTAGAACTACTGCGTAAAAATACCCTCAACGCAGCGAAACTGCTCGCTCAAGCAGAAGCGTCCGCCGTTCGTTTTGATAATGGCGAACTACTCAGCCAAATTTGTTTTCAGCAGTCTAAAGTCGCCGAAGAACAAGGCAATTATGAGTTGGCGTATCAAGCGTTTCAGAAATATCGCCGCCACTCACTGCAAATGCTCCGAGAACAAACCAGCCGCGTCAGCATGGACAAAGCTCGTGGCTCAAAAAGACAACTGGAGCAGCGTGCACGCAAACTGATCAACCGCATACGCGCGCAGCACGAATATGATCCGGAAAAACAATTTTCCAATGTTGTGTCTGAGACATATTGGTGGGAACAATTGGTTCTGTTTAAAACTGAACTGAAAAAGGGCAACCATGCCGTTATCGTGATACGCCACAGTGATGCGGCTTACCTAGACGTTTGTACTGAACTGGCGCACAGCCTCTCCACCACCAAAGATCTGATTTCTCGTTTGAGCGCCGATCGTGTGGCAATGCTCATCAGCGAAAAGGAACAAGCGGCCGAAGAACTGTTCGCCATATTCTCCAGTATCCTGAGTATCTACCCTTGGAAGCGTAAAGGATTAAACGGCGCCCTACCCGAAATCACGCTGCACGATATTCTCACTTTTCCGTTTACACTTGAGCAGTTGGAAGAGAGCCAAAGAAAAAAAACAAAGGTAAAGAAGCATGGAAAAGCTGCTGAATAAAGTCACCGATGCAGGTTTTGATCCCGCCTCCGTGGCCGGAGAAGAAGCCATTATTCTTTGGAATCATGTTCGCCAGCATGTTGCTTCCACCCGCAAAGAGCGCGCGCACTGCTACATTATTAGTGCAGAGTACCGTTATGAATTAAAGCAGTTACAACTGAGCATTGACGAGTTACGCCAAGCGCTTCAATTGCTTGAATTACCTGACGATGCCGAAGATATTCTCACGGTTAAAGCCAGCCTGAGTGAACGATTGGTCGACAGTGGTGACTATACTGCCGCACTCAATGAATACATCTCCTCCTCCAATATTGCCGTTGAACACGGGTTTATCGATGAATATGTAACCTCGATTGTCGGCATGGGTAACCTTTGCGATGCGTTTGGCGATCACAACCGCGCGCTGCGTTACTATCAAAAAATTGACGGCATTGACCACTCCATCAGCAGCCGTTCACTACGGCTACGTTATAAACTCTACCTACTCTCCTGCTACATCCATTTGGGCCGTGTCAATGTCGCCAAGGATCTCTTAAAAGAGTGTGAAGAGCTGAGTATTCTGGTCAGCGATAAAATTCTTTCAGGGCAAGTTCTGCTTTACCAAGCCAAGTTGCACCGATTGCAAAACCAACACATGCAAGCCTTGCTGGCCCTGTCAAAAACGCAGTACTCTTCGAGCAGCCTACACTCGAAACTGGTTGTCGATCATGAACCGTATCGAGCTCACTTACTCTCTGTGTGCGATTGGCAAACAAGAGCTCGCCAATATGCTGCTTGTCAGTGCAGCCAAGAACATTGAGCTAAAGGCCTCTCCCATCGTTGCAAAACAGTTTTACGATGCAATGAGTAAGGTATTAGCCGCGCAAGGTCGATTTAAGGACGCGTTGGCATGTGAGAAAAAAGGCTTCCGTATTGAGTCGGATCTGATGAAGCACATCCCGATCAGCGAGCTGGGGGCAAGCCAGCTGCGCCGCATCTCCCGTTTTGATCTGCAACTGAAATTGATCCTCTCTGAGATTGAAAACAAGGAACTCAAAGAGACCACACAGCAACACAAAAACACCATGGCGCAGTTGCAACAGGATGTGTTCACCGATCCGCTCACCGCGCTGCACAACCGACGTTGGCTGGACGTGAAACTCAAAGATCTGCTGCTGCATGAAACGCCATTTGCGCTAATGGTGATCGATATCGACCACTTCAAATCGATCAACGATGAACTGAGCCATTTAGTCGGCGACAAGGCGATCGTCAGCGTTTCACATGAGCTTGCCGCCTACTTTAAGTTTCGCGGTGCCTCGTGTGTGCGTTTTGGCGGAGAAGAGTTTTTAGTGATCTTAGAAAATACCGACCTCGCTAAAGCCGAGCTGCACGCTGAAAATTACCGCGAACGCATTTTCCAGTTTGGCTGGACAGAGATTTTAGGTGAACGCGGTTTGACCGTTTCAATCGGCATCACCATGCATCGCGACGGTGAAAATACCCAACGCACCTTCTATCGCGCCGATAAAGCGCTCTACCGCGCCAAAGCCAACGGACGCAATCAGGTGTGTACCGAAGAATAACGCAGTGGTGGGGTTTCCCACGCTGCTCTTTTTTCTCTAAAGCGCCCACATTCACTTCATCCCATCACACTCCATTCCCTCACCTCATATAATTCTGTATACTGCGTGCCTTATTTTTATGTGTGCGGAAAAAGCAAGCGTGTCATAAGGATATGCAGAAAACATCACAACTTTTCTGATGACTAATCGCACCGACCATAAGCGACTTGGTTGTTTTGTCTATTTCATAGACAATCAGGCGGCTCATCGCGAACAATGATGTGTTCTTTCGACAATTGAACAGAGGTTAACTATGAATCTTTCAGCTAAAACCGTGGTGGTGATTGCAATCGGTGCGGCGCTTTACGGCATTGGTGGCTTGCCCATGTTTGGCATTCCGGTTTTTGCCAATACCACACTCAAGCCAGCGATGGCGGTCCTCGCGCTGTTTTCTGTTCTTTTTGGCCCTCTGGTCGGCTTTTTGGTGGGCTTTATTGGTCACTGGGTGACTGACCTGTTTCGCCGGTTGGGGCGTGTGGCTGACTTGGGTTATCGGCTCTGGTTTGGTTGGTTTGATTATTGGCTTCTTCCCATCTCTGACTCGCAACCGCTTGGAAAAAGGCGAGTTTAGTATGAAAGACTTTGCCCTGTTTGTGCTGCTCGCGCTACTTGGTAACGTATTTGGCTATGGCTGTTCTGCGTTCCTCGATACCCTGTTATATGCCGAACCTTTCACAAAAGTGTTTACCCAACTGACGATTATTGCCTCAGGTAACACCGTACTGATCGCCGTTGTGGGCTATTTCATTCTTAAATCGGTCGCGAAACGCAATAAACAGAGCCGCAACTTAACTGAGGCTTAGTCGCGCATGACCATCGAATTTTCTAACTTCTCTTTTCGATATGAGTCGCTGGATAAACCGACGCTAAAAAATATCAATCTAAGGATAGAGAAAGGAGAGAAAATCGTCATCATTGGCCCAAGCGGTAGCGGCAAATCGACGCTTGGCCAATGCCTCAATGGGCTTATACCACATGCGGTTAAAGGAGAAATCTCTGGCAACCTATGCATTAATGGGCAAGATACTGGCGTTTTTGAGATGCACCAGTTCACCGAGCAAGTGGGCACGGTATTGCAAGATACCGACAGCCAGTTTGTCGGGTTGAGCATTGGTGAAGATATTGCGTTCGCGCTGGAAAACCAACTGACTAGCAATATTGAGATGTACCCGCTGGTCAAAGCCACTGCGCGTATGGTCGATCTGGAGATGATGCTGGAGCGCTCGCCGCACGATCTCTCCGGTGGGCAAAAGCAGCGTGTCTCACTGGCGGGCATTTTAGTCGACCATGTCGATATTTTGCTGTTTGATGAACCGCTAGCCGCACTTGACCCGAAAACGGGCAAGAAGACCATTGAAATCATTGATGATCTGCACACACAAAGTGGCAAAACCGTGGTGATTATTGAACACCGTCTGGAAGATGTGCTGCATCGGCCAGTGGATCGCATCATCTTGATGGATAACGGCGAGATAATTGCCGACACCACACCTGACAAGCTACTTGCTTCTTCTTTGCTGGCGCAGTACGGAATTCGTGAGCCGCTCTACCTTTCAGCCTTAAAAGCGGCGGGCTGCCAGCTTACTGAACATCATCATCCATCGAAGCTGTCGCATATCCCTGTCGAACCGTTTGTCGAGCCGCTTCGCGCTTGGTTTGATGCCGCCAAGCCTGCCTCTGAGCGTTCACTATCCGCGCCTCTTTTGCAAGTTCGTGATTTGACCTATTCCTATGATGGTGAGAAAAATGCGCTTGAGAACGTCAGTTTTGATATTCAACGTGGCGAGTTTGTCTCCGTGCTGGGTAAAAACGGCTCAGGAAAATCCACCATCACCAAACTGCTGATGGGGGTACTGACGCCAGATGCAGGTTCAATGCACTTACATGGCGACGATCTCAGTCAATTGTCGATTTTTGAGCGCAGCCAAAGAATCGGCGTTGTGATGCAAAACCCCAATCATATGATCTCCCATCACATGATTTTCGATGAAGTCGCTTTTGGCCTGCGTAATCGTGGCCTCGACGAAACTCAGATCGAGAGCAAAGTGCTTGACGTTCTGGCCCTCTGTGGGCTGAGTAAGTATCGGCACTGGCCGATTGAAGCGTTGAGCTACGGACAGAAAAAACGCGTGACCATCGCCTCGATTCTCGCTTTAGAGCCGCAACTGTTGATCCTTGATGAACCGACCGCGGGTCAAGATTATCGCAATTACACCGCGATGTTGCGTTTTATCGAAAAACTCAACCGCGAGCTTGGCATCACGGTGATGATCATCTCGCACGATCTGCACCTAGTGCTTGAATACACTACACGTTCGCTGGTCATTGCCGACAGCAAATTGATTGCCGATGCACCGATGACCCATGTTTTGAGTTCGCCCGCTTTGCTCGATAGCGCCAACCTCACGGTCACCAGCTTGTACCCATTGGCGGAAAAGTTTGCCATTGCCGACCGTGATGGGTTGATGCGCCACTTTATCACCAGCGAGAAAGTCCATCGCGAGAAAGTCCACGAAAGTGAAACCTCGTCAAACAAGCGCTGTCACGAGAAGCAGGCATGAAAGAGACTAAAATGAAGTTTGGTATCAACTACATTGATACCCAATCGCCTTTGCACCAACTGAACGGCATCACAAAATTCGCCCTCTTCATCGCGTGGATCACGGTAGTACTCACTACCTTTGACTTACGGATGATTGGCTTGTTGATCATCGCGGGTCTTGGGCTGCTCAAACTCACCCGAGTGCCATTTCGCGTTTATAAACCGTTACTGCTCGGTACTGCGAGCGTACTTCTGCTCAACGCGCTGTTTATGTTTGCCTTAGCCCCGCAGCAAGGTAGCGAATACATCGGCACTGCGCATGTGCTGCTCTCGCTGCCCGGTGACTACTCGCTCACCCAAGAGACGCTGTTTTACTTAGTCACCGTGACATTGAAATATTTCAGCATGTTCCCGATTGCGTTGGTGTTTGTCTTCACAACCCATCCGACGGAGTTTGCCGCGAGCCTTAACCGCCTCGGTGTGCCGTACAAAATCGCCTACGCGGTCAGTTTAACGTTGCGTTATCTACCGGAAGTGAAAAAAGATTTCGTCAATATCATGCACGCCCAGCAAGCTCGCGGAGTCGAACTCAGCAAGAAAGCACCGCTGTTCACGCGTTTGAAAAACGTCGCCAAAATTCTTGGTCCGCTCATTTTTTCCAGCTTGGAACGCGCGGATCAAATTTCCAACGCGATGACACTACGCGGCTTTGGTCGCCATAATTCGCGTACTTGGTACAGTTTGAAACCGCTCAAACAAGTGGATTATCTTTGTCTCACCGCGATTGTCGTGATCGTCGCGGCAGCGATTGGTAAGCGCTTACTCGACACGGCTCTATTCTGGTATCCGTGGTCGTAAAAACAGCGAGGCCCAGCATACTGCAGGGCCTCGCAATTTAGCATAGTGATTACACTGCGGTGGTCGCAATCACCTCACTTGGCTGCGCTTTTTCAAGTTTAATCGCAATAAACTTGGAGGTCGGGGTAAATGTGCGTTCACCGTAACTCTCCAGTGGAACCAGAGGGTTGGTTTCAGGGTAATAGGCCGCAGCTTGCCCCGCAGGCATATCATACGCCACCAGCTCAAAGCCGCTCACACGGCGTTCCACGCCATCTTCCCACAAGCTCACCAAGTCGACTTTGTCACCCGCTTGATAACCCAACCGGCGAATTTCCTCTTGGTTGACAAACACCACATCACGTCGGCCAAACACGCCACGATAACGGTCGTTCAGACCATACAGCGTGGTGTTGTATTGATCGTGCGAGCGCAGCGTTTGCAAAATCAGATCCGGCTTATCACCACGAGACGTGACATGCTCATTCACCAGTTGTGCTGGCAAAGCCGAAGGAGAAAACTGCGCTTTGCTACTGGCGGTATTCCACTCACGCCGCGCCGCCGCATTGCCCAGATAGAAACCACCGGGGTGCTGCACGCGTTGGTTAAAATCTTTAAAACCGGGAATGGTCTGTTCAATCAAATCACGAATGCGGCTGTAATCAGCAATGGCCCAATCCCAGTCAATCGGGAAGTTGCCCAGCGTCGCTTTAGCAATCCCGGCCAAAATGGCGGGTTCAGAGCGCAAATGTGGCGAGCGCGGTTTCAGCTGACCATACGAGAGGTGCACCATACTAAAGGTATCTTCCACCGTCACACCTTGCGGACCATGGGCTTGCACGTCGATTTCAGTGCGACCCAAGCACGGCAAGATCAAGGCATCACGCCCGGTCACCAAATGAGAGCGGTTGAGTTTAGTGGCGATGTGTACCGTAAGCTCACAGTTGCGCATGGCTTGGTGAGTGCGAGGCGTATCCGGTGTTGCTTGGGCGAAATTGCCACCAAGACCGATAAAGACTTTGGCGCGTTTTTCTTCCATCGCCTGAATCGCCTGCACGGCGTTGTGGCCATGTGAGCGAGGCACCTTGAACTGAAAACGTTTCTCCAGTGCATCAAGCAAAAACGCAGGCGGTTTCTCATTGATACCCATGGTGCGATCGCCCTGCACATTACTGTGACCACGCACTGGCGATAAGCCCGCGCCCGGTTTGCCCACGTTGCCGCGCAGCAATTGCAGATTCACCACTTCCTGAATGGTCACTACCGAGTGGCGATGCTGCGTCAGCCCCATCGCCCAGCACATGATAACGCGATCGGCGTGACGATAGATGTGCGCTAGCGACTCAATCTCATCGAGTTGCAAACCTGATTGCTCAACAATTTGCTGCCATGATGTTTGCTCAACAGCCGCTAAATAGGCGTCTAACCCGTTGGTATGCTGACGAATAAACTCGTGGTCAAACACAGGTTCCCCGCCCTGCGCATACGCTTCACGTTCCCATTGCAATAGAAACTTTGCCATGCCGCGAAACACCGCCATATCGCCGCCCAGAGCCGGATGATAGTAAGCACTGCTGGTCGGTTTTGAGCCGTTGCGTAGCATTTCAATCGGCAATTGTGGGTTTTGAAAACGCTCCAAACCACGCTCTTTGAGTGGGTTGAGACAAACAACCTGTGCGCCGCGTTTTACCGCCGCGCGCAGCGGTTCTAACATCCGCGGATGGTTAGTACCGGGGTTTTGCCCGACAATAAAAATCGCATCAGCGTGTTCTAAATCTTTAAACACCACAGTGCCTTTACCCACCCCGATGGTTTCAAACAACCCTATCGCGCTGGCTTCGTGGCACATATTGGAACAGTCGGGAAAATTATTGGTGCCAAAGGCACGCACAAACAGCTGATAGAGATAGGCCGCCTCGTTGCTGGCTCGTCCCGAGGTGTAAAATTCTGCTTCATCAGGCGATTGCAGCGCGTTGAGATGCTTGGCGACTAAATCAAATGCCTCTTGCCAAGAGATAGCGACATAGTGATCGCTGCTCGCATCGTAGCGCATCGGATGGCTCAAACGACCTTGGTATTCCAACCAGTAGTCAGTTTGCTTTGCCAACTCACTGACACTGTGCTGGGCAAAAAACTCCGGATCGACTAAGCGGCTGGTGGCTTCCCAGTTGACGGCTTTGGCGCCGTTTTCGCAAAAATTGACCATGCCGTTTTCTGGTGATTCTCCCCAAGCGCATCCCGGGCAGTCAAAGCCGCCATTTTGGTTAGTCTTGAGCATCGCGCGTAAGTTTCGAAAGGCATTGTCGCTGCCTAACCAGCTTTTCGTGACCGCTTTGAGCGCTCCCCAGCCACCGGCAGGGCCAGAATATTGTTCAATCTGTTCTTTTTGCTTCATGACGACACTCCTCGTTCGGAATGACAATGAACTCTGATTTACCACTCAGATTTATTAATGAGCGATAGAAAATAGCGATCCTAGCGTCAAGCACTTTGATTTCGGTGAAATAACGTTGAGGAGGTAAAGTTCACTGACTGATTATTCAATACCACAAATTCTTTGTGGCGATTTTTATTTTAGATAGAGGTTAATCCCTATCTCTACGTTAGTCAAATTGATTGATTTAATTTTAATTGATAGAAACTATCAGGATAATTAAATACAAAGATTGCATTTTCATCACTAGTCTCACTATTGCTCTCTTAAAAACAAAGCGTTGATAGCCATGATTGCCAGATAAGCTCGCACGTCAATCTTGATAGATCTCATCTATCAATTAATAAAAACAATCAATTTGATCTGGGTCATTTTCAACTTTATTCTTGACCACAATCAAAGAAAGTGAAAATCAACACAGAGTAAAAGCGTATTAAAAGTTCAGAAGAATTTCTATAAAAAGCTATTTTTGACATTGAAACTTATTATTTAAATTAAGATTTAATGTCTTATAGAAATTTAATTTCACCTGTAATTTTCTAAAAGTCTCAAACTGAAATATTCGAAGAATAAATTAAAATAGTCGTGGTATTCTGAGCGACATATTTATTTTACTGGTAGATGACTGTATTTCATGAGAACGTCATCACAACTATCAACGCTTACTTATTAACCAGTCCAACCTCTGTCGTGCCCATTGAGTAAAAAGATATGGCGTTTTCAATAAGCGATGCGTACTCACCGATTGCAATCCGAAGCGCTGATCGTCAATATTGAGCAAAACGACTCAAGTCAGGCCATTTTAATGCCTGCAACCTCTCTACGCTTGGCGGCTTAGGAAAGCACTATGGATATTAAGCAATTGAAATACCTCATTGCTCTCGACGAAACCCAGCATTTTGGGCAAGCCGCAGCGATGTGCCACATTACTCAGCCAACTCTTTCGATGCGCATTCGCAATTTAGAAGAGGAGTTGCAGCTCACTTTGATTAACCGTGGTCAGCGCTTCGAAGGATTTACTGATGCAGGCGAGCGCATTCTCGCTTGGGCGCGCAGTGTGCTCGCCGCGCACGATGGTTTGCAAGCAGAAGCGGCCAACTGCCGCGGGCAGCTGGTTGGGAATCTGCGTTTTGGCATGGTACCTCTAGCCAGCCTTGATCCTATGACGTTGCTCAAGCCACTCACCCAACACTACCCAGATCTGCGCTATCAGCTCTTTTCAATGACCTCAGAACAAGTAGTTGACGCGTTAAACCGCAACCAGCTTGATCTCGGTCTTTGCTATCTCGATCAACTCGATACGCGCCAATTTGAGGTGTTTGAACTTCAACCTACCCGTATGGGGCTACTGCACGATAGCCGCTATTTTTCCTTCGACCAGAGCGAAATGGCTTGGGAGAGTCTCGATAAGATCCCGCTTGGCTTGCTTACTCAGGGGATGCATTACCGACGCTCGATTGACCTTAGTTTTCACAGTCACGCTATTGAACCGCACATTCAGTTAGAGAGTGACTCGACATTTCAGTTGCTGCAAGCGGTTAACGCTGGGTTATGTTGCACCATTATGCCACTTAATGGTGGCATGGAAGCTATGAACGATCATCTGCAGATGCTCCCGATCTCCAAAGCCAAAGTACACTCGCGGATTGGCCTACTGATTCGTAGCAGTGAACCGCGTTCGGTACTGGCTGAGCGATGCTTTGCCAAAGCAAAGACGATATTTGCCGCTGACTCGCTCACCACGGCATAAAGAGAGAAAGAATCATGACCTGTACCATCACACCTCTGACACAACTGAGTGAAGCCAACTTCGCTGCACAAAAACCAGATTGTTATCAATATGTAGAGATGAATACTGGGCGCACTCAAGGCAGTAAAGCACTGGCGAGTGAAACGGCGCTCTCCATCAGTTTTAATGGCATCAGCTACGCGGTGATGATGGTGACACCGGGCAACATCGAAGATTTCGTTACCGGGTTTAGCCTCAGCAGCGGCGTGGTGCAGTCAGCTCGTGAAATTCACGATGTACAGTTAAGCGTTGGCCAAGATTCACTGCATGCGGCGGTTGAGATCGCCAATCGCGCATTTTGGGCGTTGAAAAGCCAGCGTCGCCAGTTAGCCGGAACCAGCGGCTGTGGCATTTGTGGGGTTGAGGCGCTTGAGCAAGCTTTGCCATCGCTGGAGGCGCTACCAGAGGTTGCGCCGCCTAAGCCAGCTTTGTTTGCTGGGCTACGTGAGCGCATTCAGCAAGCGCAAGTGTTGGCTCAACACAGCGGCGCATTGCACGCGGCGCTGTATGTCACTGACGTCGGTGAACTGGCACTGTGCCGTGAAGATATTGGTCGTCACAATGCCTTGGATAAACTGATAGGCGCGATGGTGCGAGCGAACGTCAATCCAGAACAAGGATTTGTGGTAATGACCAGCCGCTGCAGTTTGGAGCTGATCCACAAAGCGGTGCGCGCCAGAATCGCCACCTTAGTGACGCTCTCGGCACCGACTTCACTGACGGTGCAATGGGCTCGTCGCCATCATTTGAACCTTGTCCATTTGCCCAAAAGCAGCGCACCAAGGCTCTACAGCCCGGCGCCAATTCAAGACAATCAGACGCGAAAGCAACATTGTTATCTTAACGATCAATAAGACCAGCGTTGCAAGAAAGTTAACTCCAGCGCAAGACGCGCGTTTCGTTTCCCTTCTTCAGGTTTGGCCGGAATGTTGAGTGAAAGCAGCAAACTCACCCCAGCCATTAACGCGCCAATGTAGAACACGCTGGAAGGAGAGACCAGCCAGATCACGCCGAAGGTCACCGGAATCACCACCGCCGCGATGTGATTGATGGTGAAAGCAACGCCTGCGGTTGAGGCCATGTCTGCGGGATCAGCAATCTTCTGGAAGTAGGTTTTGATCGCCAGCGCCAGCGCAAAAAAGAGGTGGTCAACCACATACAGCGCAGCGGCCCACTCTGCACTTTTGACTAAACCGTAACCGACGAAGACAAAAATCAGCCCAACGTACTCAAACATCAGCGCCTTGCGCTCGCCCACCACACCGATAAAACGGCCAATCCGTTTGGCAAACAAAAAGTTGAACAGATAGTTGACCAAAAACAGCAGCGTAATATCTGCCGCTGAGTAGCCAAATTTTTCCACCATCAAAAAGCCCGCAAACACGGTAAAGATCTGCCGACGTGCACCACTCATAAAAGTGAGGGCGTAGTAGAGCCAGTAACGCTTGCGGAGCACCAGCTTTTTATTTTGCGGCACCTCGGTTTTAAACTCTGGAAAAGCAAACACCATCACCAGCACCAACACCAAACCCACCCCACCAGCGACTAAGTATACGGTGCGAAAATCGAATTTCAGTTGCTCCAACATTAACCAAATGGAGCCGTAAGTAACCAGCGAAGCCAGTGCGCCCACTGAGACATATTTACCCAACATTTCCGGCGCTTCTGCTTTACTCAGCCACTGTAAGGAGAGCGACTGCTTGAGGGTTTCAAAGTAGTGAAAACCGGTCGACATCAATAACGTAGTCAGCAGCAAACCAAACAGGGAAGGAAACAGCCCAGTGATCGCCGTGCCGAGCGTGAGCATCGCCAGTGAAATCAACATGAAACGCTGTTCGCGAACAAACAGTAAAACAAATACCACGGTGAAGGCGAGAAAACCGGGTATTTCGCGCACACTTTGCAGTAAACCAATGTCTGCACCATCAAAGTTGGCTTTTTCTATAACGAAGTTATTGAGAAGCGCCATCCAAGTTGAGAAGGCGATGGGTACGATAATAGAAACGAGCAGTAAGAAGTTTTGCGGTGTTTTCCAACCTTGGCGGTTTGCGGTCATGATCTGTCCCTAGTTTTGACGTGAATAAGCCCAGCGCGGCCGATTCAGAACAGTCGTCATCATACTCTGCTGGCATCCAAAGGTGAAATAATTGTTACAAAAGGTATCTGTGGGAAGAAAAGGATAAAAAAAGCCCCCGAGATGGACAATCTTCGGGGGCTCAATCGACTTCGAACAGTAAGGAATAGAAGCTCTGCTACTTCGCTTTATCCAAATCTGCGAGTAGGGTTTCAACCGCCACTTTCAGTTGTCTGTCGTGATTTTTGGCTATGTCTTCCGGCGAGTTGTAAACCAGCACATCCGGAATCACCTCTTGGTTTTCAAACCACTGCCCTTGGTCGTCTTTAAAACCAAGTTGAGGCACACCGTAAACGAGTCGAGACTCTTGCTGAGGCTCCCACAACACCGCCGTGCCCGTACCCGGCACACGCTCACCAACCAGTTGGCCAATGCCTTCACGCTTGTAAAAATAGGGCACAATCGAGCCATCAGAATAGCTCGCCGCATTGGCCAACATGACACTCGGTTTCGCCCAGCGACGCTCAGGGAAAGTCGACAACTGATAGCCATCACGAGTGACTTGGGCGCTGTGGCGCGTACCGGAGAGCACTTCCATGAGCTGGTCGTGCAAATTGCCGCCCATGTTGTAGCGAATATCGACAATCACACCTTCTTTGTCGTTGTATTCGCCAAACAACTCATTGATCAAGCTTTCGTAAGAGATCGGTCCCATCTCTGGCACATGTACATAGCCCAAGCGCCCCTCAGACCACTGCTCCGTCAGCGCTTTGCGCTCGTCGACCCAACGCTCGTAGGCCAGTTCCGCTTCGCGGCCCAGATCAATCGCCACCAATTGGGTCTCTTGCGGCTCTTTTTCGCCCGGGCTCAACACATTCAGACGCACCATTTTGCCGACTTTGCCGTCCAGTAGCCGATAAATGTTCATCTCTGGAGTGATCTCTTGGCCATCTACCGAGTAAATAATGCTGCCCGGTTTGATGATGGTCTGATAGGTATCAGCTGGGCCCGCAGGCAGCACGGCCTTAACACGCACCCCTTTTCCTCGATAGTTGTCATCATAGAAAAGACCTAATGAAGCTTGTTCTGGCCAGCCAGGTTTGCCGTCTAAGAAGAAACGCGCCAGTGTGTGAGGCATTGAGCTCACCCGACATCTCACTCAGCAGCTCGGCGAAATCTTGGTAGGTACGGATTCCTGCCAAATGCTTGCGATACGCTTCGCCGTAAGCGGCCCAATCCACGCCATGCAGCCCTTTATCGTAAAACTTGCTTGCGGTTAAACGCCAAGCATGGTCAAAAATGTACGCCACTTCTGCGCTAAAGTCGTAATTGGCCTCAGCTTGGTAGTCGACATAGTTGGATTCGCCGCTGGGCAAATGAAGTTCTTCAATGCCGTGATCGCCAATCAGCACCAATGTCTCACTGTCTGGCTCCATTTCGATCGCTCTCACCTCTTCCGCAGCTCGGGTAAACAACACTTCGGTGCTGCTATCCTCAGTCATGATCTTGGTGAACTCGACACTGTCGCCAATTTGGTTTGCCACCAACAGCGCTTTGTTATCTCGCGAGAGGTAGGTAAAGCGTGGCGACATGGAGTACGGCGTGATGCGGTAAGTACGATGCTTAAGTCCACGCGGTTCAACCTGTGTCTCCATCGGCATGGCTTGCTCGCCCTCTTCGCCCCTGTCGAGCGCGATTTCTCGATCAAGCCACTTCTGCTCTTTACTTTTCTTCAGCTCGTAATCGGCCTTTTGGTTGAGCACCGTAACGTAGACATCCGACTGTACTGCCCAATCGTCGATATCACGCAGGCTGTTTCTGTCGGTTAACCAGTAGACCATCTGTCCATCAGCGCTAAATTTCGGCTCACCCTCAACAAAACCGCTGTTGGTGATCTGCACTGGCGCTTCGCTGCCGTCAGCTTTCAGCAGCACGATATCGGCGTTGTAAACCGCGCGGTTACGCGTCACCAAGTATTGGCTGTCGGGCGACCATGCGTAGCTTAGATCTTGGTCATAGTAGGAATAGATCTGGGTATCATTGAGTAACACATAGTGTTTATCTTCTTCCAGATTGTAGACTTTAAGCGTGTTGCTGTTTTCACGGTACGCCAGCTTTTTGCCATCAGGCGAGTAGAGTGGCTGAGTTTGATCAACAGGCTCATCCGACAATTGCTCTTCTCGCACATCCAGTGAAGTGGAAAAGCTCTTGCCCGTATCGTTCACATAGCTGTGGAAGATATCCCAGTTGCCATGGCGTTCTGAAGCGTACACCAGCGACAAACCATCAGCCGAGAAAGAGACATTTCGCTCCGCTTGCGGGGTTTTGGTGATGCGTTTGGTTGCCCCCGACAGCAGCGATACCGTGTAAACATCACCACGGGCCACTATCGCCACTTCAGGCGCCACCGGCGAAACCGCGATTTCTGTCGCTTCATAATTGAGATTAACGAAGTGTTTGCCTTGCCCGAGAAACACCTGACGGATATTGACCTCAACTGGCTTAGCGGCGGATTCACTCGCCGCTTTTAGCCAAATTTGTCCGTCAAAACCGTAGGCGAGATCGCCTTGTTGACTGGTTGAAAGAAAACGCACAGGCAAAAACTCGTGCTGAGTGATTTGCACTGGATTATCCGCTTCATTCAACCCTTTTTGCCAAATATTGAAGCTGCCTGAGCGCTCCGACAAATAGTAGAGCGACTGCCCATCGGCAGACCAAACGGCATCGCGATCTTCACCACGGTAGTGCGTGATACGGCTATGCTTGCCTGTCTGTGGATCAAAGCGCCAGATGTCGCGCGCTGCCTCAGAGACATCGCGTTTACGCCATTGCTGTTCCATCGGGGATGGCAGATCGGTATAGAGATACTGGCCATTTTGCCCATTGATGGACAAACTGCTGAGCGGATTCGACAGCATCAACTTTTCTCGCCCACCCTCTGCATTCACCGCATACAGCTGCGCAGACGCAGTGCCAGCAAAGCCATTGTTCACGCTCGCATCGGCATCACCCAAACGCGCTGAGCTGAAGTACACCTTTTTGCCATCGGCGCTGAAAGCGTAAGGCACATCTTTGCTGAAGTGGTAAGTTAAACGCTTCGCTTCGCCACCACGTAATGAGGTGATGAACACGTCGCCCGGGCCAAAGCGGTCAGCAGTGAACGCGATCGACTGACTGTCTGGCGACCAAACTGGGTGCTCGCTGTAGCTGTCAGCCGAGGTCAGCGGCTGTGCATCGCCCCCTTGCGAAGGCACCAACCAAATTTGTCCGGCATAGGTAAAAGCGATATGTCGGCCATCTGGCGACAAGGCAATATCGCGCATCCAAGTTGGGGATGGCATTTCGGTCTTTAGAACAACACTTTCCTGAGCAACGCTCATCATTGGGCAAGCGAGAGTCATCGCCAACACCACGGAGCTAGGAGTAAAACGTCGCAATTGCATCAGTTTTCCTTATTACTTTTTAGTTATTTAATGTGACCTGTTTATTCAACAGTGACACGGCATCCTATTACAGAACAAAATCTTTCTGAACAAAAAAATGGCCACAAAAAATGGTGCAACTGCTCACTTATCAGCCAATCCTCCAATAACTCTACTGAAATCTCCGCAAACCTCGGCGATTTTCCTTAGTTTTTTCTGAAATCAAGTCACTCAATTTATTAACAAAAAATCTGGTTTTTATGATTTTTTCTGGTTAGATTGGT
The DNA here is from genome assembly GCF_009763805.1 of Vibrio cidicii. Taxonomy (NCBI): domain Bacteria; kingdom Pseudomonadati; phylum Pseudomonadota; class Gammaproteobacteria; order Vibrionales; family Vibrionaceae; genus Vibrio; species Vibrio cidicii. Next base: position 1,248,909 of record NZ_CP046803.1, on the reverse strand, counting down.
TAAAAAACAACAAACAAGGAGAAAAGCATGGAAATTATCGTTCGTCCGACGTGCGTTGATGACGCGCAAGCACTGGTGGAACTCTATTCACAACCGAAAGCGCAACGTGAAACCCTGCAACTCCCAAAGCCGTCAGTAGCAATGTGGAAAGAGCGCTTATCGAATATTCCCGCCGGAGTGTATAGCTATGTTGCGGTTGTCGATGGCAAAGTGGTCGGCAATATCGGCTTTCACCATTCTCAACGCCCGCGCACCGCGCACACAGCCTCATTTGGCATTGGCGTGCATGACGATTACCACGGTTTGGGGATTGGCAGCAGGTTGATCGAAACGGTGACTGAGCTGGCAGACAACTGGCTTAACGTTCACCGTATTCAGATTGAAGTCAACAGCGATAACGAAAGAGCCATCGCCCTGTATAAGAAACATGGATTTGTGATTGAGGGAGAAGCGGTGGATGCGTCATTTCGCGATGGCCAGTTCATCAATACTTACATCATGGGGCGCATTCGCCAGCGTGCTAGTTAAGACGCAATCATAGGTTATCAAGGCCAGCCGCGCTGGCCCTGTTTTTGTCAGGCGGCCAAGCTCTGCCAGCGCGGATTGCGCTGCAAATAATGCTTCACATAGCTGCAAATAGGCACCACTTTGTAGCCAGCTTGTTCAATTTCAGGCAGTACCGCTTCCATCAATACTTTACCGTATCCCTTCCCTTGCAGGGCCTCTGGTACCTTAGTTGAGGTAATGTGCATCACCCCGTCGACCAGTTGATAAGCGAGCGTGGCATAGTACTCTCCTTCCAAATGCACGCTGTAACGTTGACTTTTCTCATCATGAGTGACGTTATTCACACTATTCCTCCAAAATTTCAGGTATTTATCATTGAACATGTTAATCCCCCTGAATAAAATTCCCAATCGAAATATGCGCGAATACCATTTGGGGCATACGCTTAGTGTATGCGAGATGGCAGTGACACAACTGTGCCAAATCTCTCGGGCTGCTCTATCAGGAATCACAACAATAAATGACGTTATCTATGGCGAGAATTCAAGGACGTAGTCCGTCGGTACAACAGAGCAATCAAACGCACAACGTATCCACTTTAAACAGTACGGACGCACTGGCGATGATTGAGCATGGCAGTGAAATGACGCTGAACGTCACGACACCTGTCGGCATCAAGTTTTTAACCACAAGTAAGTTCATTGGTTCGCATTCTAACAATGCGATCTTAATCGAGGTACCACAGATCTCGGATGAAGATCTGCGCTTTTATTTTCAAGCAGGTTTTTGGATCAATATCAAAGCGCTGTCGCATCGCGGTGAAGGGGCGATCATTCAGTTTCGTAGCCAAATTTCCTACCGTTTGGGCGATCCGTTCCCGCTGCTGGTACTGAGTGTGCCGAGCACCATGCAAGTGTCGCAGCTGCGCAAAGAGATCCGCTACGAAGTAAACCTTAGCGCGAAAGCCTATTTGGGCGAGGTTGGCGTGGATTGCGAAATACGCGATCTCTCCCGTGGTGGCTGCCGATTTATTACTACGCCGATGAGCCGCACTTTCCAAGTGGGCGAAGAAGTGTCGCTCGATATTGTCTTAGGCAAAAATGGCGGCGTGACGCTCGCCCCGCTTAAAGGCAAAGTGTGCAATTTGCAACGCTCGACCCACTACGCACGCTACGGAGTGGAATTTGATGACTACGGCAAAGTCAACGCCAAGAGCCTGCTCAGCCACCTCACTTTCGATGGTACCAAACTGAAGCTAAGAAGCTAGATGATAAAAAAACCGCCCATATTTGTGGCGGTTTTGTATTTTACAACACGTGGATTTTACAGACGGAAGAAGCTTAACTGCTCTTTCTGTTTTTCAGCTAGATGTGAAAGCTCAGCGGAATCAGGCACCACCTCTTCTGAAATACACGTCAATTGTTCGACCATGTGATGCACGTGGCGAACAGGCCAGAGAAGACAAAGTAAAGGGCCACTTTGTGACCCTTGAAAGACTTATTTGCGCAATGCGTTAAGCTTCGCTTGGGCGATACCAAAGATGGTATCGATCGGGTAGCTGCCGTCGTCAGTCGGCTCACCAGCCCGTTTGCCAGTGAAGATTTCAATCGCTTCGGTGACGTGCTCAATCGCCCAAATGTGAAACTCCCCTTTTTCTACTGCGCGGACAATGTCCGGGCGCAGCATCAAATTGTGCACGTTAGAGCGCGGGATGATCACGCCTTGCTGCGGATGACGTCCTTTGATCACACACACATCAAAGAAACCTTCGATCTTCTCGTTCACGCCGCCAATCGGCTGTGATTCACCAAACTGGTTCATGGAGCCGGTGATCGCAATATCCTGACGGTTTGGCTGTTTAGAAAAGGCCGATGCCACCGCGCACAACTCCGCCATACTGGCACTGTCACCATCCACACCACCATATGATTGTTCAAAGGTGATCGTGGTGGTTAACGGCACACGCGCATTGCGACCGAACACCGACGACAGATAGGCAGAGAGGATCATCACCCCTTTAGAGTGAATACTGCCGCCAAGATCGACACTGCGCTCAATGTCAATCACTTCGCCATCACCGTAACACGTGGTGGCCGTAATGCGGTTGGGTGCGCCAAATGCATGATCACCGGTGCTGATCACAGACAACGCGTTGACCTGACCGACCGCTTTCCCCTCGGTACGGATCAAGGTGGTGCCGTTGATAAAGCCTTCCATCACCATGTCTTTTAAGCGGCTCACTCGCATCTCTTGATTGCTCAGCGCCTCCTCCACATGACCGATGCGGATCATGTTGGAATTGGACTGCTTCGCCACGTAGTTCGACTCACGTAGCAAATTGGCGATGTGCGCCGAATGCAGGGAAAGCTTGCCCTGATCAGCGACGATACGCGAACTGTGCTCGATGATGCGCGCAATGGCTTTTTTATCGCAATGCAGCATGTTGTTGTCATGCACCACGCTAGAGATAAAACGCGCGTACTGAAGCTCAGATTCCGCGGTGCGTTTCATCTCGTCTTCGAAGTCGGCGGTGACACGAAACAGTTCGCTAAACTCAGGATCGTAATGTTGCAGCAGTTGGTAAGTGCGATAGTCACCAAACAAGATGATCTTAATATCCAGTGGAATAGGCTCTGGATCGAGCGATACCGCGCCAGTCAGCGTGACCTCTTTTTCCAGTGACGTAAAACTGAGTTGGCGTGAGCGCAGCGCTCGTTTTAGACCATCCCAAACGTAAGGCTGTTCGAGCACTTTTTGTGCGTCCATCAACAGCACGCCGCCGTTAGCTTTGTGCAAACTGCCTGCGCGAATCAGCGAAAAATCGGTAAACACCGTGCCTTTAAAAGTCGCGGTTTCAATCGAGCCAAACAGAGTGTGATAGTTAGGTGTCTCTTCCACTACTATCGGAAACTCGTCGGTTTTGCGGCTGACCAGCACATTCACTTTGTAACGACGTGGCAACTTTTTATCCAGCGCCGCCGAGGCGATTTCCCCTTGCTCACCGCTCTCTTCCAAAAAGATGTCGGCATTCTCGATAATGTCTTTTTGCAACTCGGTGAGATAGGTTTTGATCTCCGGATACTGTGAATAGTCGAGTTTGAGCTGCTTGATAAAGTGGGTGATCACATCCCGCGTTACATCATCATTGAGCTTTTTGATCTTTTCGGTGTAGGCTTCTTCCCACTCGGTGAGCTGACGCACCATGGAACGTAAACTGATTTCCAGTTCATCAATGCTAGCGCCAAAGCTCTCTTGCTCTTTACGACTCAGCGCATCAAAAGTTTCTTCGGTATGCAGCTCTTCGCCATTCATCGCGACAAACTGATAATCGCCCTGCGTGGTAATCGTAAGGCTGATGCCTTTCTCTTTCGCATCTTTGGAGATGCGTTCCAGCTCCGCTTCTTGCTTTTGCGCCAACTGATTTTTCAGTTTGTCGGCGCGGCTGAAATACATTTCATTGTCAAACGCCAACGGCATCGCATTGACCAGCTTGGTCATCAGCTTCTCGATATCGTTACGGAAACGTACCCCGACACCTTGAGGAAGTTTAAGCACTTTCGGCGTGCGGATATCTTCAAAATTCGCCACATAGCACCAGTCGTACAGCGCGCTGGCATCGTGAGGATGACGATTGAGGTAGCGCAGAATCATGGTGCGTTTCCCCAAACCGTTCTGGCCGATGGCGTAAATGTTGTAGCCTTTCTCCTTGATCGACATAGCAAACTCGACCGCTTTTTGCGCGCGTTCTTGTCCGACAATCTCATCGATCGGCGTCAACTCTTTGGTTGACTTACATGGCAGTTGTTCTAATTCAGCCACAGAGTAAAGTTGGTCTGCGGTAAGTCTTTGAATCGCCATACCTGCCTCCTTGTTCTTGTTGTTGTCTTGTTACCCTAAGCCCGAACAATGTGGTCATTGAGCGTTCTGTCGAGATGGTTGGGCGTATCTAGGGTCTGTTGACCTTTTGCGGTTAAATTTTGTTCGAGATAAAAGCGTTTTAATCGCGGCGAGAGGTTTGTAGCCTAGTCATTCTAAGCAAAACACCTCTCAACAAAGAGTAAAACGCTTTTAGCTGAACCCTTCGGGCAGCGTTTGTGGCTCCTTTTTGCTGCGTTATCGGCTTATCATGTAGGCCCCTACAATTCAAAGCCTCTGCCTTGCACAAAGAACCCACAAACTGCTGCAAAAGTCATCTCAAAAGGTCAACAGACCCTAGCATCACAGTACATCAAGTCTAGTTGGATTTAATAGGATTTTTAGTGACTTAACCTACAGCCCCGCACAACTGGCGATATTTCCACCAGCTTGGCTCACTAGCTTATGCTTTTGATACTCACTTGCATTTGATAATAATTTACATTTAAACTTATGAAAATTATTTTGCCGAGGATTGAGACAGTGGATGTGGAACAATGTTGGATGCGCTACCTCAAAGCGCAAGAGCTGATGGAACAAGGCCACTGGCCGGAAGCGCACCATTTGTTTAACGATGTGCTTTCACATCTGCCTATGCATATTCAATCTGCAACCGAGGCCTGTTCACTCAAGCCCTGCCAGTTTGCCTGCCTGCTCAGCGGGCTGCGGGACGCCAGCATCGCGCAATCTGAAATTTATAACCGCATGGGGTTGCATCACGATGCTTTCAGTACTCTCAATCAAACCTATGCGTTGTTTCAGTTCCTTGCTTTGGAATCGGGCGAGTTAATCGACCGTTTACGCTCCACTCTGGTGCAACATACCGACGCGCTGCTTTCTTACATGACGGCTTTCTGCCGCGCCCAACGCAACGCGCACTGGATGCTGGAGTTGGAACACGTCAGCCATGCGCATGCTCAGTTTTCGGCGCTCCATCATTACTCAGGGGCTGCTCAAGTGGCCAGAGTGCTCAATTAAGACAAGGAATTTCAATGTCATCGCAAACCATTCTCACGGTAGAGAATCTCTCCGTCAGCTTTACCACCAATGACGGTATCGTGGATGCAGTAAAAAACGTCACTTTCCAGCTCCGCGCAGGAGAAACGCTGTCGATTGTCGGCGAATCTGGTTCCGGAAAATCGGTCTCTTCCAGCGCCTTAATGAAGCTGTTGCCTAACAACGCCATTATCCATCCAGACTCTTCGATTGTTTTTGAAGGTCAATCGATCTTAGAAAAAAGCGAAAAAGAGATGCGCACCATTCGCGGTGATCGTATCGGTATGATTTTCCAAGAGCCGATGACTTCGCTCAACCCCTATTTGCGCGTCGGCATTCAAGTCGCCGAAGCGATCATGTGCCATCGCGCCGTTTCGCCCAAGCAAGCCAAAGCGAGAGTGCTGGAGCTGTTTCATCTGGTGCATTTGCCGAATCCACAGCAAGCCTATAGCAAGTTCCCTCACGAATTTTCGGGTGGTCAGTTGCAACGCATTATGATCGCCATGGCGCTGATCAACGAGCCCGATATTCTGATCGCCGATGAACCCACCACAGCACTGGATGTGACGGTACAAGCGGAAGTGCTGCAACTGATCAAAGAGATCCAAGCCAAAATGGGCATGGCGATATTGTTCATCACCCACGATCTTGGCGTAGTGAAACACTTTGCGGACCGCGTACTAGTGATGTGCAAAGGCGAAGTGGTGGAACAAGGTGAAACGGCGACGCTGTTTGACAATCCGCAACACGATTACACCAAGATGCTTATCAACGCTATCCCTAAAGGGAGCAAAATCGCGGTGGATCAACAAGCGCCCATGCTACTCAAAGCAGAAGATATTCGAGTGCAGTTTCTCACTAAACCTCACTTCATCCCTAGCCGCTGTGAATATTTTGAGGCAGTCAAAGGCATTTCGCTGCAACTCAAACGCGGTGAAACCTTGGGGATTGTTGGCGAGTCAGGTTCGGGAAAATCGACCTTGGGCCGCGCTTTGATTGGCCTACTGCCTTGCACTGGGCACATTGAATTTCAAGGTAACGATCTCAATCAGATCAGCGCCAAGCAACGCTTTGAGCTGAAGAAAGAGATGCAAATGGTATTTCAAGATCCCTACGGATCGTTATCACCACGCATGACGGTCGGCGAGATCATCACCGAAGCGCTCACCGTACATCGCCCCCAAATGAGCAAAGCTGAGCGAATGCAACGAGCCCGTGAAGCGCTCAAAGAAGTGCGCTTAGAGCCAAATGCGATTAACCGCTACCCGCACGAGTTTCTCTGGTGGTCAGCGTCAGCGCATCGCCATTGCCCGCGCCTTGATCCTTGAGCCGTCGTTTATTTTGCTCGATGAACCGACCTCAGCGCTCGATCGCTCGGTGCAGTTAACCGTGATTGATCTACTCAAAGATTTGCAGCAAAAACACAATATCGGTTATCTGTTTATCAGCCACGATCTGTCGGTGGTTAAAGCGCTTTCAGATCGCGTGTTGGTGATGCAAAAAGGCGAAGTGATGGAACAAGGAAGCGCCGAGACGATTTTCCATCATCCACAAAGCGATTACACCAAGAAGCTGATCAGCGCCTCATTTGATCTCGATAGCCAACTCAACGTGGAGGAAGTGGCCTAGCGTCATCTGTTTGTCGCAATTACACATTACTATCCAAACCAGCAGATTAAATAACAACGTCAGTCATCATTACAACAAGCAAAAAACAGAAGTATTAAAAAGTAGGTATAGCTACCTTCGGCATGGCCGCCGACCCGTCAGTTGTCTGAGGCTTAACAGACGCTGACAAAAATGCCGCGACACTGTCGCGGCATTTTCACTTTCTCGAGGGCTTAAGCTGGGCTGAGCTCACGGATCCCCATGTTGAACAGAGTGAAGGCATACAAGTCTGCCGACAGATCGATCATCTTACTCATTGGCATTCCCGCACCATGTCCCGCATTGACATCAATACGGATCAGAACAGGATTCTCCCCCGCCTGCTTTTGCTGTAGCTGGGCGATAAACTTGTAGGAGTGGGCAGGCACAACGCGATCATCGTGATCGGCGGTGGTGACTAAAGTGGCAGGGTAAGCAACGCCTGCTTTGACGTTGTGTACCGGAGAGTAGCCCAACAAATACTGGAACATCTCTTCACTTTGCGCCGAAGTACCGTAGTCATATTTCCAACCTTCACCAGAAGTAAAGGTGTGATAGCGCAACATATCCAAAACTCCCACCGCAGGCAGCGCGACCTTAAACAGTTTCGGGCCTCTGCGTGATACACGCGCCGACCAACAAGCCACCATTGGATCCGCCGCGAATCGCTAAATGCGCACTGTCTGTGTACTGCTGTTCAATCAAGTACTCGGCCGCCGCGATGAAGTCATCAAACACGTTCTGCTTTTGCATTTGCGTGCCGGCGTTGTGCCATGCTTTACCATATTCACCGCCGCCACGTAAGTTAGCTACCGCGTACACGCCGCCCAGCTCAAGCCAGCTTGAAACCATGCCGGAAAACGCAGGTGTGAGGCTGACATCAAAACCACCATAACCATAAAGGATGGTCGGGTTTTTGCCGTTGAACTGAATGCCTTTTTTGTAAGAGATGATCATCGGGATCAAGGTTCCATCTTTTGAGGGGTAAAACACCTGCTCAGAGATAAAATCCTCACGCTTAAATGGCGCACTCGATTCGCGATACACCACCGATTCGCCACTGTGTACATCTAAGGCAAAAATGGTCGGCGGCGTCACGTAGTTGGTGAAGGTATAGTAGAGCGTTGTTTGCGACTTTTTCCCTTCCAAACCGCTCGCGCTACCTTGTCCGGGTAACTGAATTTCTCGGATCAGCTCGCCTTGGTAGCTGTACTGCACCACTTTCGACAGCACATCGACCATGTAAGTGGCAAACAGATAGCCGCCCGCGGTTACCACCTCTAAAGGCTGCTCTTGCTCGGCGATCACATCGCGCCACTCGCCACTGGCAATATCTACGCTGACCACTTTACCGTTAGGGGCATGCAAGTTGGTGTAGAGGATAAAGTGGCTGTCGGTTGCGTCGAGCAGCTCGGTGTCCGAGTCAACATGCTCCAGCAGCGTGAAGACTTGGCGCTCCTCGCTGTGTAGATCGACATAAAACAGCCGGTTACCTGAGGTCGACTCATGGCCGCTAATCAGCAAATAGCGATCATTGTCTGTCGTTTGAGCAGAGACATAGCGATGCACTTCGCCCTCATTTTCACCGAACACCAACACATCTTCTGATTGCGGGGTGCCGAGCTGATGATAATAGAGCTTGTGCTGCTCAGTGCGCGCCGAGAGCTCACTGCCTTGCGGTTTATCATAGCGAGAATAGTAGAAACCTTGGCTACCGAGCCACGCCACGCCGGTAAATTTCACATCGACAATTTCTGGTTCAATCTGCTCACCAGTTTGTGTGTTGAGCACAAAGATCTTGCGCCAGTCACTGCCCCCTTCAGAAATGGTGTACGCCACCAGCGAATCATCTTTAGAAAAATAAACCTGATCTAACGAAGTGGTGCCATCAGGTGAAAAGCCATTGGGGTCGAGAAATACCTGCGCCTCGTCCTGTTCACCTTTACTGCGATACAACACGCTTTGGTTTTGCAGGCCATCGTTTTTATAGAAGTAGGTATACTCGCCGCGCACGAAACGGTTGAGAGTACTTGGCGTAATTTTGGCTGGCCGCGATTCGTTCACGCAGCGCATTGCGAAACGGGATTTGCGCTAAGTAATCGAAGGTCACGGCGTTTTGTCCATCCACCCATTGCGCGGTTTCCTCGCTGCGATCGTCTTCCAACCAGCGATAAGGATCCGCGACAGGATGGCCAAAATAGTGTTCGATAAGTTCTTGTTTTCGTGTGTTTATATATTGCATAACGTCCCTGTGGTCTTTCTATGCTTGGAATGAAAGGAATCGCCTACCATCGGCTGTTCCTTGCTAATAAGAATAATTTTCACCCCTTAGTTCGGGGTGAGAGGCGGCTTTTTCAAGGTTAAATTGGCAACAATCCTCGAAATGCTGAATAGATCGCGGTTCAGAAATAGTGCGAGATGGTGAGATAGCGCGCGCGAATGTGTTCAATTAACAGGCGAACTTTGTTCGGTGGTTGACGCGTAAATGGATAGACGGCGTAGATGCCAAGCTTTTTCCCCACTTGCTCTGGAAAAATATCCACCAGCTGGCCGTTGCGAAAATCGTGGTAGACCAAACAACGTGGCACATAAGCGATACCGTGGCCACCGAGCGCGGCTTTGCGCAAAGCGGTGGCGTTGTCGGTAGAAAAGCAGCCAGAGACTTTGACAATGTAGTTGCCTTTGCTGCCTTTAAACTCCCAATCTGACGCGCCCGTGGTTTGATAGGCGTATTGCAGACAGTTGTGGTTGGTCAAATCATCCGGTTTGATCGGTTTACCATGCTTGGCGATGTACGAGGGCGATGCGCACACCACCCACTGTGAGTCGAGAATGTGACGCGCGATCAGGCTGGAATCTTCCAAATAGCCAGTGCGGATCACCAGATCGTATCCTCCAGCGATTAAGTCAACAAAGCGGTTGTCCAGCGACATATCAACGGTTAGCCCCGGATGCAGGTTGCAAAACTCAGCCACCGCGTCGGCTAAAATCAGATCGCCCGAGATGGTCGGCACCGACATTTTGATGTGGCCGCTGACGTTTTCGCCGAAACCGGAAATCGCGTCCATCGCTTCCATCGTGGCTTGCTTCACATTTTTAGCACTGTGTAACAACGCCTTGCCTGCTTCGGTTAACGTCAACTTTCGCGTGGTTCGATACAATAGCTGCACGCCTATCTCTTCTTCCAGTCTGGCAATTCTTTTACTAACTACTGAATTTGTAAGGCCATTTTCTTCTGCCACCTTACTAAAATTGCCCTGTTCTACCACTTGGCAAAACAAAATTAGGTCATCTGCTCGCATCTTATTATGTAATTTTTGGAAATAATGAATTTCATTATTTCCCTATATCAATAAAAAATAAAGGGGTAAATTCACCACAAATTAACAACCCCATTACAAAAACAATAAAGGATTTTCAAGATTTCAGCCGAACTCGCCTGAGATTGGAAAGTCAGAGTACGAGGAAGTACCCATGAGTGAAACCATACTTGCCTTGGTGGCCTTTTCGCCGATTGTCGTCGCCGCCATCCTACTTGTTGGCCTTAACTGGCCAGCCAAAAAAGCCATGCCCGTCGCCTTTGGCCTGACCGTTGTCATTGCCCTATTCTTCTGGGATATGTCCGGCACACGCGTGCTGGCGTCTATCCTACAAGGGCTTGGCATCACAGTGTCGGTGCTGTGGATTGTGTTTGGCGCGATTTTCCTGCTTAACACCCTAAAACACACAGGCGCGATCACCACCATACGTAACGGCTTTACCGACATCTCCGCTGACCGTCGCGTCCAGGCCATCATCATCGCTTGGTGTTTTGGCTCTTTCATTGAAGGCGCGTCTGGTTTTGGTACGCCAGCAGCAATCGCAGCACCGCTACTGGTCGCGATTGGCTTCCCTGCATTAGCAGCGGTGCTGATGGGGATGATGATCCAATCGACGCCCGTCTCCTTTGGCGCAGTCGGTACGCCGATCATCGTCGGCGTCAACAAAGGTCTCGATACTCACAACATCAGTGAAAGCCTGCTCGCCCACGGTTCAAACTGGGATATTTACTTACAGCAAATCACTTCAAGCGTCGCGCTTATTCACGCCACCGTTGGCACTGTGATGCCAGTGCTGATGGCGATGATGCTGACCCGCTTTTTTGGCAAGAATCGCAGTTGGAGCGAAGGCTTGGACATTCTGCCTTTCGCCCTGTTTGCTGGCTTGGCGTTTACCGTGCCTTACGCGCTAACTGGTGTGTTCCTTGGCCCAGAGTTTCCGTCTCTGATTGGTGGTTTGCTTGGCCTAGCCATTGTGGTAACCGCGGCGAAAAAAGGCTTTTTAGTCCCCAAAAGCCAATGGGATTTTGAAGCGGAAGAAAAATGGCCAACGGAGTGGTTGGGTTCACTGAAAATCGACCTTGAAGAGGTCAAAGGCAAGCCGATGAGTTTGGCCAAAGCGTGGACACCTTATGTGCTACTGGCGGTGATTCTGGTCGCTAGCCGTGTCAGTCCCGATTTCAAAGCGCTGCTCACTGGCATCAGCATTGCGTCTGGCAATATTCTCGGTGAAACAGGCATCACTACCGCGTTTCAGCCACTCTATCTGCCGGGTGGGATCTTGGTCTTCGTCGCGCTGTTGGCCGTGCTTATCCAATCGGGCAGTGTCAAGCCGATGGCGAAAGCGTTTAGTGAATCAAGCAAAACCTTGCTTGGTGCTGGCTTTGTTTTAGTCTTCACTATCCCTATGGTACGTATTTTTATCAACTCAGGGGTTAACGCCGCGGATTTAGCCAGTATGCCCGTCACTACCGCGAACTTCGCTGCGGACCTAGTGGGCTCGGCGTTTCCGGCACTGAGTGCCACCGTCGGCGCACTGGGCGCGTTTATCGCCGGCTCCAACACCGTCTCTAACATGATGTTCAGCCAGTTCCAGTTTGAAGTGGCGCAAACCCTGACCATTTCCAGTGCGATTGTGGTGGCGCTGCAAGCGGTGGGCGCTGCCGCAGGCAATATGATCGCGATTCATAACGTGGTCGCCGCGTCTGCGACTGTCGGGCTGCTTGGTCGTGAAGGTGCGACGCTGCGCAAGACCATTATTCCCACGTTCTACTATCTTGTGATGACAGGCATCATAGGTTTGGTCTTGATCTATGGTTTGCAACTGACCGACGCCCTGATGATCCCATAACCACTATGTCACTGCACGGCATCGCGCGCCACATCGATTCGGCGCGCATGCTTGGCAAGCTCACTTTCAGATGTCGACTGCGACTTGTCGCGCAGTCAGTGAAAGCGGATTGAGCGGTGTAACACGCTCAAATCGCGCCCTTAGATTGACAGCTAGGAACCCAATATGATTATTTCCGCTTCTACCGATTACCGCGCTGCGGCAAAAGCCAAATTGCCTCCGTTTCTTTTTCATTACATTGATGGCGGCTCTTATGACGAGCGCACGCTCAAACGCAACACCGATGACCTCGGCGACGTCGCGCTGCGCCAACGGGTGCTGCGTGACATGGCTGATCTCAGCTTAGAAACAGAAATTTTTGGTGAAAAATTGGCGATGCCTATCGCACTTGCCCCTGTCGGTTTAACCGGCATGTACGCGCGTCGCGGCGAAGTGCAAGCGGCGAAAGCGGCAGAGAAGAAAGGCATTCCGTTTACCATGTCGACCGTTTCCGTCTGCCCGATTGAAGAGGTCGCCCCCGCCATTCAGCGCCCCATGTGGTTTCAGCTTTACGTGCTCAAAGATCGCGGCTTTATGAAAAACGTGCTTGAGCGCGCCAAAGCCGCTGGCGTCACCACGCTGGTGTTCACGGTTGATATGCCGGTACCGGGCGCGCGTTACCGCGACATGCACTCTGGCATGAGCGGCCCAAATGCGGCGATGCGTCGCGTGTTTCAATCTATGCTGCATCCAAGCTGGGCGCTGGACGTCGGCCTGCTGGGCAAACCGCACGATCTGGGCAATATTTCCACCTATCGCGGCACGCCAACTAAGTTGGAAGATTACATCGGCTGGCTGGGGGCAAACTTCGATCCTTCAATCTCGTGGCAAGATCTCGAGTGGATCCGCGACTTCTGGGACGGGCCGATGGTGATTAAAGGCATCTTAGATGAAGAAGACGCTAAAGACGCGGTTCGCTTTGGCGCTGACGGCATTGTGGTCTCGAACCACGGGGGCCGCCAGCTGGACGGTGTCTTATCGACCGCCAAAGCACTACCGGGGATTGCCGATGCCGTCAAAGGCGACCTGAAAATCTTCGTCGATTCGGGCATCCGTACTGGCCTAGATGTGGTGCGTATGCTGGCGCTTGGCGCCGATTGCACGTTGCTTGGTCGCTCGTTTGTTTACGCACTGGCGGCGCAAGGTGGCGCTGGAGTAGAGTACTTGCTGGATCTCTATGCTAAGGAGATGCGCGTTGCGATGACGCTCACAGGGGCGAAAACCATTGGCGATCTTTCGCGCGATTCTCTGGTAAAAATGCCTTGAGCGATTGATAAAACTAAAATGGTGCTGGGAAACGTGAGCCCAGCACCGCAGCCATTTCAAGCATAAAAACACATCGGCTGCACTGAAAAAGGAAGCAATTGATGGCCAACACCCTTTCCAACGCCACTTACCAACAACTCGAAACGCTATTTGCGACACGCATCGAGCCAGAGAGAATAGTCACTCAAGCAGCCAAGCGCCTCGCTTACGGCACCGATGCCAGCTTTTATCGTTTGATCCCCAAGATTGTACTGCGCCTCAAAGATCTCGACGAAGTGATATTTGCCATTCAATGTTGCGGTGAACTGGGCGTGCACTGCACCTTTCGCGCCGCTGGTACCAGCCTTTCCGGGCAAGCGGTGTCCGACTCAGTACTGATCACACTGACCGATGATTGGCGCGGGCATGAAATTATCGACAATGGCCATAAGATCACTCTGCAACCCGGCGTGATCGGCGCAGATGCCAACCGATATTTGGCCCCTTTTCAGCGCAAAATTGGCCCCGATCCCGCTTCGATTAATACCTGCAAAATCGGCGGCATAGCAGCCAATAATGCCAGTGGCATGTGCTGTGGCACCGCGCAAAACTCTTACCGCACTGTAGATAGTATGAAGATCGTTTTTAGTGACGGCACCATACTGAACACCGCAGATGAAGCTAGCATCGCTGCGTTTAAGCAAAGCCACGCTTCGCTCGTCTGCGGCATTGAAGCACTTTGCCAACAAGTCACTGATAATAAAGAATTATCGGATAAAATTAAGCACAAATATCGCCTTAAGAACACCACAGGTTACGCTCTTAATGCCCTGGTGGATTACCAAGATCCGATTGAAGTCATTGAACACTTGATGATTGGTTCAGAAGGCACCTTAGGCTTTATTGCCGAGATCACCTATAACACCGTCATTGAGCACCCCAATAAAGCCTCCGCGTTGTTGGTCTTTGCCAGCATCGAAGAAGCCTGTCGCGCCGTGACCACGTTGTCCAAGTTGCCCGTGGCCGCCGTGGAACTGATGGATGGACGCGCACTGCGCTCTGTTGCCGACAAAGCCGGTATGCCGAGCTTTATTCAATCGTTGGATCTCGAAGCCGCGGCCATTTTGGTTGAGTCTCATGCAAGCAGCCAAACAACGTTAGATTTACAATGTAAATCTGTGATGGATGCATTAGCAGAGTACACCATCATTGAATCTGTGCCGTTCACCAGCGATGCTGCGACCGTTGCGACACTGTGGGGGATCCGCAAAGGGATGTTCCCTGCTGTCGGCGCGGTACGCGAAGTCGGCACCACGGTAATTATCGAAGACGTTGCTTTTCCCGTGGAAAACTTAGCTAACGGTGTGCGTGACTTACAAACCTTGTTTGATCGTTACCAATACAGTGAAGCGATCATTTTCGGCCACGCGCTCGAAGGCAACTTGCACTTCGTTTTCACTCAAGGTTTTGATAGCCAAAAAGAAATTGATCGCTACGGCAAGTTTATGGATGACGTCGCTGATCTCGTTGCGGTCAAATATCAAGGCTCGCTTAAAGCAGAGCATGGCACAGGCCGTAACATGGCCCCCTATGTCGAGCTAGAGTGGGGCCGTGAGGGCTACCAGTTGATGCAGCAGATCAAAGCGCTGTTTGATCCGCAGGGCCTGCTCAATCCCGGGGTGATTATCAACGACAATCCACATTCCCACATCGAAAACCTCAAACCCATGCCAGCCGCTGATCCTTTGGTGGATCGCTGCATTGAATGCGGCTTTTGCGAGCCCGTTTGCCCATCGCGTACGCTCACGCTTTCGCCTCGTCAACGCATCGTGCTCTATCGAGAATTACAGCGCAGAGAGCGTGCAGGTGAAAAGGTTGAAGCCAGCGAGTTGGAGAAAGTGTTTGAATATCAAGGCATTGATACCTGCGCCGCAACTGGTTTGTGTGCCGAACGCTGCCCAGTTGGCATTAATACTGGCGATTTGGTGAAAAAACTTCGCACGGCTAAATATCAGAAGTTTACCCCGATTGCCAAATGGACTGCGGACCATTTTTCCGCCACCACCGCCCTAACACGCGCTGGCCTCAAAGCCAACCAGCTCGCCACTAAAACGCTTGGCGCTGGAACGGTCGGCAAACTGACCAACGGATTGCGATCGCTTTCCAATGGGGCAACGCCTATCTGGTATGCAGAATATCCGCAGGCCAATACGCATGACCTAGGTAAAGTCCCACTGGCGCAGCGCTCAGACGAAAAGAAAGTGGTGTACATGCCCTCTTGTGCAAGCCGTAACATGGGCCAGCATAGCAGCGCGACAGATCAACGCCCGCTGACGGAGGTGACATTGTCACTATTAGAGAAAGCGGGCTACGATGTGATAATTCCATCGAGCCTGAATGATCAGTGCTGTGGCATGCCTTACGACAGCAAAGGCATGAGCGAACTGGCTGAAAGTAAAGCGAAACAGTTGGAAGAGGTGCTGTGGCAGGCCACTCGTCAAGGTAAATATGCGGTGCTTATGGATACCAGCCCTTGTGCCAAACGCAGCATTGAGCAGTTTAGCAAGCCGCTGGAAGTGCTTGAGCCTACCGGTTTTGTGCGCAAGTATCTGCTGGAGCATCTGTACATTAAGCCGCTTAATGAAACCGTCATGTTGCACGTCACGTGCAGTTCACGCCGCATGGGGCTGGAAAACGACATGTTGGCACTGGCCAAAGCCTGCACCAGTCAAGTGATCGTGCCTGAGCATATTCAGTGTTGCGGCTGGGCTGGCGACAAAGGGTTTACTACGCCAGAATTGAACGCCGCCGCGGTTCATCCGCTCAAAGCGCAAGTACCAAGCGATTGCACTCGCGGTTTTAGTAACAGCCGCACCTGTGAAATTGGCCTGTCGCATCACAGCGGAATACCCTATCAATCCATTTTGTATTTGGTCGACGAAGTCTCTTCCCGAGAGGCTAACGTTGTTTCCCCCTTGGCCCTGTTTAGGGCCATTTTTTGTTGTTCGCAATTTCATATTGAGGTGGGCATACTAAGCCGAACTGGAAACTGAGCAAATCAGATGGAACAAAGGCCATGACCGAATCGCAGCAACTGATCGCTGAACTGAAAACCCAACTGAAATTACGTGGTGTGCACTATGCCGACATCGCCACCGCCTTAGATCTTAGTGAAGGCTCGGTAAAACGTTTGCTGGCAGAAGGCAACAACATCAGCTTGGAACGTTTGGAACGCATATGCCAGCTTATCGACCTAGAGATGAGTGAGTTATTTAAGCTCGCCTATGCACAAAAACAGGGTCTGACCGCGCTCAGTTATCAACAGGAGAAAGAGCTGATTGACGACAAAGCACTGCTACTGGTGGCGGTTTGCGTCGTGAATGGCTACACCTTCAAACAGATCGCCGAACAGTATCAGTTTAATGAACCGGATCTGATACAAAAGTGCGTGCAACTCGATCGTCTCGGCATCATTGAACTGCAACCCAACAACCGCTTCAAATTGAAAGTCGCCAAGCAGTTCACTTGGATTGCCGGTGGCCCGATTCAATCGTTTTTCCAGCAACAAGTGCAACACGCCTTTTTCAACAGCTATTTTGCCGCAGAGGATGAAAAACTGGTGATGGCAACAGGGCTGATGTCGCTGCCCAGCAACCAGAAAATGCAGCAGAAGATGCAAAAACTGGTCGGCGAATTCTACGCCACCTGCCAAAGTGACAATGAACTGGATATCAAAGATCGTCACGGGACATCCTTGGTGCTCGCGATTCGCCGCTGGACGTTCCCGCTGTTCGCCGAGCGAGAAGCAAACGCGAGCCAGTGTAAAAAGTAACATCAGATTAGATTTCGAGTAACAATATACGTTACTTTTATCGCTATTCTCGCGCCTAAAAGGGATTTGCGGCACTCTGCCAGCCATTGGAACGTAGTAAAACTACGCACTCATGGAGGCTAAAATGTTATTTTCTCGTCGATTTTTTCCTTACTTTTGCACCCAATGTTTGGGCGCTTTGAATGACAATGTCTATAAAAATATCTTGCTGCTGATGGTCACTTACAGCCAGCTCGATAGCTTGCCAATGCCTGTCGATCTATTTGTCAACTTGGCTGCGGGTCTGTTTATTCTGCCCTTTTTACTCTTTTCTGCGCATGCGGGGCAAATCGCCGATCACATGGACAAAGCGCGCCTGATCCGCCGTTTGAAAATCGCCGAATTTTTTATCATGGGATGCGCGGCAGTGGCTATTTTGACGCAAAGCCCTATCGCCATGCTGGTGCTGCTCTTTCTCACGGGAACCCAGTCGGCGTACTTCGGCCCGGTCAAATACTCTCTGCTGCCGCAAGCGTTGCTGCCTCGTGAACTGGTCAAAGGCAACGCTTGGGTCGAAATGGGCACCTTTATCTCGATTCTTGCAGGTACTCTAACCGCCGGATTACTTATCGCGCTCGACGATGGGCTACCTATTGCCGCAGGGCTCGTGCTCGTTTTGTCACTAATTGGGGTGTTCACCAGCCGTTTGATCCCTTCTTTACCAGCCAGCACTGCGGGCAAGGGAAGCTTCCAGCCAATTTCTGCCTTAATCACCACACTCAAAAACAGCCAGCGTAATCACGGCATCTGGATGGCAATCCTCGCCATCAGTTGGTTCTGGTTTCTGGGTGCAACTTATCTCACTCAGTTCCCTAACTTTGCGAAAATCCACTTGCACGCCGACAGTACCGTGGTCTCGCTGCTGCTGGCCCTCTTTTCTATCGGCATTGCCGCTGGCTCTTGGCTGTGTGAAAAACTCTCTTTTGATCAAGTGGAACTCGGTATTTTGCCTTTTGGCATTGCTGGTTTAACACTGTTTGGCATTGACTTGCTGCTTGCTCTTCCGCAAAGCCAACCGTTGAGTGACCCCTACTGGCAAGCAGGAGCATTTATCGCTCAGTCAGCACACTGGCGAGTCATGTTTGATCTCTTCATGGTTGGCGTTAGTGGCGGCCTATTCATTGTACCTCTGTATGCTTTTATCCAATCACGCGCAGAACAAGGGCAATGTGCGCAAGCAATCGCCGCCAACAACATCATGAACTCGCTATTTATGGTCGCGTCAGCCGCTTTGGCCATCGTCCTTTTAACGGTGCTCGGGTTCTCTATCGTCCAGTTATTTGCTCTGCTCGCGGTCGTCAATCTTATCGTGGCGGTATACGTTTATCGCCAAGTGCCTGAGTTTACGCAACGTTTTGTCAGCTACTTACTCAGCCATCTGATGTATCGCGTGACGATTCGTGGCCGAGAGTTGATCCCTCAGCAAGGAGCCGCTCTGCTGGTAGCGAATCACGTTAGTTACGTCGATGCGCTGATTCTGATGGGCGTATCACCAAGGCCAGTTCGTTTTGTGATGGCGAAAGAGATCAGCGAAATACCACTGCTCAAACCTCTATTCCGACACGCTGGTGTGATCCCTATCTGTTCGCCGAAAAAATGTCGTGACACCTATCAAAACGCTTTTCAGCAAATAGACCAAGCGCTCAACAATGGCGAAGTGGTGTGTCTTTTCCCTGAAGGTCGTTTGACCACCGATGGGTTGTTGGGGGAATTTCGCCCCGGGGTAGAAAAGATTTTGCAACATAACCCTGTCAAGGTGATTCCGGTCGGTTTAGTCGGACTGTGGGGATCGTTTTTCAGTCATAAAAATGGGCATGCTTGTACTAAGCGACCAAGCCGCTTCTGGTCAAAAGTCAGCGTCAACATTGGCGAAGTCGTGTCTGGTAATGTCACTGACCGTCACCAATTATTTCAGCAAGTACAAAACTTGCTTGCTCAAGCAGAGTCACAGTAACAGAATAAATCGCATGCGATACTCATCGCAGCCACGAAAGGAGTCGAGATGAAAATCATCATCTTACATGGGTTGTATATGCATGGCTTGGTTATGCAGCCACTTAGCCACCGCTTGCGAAAGCTGGGCTATCAAACGCAAACCCTGACCTACAACTCAGTCAAGATTGATGAGGAAAAAGTCTATCAGACGATCGATCAGGCGCTCGACCCCTTCTCCCCCAACGTGTTAGTGGGTCACAGCCTCGGCGGGCTGATGATCAAACATTATCTTGCGTCGCGGCAACCTTCGACAGCCTGCATCTCCCATGTCGTGACGATAGGCTCACCATTACAAGGCGCCTCCATTGCAGAGCGCATTAAAGAGTTAGGTTTTGGCGCCATGCTTGGTAACGCGCCTAAACACGGTTTGGATCTGCACGATGACCGTTGGCGATGGCCGCAAAAACTGGGCAGTATTGCGGGCACTCTACCTTTGGGAGCAAGACCGTTTCTACTAATGGATAATCATACCTTATCTGACGGCACCGTCACTGTCGAAGAGACCAAAATCGTGGGTATGACTGACCATTTCATGGCACACACTAGTCACACTGGCCTAATCTACAATCTCTTTATTGCCAAGCAGATTGACCACTTTATTCGCCACTCCCGTTTTATACACAACGAGAATTGGGCTAAAAATCGCCATCTAAAATAGACATCATCAATAAATTCCCTCTGCCTATGGCAATTATTATGAGATTTGTATATCATCCCGGCCACTATAAAACAGTGTTCAAAACCAGAGCACAGAAAGTGTTGTGAGTTGCAAAAAAAGAACAGCAAGCAACTCCTTAGACCAAATTAGTGGGAAATAACAATGAGAATGAAAGCGATCGCACTCGCTATACTGAGCTTAGCCGCCGTATCAGCAGCTCAAGCTGAGTCGAAAGTGTCAGGATTTTATGTTGGTGGTGGCATAGGTTCTACCGATTTCGACAGCGATGAAAGTGTGGATGGCAAAGCCGATGGCAGCGCACTTAAACTTATCGCTGGTTATCAGTTTAACCGTATCGTGGGTATTGAGGCACAGTACAATAAATACGGTGATATTAAGTTCACTAACCCAGTGAATACTTGGTCGCCTACGGCATTGTCGATCAACGCCAATCTAGGATACAGCTTTGATAACGGCTTTCGCCCGTACGGCTTAATTGGTCTTTCGGCGCTTGACCTAAGCGAAAAGACACAGACACTCGAAGACGATCAGGGTACCGCCATCCATTTCGGTCTCGGTCTAGAATATGCACCGCCAACACTGAATGGATTAGCGTTCCGCGTTGGCTACGATAGCGAGATCTTCGGTATTCGCACCACTTATGTAGAAAACAGCAGCGTGGTCACCAAAGATGTGGCTTACAGCATCGGTGCGCTTTATGCGGGTGTCACTTACAAATTCTAAGCGCTCAGCCGCAGAAAAAACGTCACCAACCGGAGTCACACCACTCCGGTTTTTTTATCTTTGTTATTTGCACGCATACTTTGCGACGAAACGTCGCGTAAAAAGAGATCAAACGCTCAAAATCACAGCGAATAAGCGCCTAAGTGGCGATAAATCAAGCAATTGAATTTTTTCCGCTTTACAAGCGAATCTCTTCCCCCTATTATCGCGGCCTACGGAGAGATGGCTGAGTGGTTGAAAGCACCGGTCTTGAAAACCGGCGTACGTTAATAGCGTACCTAGGGTTCAAATCCCTATCTCTCCGCCACTTTTGCACTATTTAGCTTGTGCTAGATAGTTTGCCTCGATAGCTCAGTCGGTAGAGCAGAGGATTGAAAATCCTCGTGTCGGTGGTTCGATTCCGCCTCGAGGCACCATTTAAATTAGCTGGTGTTTTATTAAAACGTCAGTAAGTGCCAAGCACGATAAAAGAATCGTTCCTCCTTAGCTCAGTCGGTAGAGCGACGGACTGTTAATCCGCAGGTCGCTGGTTCGAGCCCAGCAGGAGGAGCCACATTTAAAAAGCCTTATCGAAAGATAAGGCTTTTTCTTTATGCTTTAGCAATCGGGCAGCTGTGCGGTGAGATTATAAGTCAACGCCGACGTCAGCATTTCCTGATTGACTGCAATATACTCAAGCAGTGTATCGGCAGAATCGAAACGTATCTCCCCCGATTCATTACAACAGTCTGCCACAGGATCGATAATGATAGCTTGGTGGGTACGACCATCCGATACCACGTAACTGATGGTACCGGACGGCGAGTGATGAAATTCCTGAATCCATTACCCTACCATTTTTCCCCCGAGCGACGTTGCCTTTGATCACACCTTTCAGTCTAGACCTCGGCTACGCAGCTTCAAGCGGACAGGGACAATTCAGCTGTTTTGTTTTCCTGAGTTTTAAAGCGCTCTTCATACGCATGCATAAAATCTTGGCGGATCAAGTGTTCCAAGTGAGTCGCTTTATCGGTCGGGCAAAAAATCATGTAGTGCACAACCTGTTCACCAGCGGCGGTGGTCGTGATATGTATGTGCGGTTCAGAGCCCGGCAAATCGACACCCGCATGCTTTTCAATCATGGCGTTGTAGCGGCGAGCCACGTCACTGAAATAGTGGCAGTGTTCTTCAATCTTTTCGGTTAAAAGAGGGATAAGCGGATACAAGTTGACGAACTCCGGCACCACAATGGAAAAATTGTGGTAGACGTAGCGCTTCATAAAATTGAGGTTTTTCACCGGGTAGGTAAAAAACATGCTGTTCGGCAACGTCGCGGTTTTTCCAGTAAAGTGATACTGGCCGTGGTGCAAATCGATCTCTTGAATCACGGTCGCCATCATATTGTGTTCGATCACCTCGCCGCAGATCTTGCCTACTTCTATCCAATCTCCGACGCGAAACGAGCGCGAACTCGCTCTTTGGATCGACCCCGTAAAACAGAGAATAATCTCTTTCGACGCAACCACGATTGCCACCGCAATTGCGGTAACAGAAAGTGCAAACTGGTTGATTTCCGCTTGCCAAAGGGCAAATAGAATAAGCAGTGTCGCAGCGAAAGTGCCATTTTTGGTAAGCGACATCCAGTTACGTTGTTTCTGCGTGATTAGCGCCGCATCACCGCGGATAATTGACAAAGTAAAACGGCGAATCGCGATGACAACTAACACAATCAACGCGGTAAAAATCAATTTGTGCTGCAGAAGAAAATCGACAACCAGCAGTACGTTCTCCACAAAATACTCCATAGAAAAAGAGAGCTCAATCCCCTCAGTTTGTGTAGGCGCACACTCTATAAAACTGGTCGACAGAGCGCAAACGGCGGCGGCAAAAACGTTAACTCACCAGAGTTATTTACTGTTTAATCAGGCGGTAGAGGTCCGCCAACTGCCCGTTAATACGCTGCCCTTGTCTGTCGAGCATGAAAAGAACATTTTCTCCGACGAAGAACTGATTCGGCGCCTCTTCAGCAGAAAGAATCACCACACTGCCGCGCTCATCCCAATGGAAGCGATCTTGCGAAGTAAATTGCCCACTGACTTCGCCAAGATAATTGCGAATGAGCTGATAGGTGCCGTCTTGATTCAGTGTGAGAGAAACTTCAATACCCTCGCAATCGGCACAAGGCAGCGTACCTTGATAAGTGCCGCTCCAATCGAGCGAATTTCTCGCATTGTGCGCGCTGTCAGCAACACTCATCACTGGCTCACTTTTCGTTGCTTGGACATCCGCGCTAAGATTCTCGCTGGACTGGCAACCCAACAGTAATGAGGCCATTCCTAAGGCAACAATTGCATTTATTTTCATTTTCACTCCTTATTTCGTTGCTTTCGCCTCATCTTAGCCCCTTTGCTGAGAAAAACAGCGTCGCTTCGCTATTATTGACTCAATATTGGCAAAACAGATGCTGGTTTAACCAGTAGGTCTGTCTGACAGATCGGCTTAAAACTATACAAAAAAGCAACATAATAAATTTATATACATTTTTATTGCATAGATCAGCAAAAATGCTAGCATAAGCCACATAACAACTAACGCAGAAATGAGACATGACGATTCAGGTTAATGGCATCAATAAGTCTTACGGCAACACCCAAGTATTGCACGATATTCATTTTCGTTGTGACAAAGGCGAAACCTTAGTCTTACTCGGCCCAAGCGGTGCGGGTAAAAGCTCTCTTTTGCGCGTGTTGAACCTACTTGAAAATGCCGATAGCGGTCAGCTGAATATCGCCGGGCAAACTTTCGATTTCGCTCAGCCAATGAGTGAACATCTAGGTTTGCAGCTAAGACGTAAAGTTGGCATGGTTTTCCAGCAATACCATCTTTGGCCGCACATGACCGTACTAGAAAATTTAATCGAAGCCCCGGTCAAGGTCTTAGGCTTGAACAAAGCCGAAGCCAAAGAGCAAGCGACACAGATCTTAACCACGTTGCAATTGGCTGAAAAAGCAGATGCTTGGCCGTTGGAACTCTCCGGTGGTCAGCAACAGCGTGTCGCTATCGCCCGCGCCCTGATGATGAAGCCAGAGGTACTGCTATTTGACGAACCAACAGCGGCGCTCGATCCCGAAATCACCAATCAGGTAGTGAAAATTATTAATCAACTGAGTGAAACGGGTATTACCCAAGTGGTCGTGACACACGAAGTCGATTTTGCAAAAAAAATTGCCAGCCATGTGCTCTACCTTGAGAAAGGGAAGATCGTCGAGCATGGCACTAAACAAGCGTTTACCCAGCCACAAACCAGCCAGTTTGCGGATTATTTGAAGCACTAAAAGAACAAAATAAGAAGCGAGCCCCAGAGGGAGCTTCAGCGCATAAAAACACGGAGTATTACAATGAAAAAAATGTTACTGGCGTCCCTTATCGGACTCGTCTCTACCAACGTAGCTGCTCAGCAGGAAATTAAATTCGCCATGGAGGCCACTTATGCGCCGTTCGAATACATGGATGAGAACAATCAAATCCAAGGTTTCGATGTCGATTTAGCCAACGCGCTGTGTAAGCAGATGCAAGCGAAATGCAGCTTCCACAATCAAGCGTTTGATAGCCTTATTCCTGCCCTGAAGTTCAAACGTTACGACGCGGTGATTTCCGCTATGGACATCACCGAAGCGCGTCTTGAGCAAGTCAGCTTTACGGATGCTTATTACGATAACTCAGCAGCATTTGTTTCCATTGCAGGTAAAGTGGCCGACCAAGGTGCTCTGAAAGGCAAACGCGTTGGAGTGCAAAATGGTTCAACTCACCAAAGCTACTTACTTGAACAAATGGCAGGCGTGACCGCCGTCCCTTACGCCAGCTACCAAGACGCCTTTATCGATATGAAAAATGGCCGTATTGACTCGGTATTCGGTGACACTGCGGTTGTCGCGGAATGGTTCAAGAAAGAGAACAATCTCGCTTACGTCGGCGAATACGTGACCAACGCACAATACTTCGGAAACGGCTTTGGTATCGCGGTCAATAAAGACAACCAGAAATTGGTCGCTGATCTGAATGCAGCACTTAAAGCTGTGAAAACAAACGGCGAGTATCAAACCATTTTTAACCAGTACTTCGGAAACTAATATGGGGCTGACGGGCTACTCACTTTCACTGGTTCAAGCAAGCTGGATGACCGTCCAACTTGCAGTGGTCAGCCTGTTGGTTGGTCTGGTTTCTGGCGGTCATTTTCGCCAGTGGCGAGATGGCTCGGCTTGTCGTCGTCAAGTGGCCAACAACGCTGTTGGTCACCTTGCTGCGCGGCCTGCCAGAAATTCTTGTTGTCCTATTCATCTATTTCGGTTCGACGCAGGTGCTGTTTTTACTTACCGGTGATTTCGTCGAAGTTAGTCCGTTTCTTTCTGGCGTGGTGGCGTTATCTCTGATTTTCGCCTCTTATGCCTCGCAAACCCTGCGCGGCGCACTCAAAGCGGTTGGCAGAGGACAACGTGAAGCGGCCAGTGCGCTGGGCATAGCCAAAAGTCATGCGTTTTTTCGCATCGTCCTGCCACAGGCCATTCGCCACGCCCTGCCTGGGTTAACCAACCAGTGGTTGGTGCTGCTAAAAGATACCGCTTTAGTTTCCTTGATCGGCGTGACGGACCTGCTCAAACAGGCGCAGTTAACCTCAGCAGCAACTCATGAGGCCTTTACTTGGTATGCCACTGCGGCGGCGATTTATCTGCTTATTACACTAATCACTCAACGCTTGGTAAAAGTGATCGATAAGAAATTCTCCATTCAAGGAATGAGTATCAGTGAAGGAGGCAAAGCATGAAAGAGCAACATGTTTGGCAATTACTGCAAGGCTTAGCCACCAGCTTAGAGCTAACTGTCGCTTCACTGCTTGTGGGCTGTATCCTGTCGCTTTTAATGACCACCACATTGATTTTACGAGTGCCAGTGTTGCATTGGCTAAGCCGCAGCCTGATCACCCTGTTTACTGGCACGCCGCTGCTGGTACAGATTTTCTTGATCTATTACGGCCCGGGACAGTTTGATTGGATTCGCGACAGTTTTCTATGGCACTGGTTTAGCCAACCTTGGTTTTGCGCCATGCTGGCACTGGCACTCAATACGGCAGCCTACAGTTTCTCTGTTATTTAAAGGCGCATTTAACGCAATCCCTTCCGGACAATGGCAAGCTTGCCGTGCATTGGGCATGGATAAAATCAGAACCTTACAAGTATTACTGCCTTATGCGCTAAGACGTGCTGTACCAGCTTACTCGAATGAAGTGATTTTGGTATTCAAAGGGACGTCGCTGGCCAGCACCATTACCATTATGGATTTGATGGGTTATGCACAACGCATCAATGCACAAACCTACGATACCTTGACCGTCTTCGGTGTCGCCGGGGCGTTTTATCTCACCATCAATGCGATCTTGACCTTACTTTTCCGTCAGATTGAGAAAAAAGCCCTCGCATTTGAAGCGCACTAAGGTGACCAGCTCTCAATGCTTGTCCGATTGTGATCCCTCAACGGCAGAAAGCCATATCGCTCTCTGCCCTTTCTATTCCACGTAATTTTCCACCCAGATCACTCTTTGCAATGAAATCACACTAAAGCCACAATTCTAGTGGCAGAGCAATGCGCTTTTTCCCTACAGTATCCAACATCAACTCACCAAAGGAACTGTTTATGGATTTTCCAATTAGCGCCTGCTGTCAATGTGGACAAGTCGAGTATCAACTGCACAGAGCTCCCTTTAAAGTGCTTGCTTGTCACTGCACTGAATGTCAAAAACTCGCTACCAGCCCTTTTAGTGTTACCGCGTTGGTTTATGTGCAAGACATTGAATTTAAAGGTGAGATGCATGAGTGGCAACGCTCCTCCGAAAGTGGCAATATCAATGCTGCGAAATTTTGTCCCGGCTGTGGTAACCGAATTTATCACTTCAATCCCGCGGCACCAGAGGTGATTAAACTGAAACTCAAACCCGTTGCGCCTGATGTGCAGTCTCTGTTTCAACCGACTACCCATGTTTGGGTCAAGGAGAAACAGAGCTGGTATGAGATTCCACAAGGTGTTGAGGTATTTGAAAAGCAATCCTAGCTTCCGCTGCAACGCAGAATGGGCTGAACCAGCCCGTTCTCTCTAGGCAGAAATGGGGTGACGTTGTGCTCTCCTCACTTTAATCGTATCGAGATTCTCCTTAGTAACATCCTTATCACCAATATGGCAACTGTAGTCTAATCTAAATAAAGCGGTCTGTTGTTTACCGCCATGGATTCAAATATTCAGTCAGATTTATTAGTCAACCTCGACGAAGACGTTTTCGCCAAAACCGCACTCGCCTAGGTGACCGAAAAGGAGACTCGGTATGAACCGATTAAGTACCAGATTTTTTTCTTTTATTCTTATCGCACTGTTTTCATCCAGCAGCTTGGCCAACACCGTTAGGCTCGCCAATGGCGAATGGGCACCTTACCAATCCAAGTCACTCAAACATGGAGGTTATATCTCTCATTTAGTCACCGAAGCCTTCGCCGCAGAAGGCTACAACGTTGAGTTTGTTTACTTACCTTGGAAACGGGGTTTTGAACAGACACAGGACGGTGAGTTAGACGGCTCGTTTCTGTGGAGCAGAAATGAAGAGAGAGCGCAGCATTTCTTCTACTCAGATAAAGTGCTGACTCTAAAAACATCCTTATTCCAACGTAAGGGCGCACAGATTATGTGGAGTAAACCTGAAGATCTCGCCAAATACGCTATCGGTGGAGTCATTGGCTATGCCTATGGTGTTGAGGATTTAGAAAAACAAGGGGTGGTGAAGATCTCCCGTATCTCCGATGCCGACGCGAAACTATAAGAAACTTGCAGGTGGACGTTTAGACATTGTTTTGGAAGACTCCAATGTTGGCCAAACGACCGTCATGCGACTCGGCTTAACCGATCAAATCGAGATGAATGACAAACCGATCGTCGAAAGAGACTACTTTCTCATCGTGCCGAAAAAATCCCCCAGAGCGCAAGAGATCTTAGATGCTTTCAACCGCGGTCTAGCCAAAGTACTGGCGGAGGGAAAACTACAAAAATTTGAGCAAGAGTCAATCAAAGGCAATTACCAGTAAAGTCAACGCTTAGATGTTCCCCTAACAAAAACATTTAGGGGAACATCAGTATTAAATGAATTATATGTTTTTATTAAAATTGCTTATTCCAATTATTTTCTTAACACCCAAAATTTCTTGTTATCCTTGCAATTTCCTTACTTTATTACATTACGAAAATTGCTCCTTACTTGATTCTTTAAATTCATCTTAAAAACAAATAAGTTAGTCAAAAGACATTTCTAAATACTGGATCTAGATACATAAAAAAGTGAGCGCATCGATCATCGCTCAATTTTCCATTAGGAGAATGATCACATTCCAGTTTTATCAGGTGTCAGACTAGAAAAATAGTCATTGATCAATTCAAAGTAGCGTCCTGTTTGTTTCATTTTCTGTAGTTCCACATCAAAGCGATTTCGTAACTCTTCACTCTGGCGCTTTTTAGAAAAAGCAATATAACTCAAGGTGGTTTGCATCGGTGGCAGCATGATTTCCAATTTATCCTGCAAAGCTAACCGAGCGATAATACTGCGAGCACCAAACTCATTCGACACCCAAAGGTCGACACGGCCTGCACTTAGCATCAGAGCACATTGTTCAGCTGAATTCTGCCTAGCTATGGTTTTAAACGCGCCAGATTTGATCTTCGAATCAATGTACTCTCCGTAACTCACTTTGTTTACCACACACAAACTCAAACCAGAAAAACGCTTTTGCTCTATATCATTTGAGTTTACTGAACTGTTTTGATTACGAATTAAGCTGATATTTTGCCTAAACAAAACCTGTTCACTAAAATAAGCAAACTCTTCCCTCTGTGGCGTTTTAAATATGGTAAATATGGCATCAGCTTCTCCGGTCTCCATATAGTTGAGTGCACGAGCCCAAGGAAGAACGGTAATTTCCGCAGGGATCTCCAAATTGCTAAATATTTCTTCTACCAAATTCACTGCTATACCAGATACTTGCGATCCTTTACTCTCGATATAGGGTGGGTATTCAAGAGTAACAACACGTAAAGATTCTGCCGCACTCGATTTTGGCAGAAGAGCTAACACTAGCAAACCTATTAATGTCCATTGTTTCATATTAAATCTCTCCAGAGATAAATATTACTGTTAGTTATAGGACTGCCTATCCAGAGAAATCAAGAAAACGACAAATTGGAAAAGGTTGTTTTTTACCACACCGATATAAGACTATTTTCCATCAAATTAGACAGCAATAGAATTTGCATATTGTCTCACCTAACACTACTTTTTTAAGAAGCATCCCAATTGAGAGTGCCTGCCGTGAAAAGTTTAAAAATCGTATTTCTCGCCCAAGTCATTTTCGCAGTCACCTTAGTTTCTTCTGGTTTCTGCCTTTATTAAGCATCAAAACTTTAAGCAAAGCTTGACTGCTGAACTGATGCTGAGTGTTAACAACACCAGCCAACGTATGGCCATCAGCCTCCCAAAAGCGGTGTGGGATTTTGACCTTGATACCGCTAAAAGAGCGATTTCTGCTGAGCTAAACTTACCGGAAATTTCCGCAATTCAGTTGCAAGATACTCAAGGAAGTGACTTGGTGTTCCTACAACCGAGCCAAAGTGAAAACGATAAAGCTGGTGTGGACGTCAAAGATAAAAGTGCATTTTCAGCCGAGATGATGGTGAGCAAAGAGCTGCTTTTCTCCGATTATGGCGAGGAGAAATCCGTCGGCAAAGTGAACGTTTACTACAACACGCGTATTTTAGATGAAAAGCTGGCACAGTCTCTACTTCTCAATCTCGTAGAACTTTGCATCGTTGCTCTGATTATCAGTGTCGTTGTTATCGCTGCGCTGGCAGCTACCGTTTTGAAACCGATACGCCAACTCACCAACGTGATTCAATCACTCTCATCCGGCGACGGCGATCTGGCTAACAAGCTCGCCCCAGCGAAGTACAAAGAGTTTGATGACATTACCGATGGCATCAACACCTTTACCGAAAGCTTGCGTGTGATTGTGCAAGATGTCAGCCATTCATCCGTCACATTGGAAGAGAAAGCACGCGAAAGCGGCAGCAATGCCCGTGAGAATGCCAACAAGCTTGAGCAGCAGAAACATCAACTGAGCACCGTTGCGGCGGCGGCAACCGAGCTTAACCATTCCGTCTCTATCGTCGCAGACACGGCCTCTGAAACAGCCGACCAAGCCCACACCGCGACCTCCCTTGCCAATCAAGTCAATCAAGCCATCGAACATTCTGCGAATGAAATCATTAACATGCGCAATGAAATGAATCAGGTAAACGACAAGATGCATGTGTTGGTTAACGAAGGGGAGAAGATTACCACCGTGCTCAACGTGATTAATGATATCTCTGAGCAGACGAACCTACTGGCGCTTAACGCAGCCATCGAGGCGGCTCGCGCTGGTGAACAAGGCCGTGGCTTCGCCGTGGTCGCCGATGAAGTGCGCAACTTGGCGGTAAAAACCAGCCAATCAACCGAGCAAATCCAGAAAAACATTGCCACCTTAGGTAGTGCCACTACCTCGGTAGAACAAGAGCTGTCCCGTATAGCCTCTTTGCTTGAGAAAACGGCAACCCGCGTCAGTGATTCACAAGATTCGGTTAATCAAGTGCAAGAACTGATCAGCGTGATCTCTGATCGCAACGGCCAAATATCTCAAGCCACTGAGGAACAAAGACAAGCGGTTGAAGAGATCAGTCAAGCGATTGTCGAGGCATCTGAAGCGTCCAATGAAGTCTCCTCTGGCGCAGTTCAAAATGCCCAGCGCACCGAAGAGGTACTTGACTTAAGTCAGAACATTGCTCGACACATGACCAAGTTTCCGTACCTAGTACCTAGTACCTAGTACCTAGTACCTAGTACCTAGTACCTAGTACCTAAACTTATTTCGTTTCTTAGAAAGAGGAAAGCTTATGAAAACGCTTTTGCTTGCCGTTACCGCACTATTGCTCTCGATAACCGCTCATGCAGCAACCATCACAGCGACTCAAGATCCTTGGCCACCGTTTGTTCAACAAGACCATATGAACCCTGGGATCTCTGTCGAGATCGTCACACAAGCTTTTAAAACGCAAGGTTACGATGTGGATTTTAAAATCATGCCTTGGACACGCGCTTTGAATGACGTGAAAGAAGGGCGAGTGGATGTGTTGGTCGCAACATGGTTTACACAAGAGCGAACTTCCTATCTTAATTACAGCCAACCCTATCTAGAAAATTCACTTAAGTTTATCAAACGCAAAGGGGACAGCTTCGACTATCAAGGCATCTCAAGCCTGACTGGGAAAAACGTCGGCATCGTACGCAATTATGGTTATGGCGATGAGTTTCTCAATGCGACCAATTTCAATAAACCTGAAGCTAACGATCTACTGACTAATGCGAAGAAACTTTTGGCGAACCGAATTGATTTGACCTTAGAAGATGAGTTGGTGGCTAAATCAACCTTGTCAGGGGCAGGAATGAATCTAGATGATTTCGAGTTTACTCAAAATGCACTTTCAATTAATCCTCTCCACGTCACCTCTGGGGTAGCGAACGCTCGAAATGGTGAGATTATTGCGGCGTTTAACAAGGGTCTGGCCGAGATCAAAGCAAACGGTACGTTCGACAACATCTTACGCAAATATGGCATTAAGTAGTGTCTACCTCTCAAAGATGAACGGGATTTGATGAGAACAGGCGTTCGAAAAAGAGAATTGATAAATGGCCCCTGAAATCGGGGCCATTTTTTTTGACTGCGGCTGACTGAAAAAATACGGTTAGAGCGCAATTTCTCCGCCATCTTCACGGCGAATCACTACCGTCGCAGCGCGAGGTCTTACCGTAACGCCAGCAGGTGTGGCTTCTGCTGCATCATCGGAATATGGCCAGTTGCCTGGATGTTGAATGTTCACGAACACCGATTTGTAATCTGGACTGATGGCAAACCCCGTCACTTCACAACCGTTTGGTCCAACAAAAAAGCGCTTCAACTGCGTTTGGTTGTCGGCACCAACCGTCACCTGCTTGCCATTTTCGTCGACCATACGTGAAGGTACGATAGCCAACATTTGATCATTGGTGTAACCGGTGACTTCACTGGCGCCGTTATCCGTTTGGATCCACAAGATACCGCGGCCATCAAAGGCCAAGCCGTCTGGGCTAGCAAACTGGTTCAAATCCGTCAAACCTGAGCGGTTAGTAGCAGCATCGCCGTTAGCAGGAGAGCCAAAGACAAAAATATCCCAACTAAACGCCGTCGAACTTGCTCCTTCTTCCCAACGAATCACGTGACCAAACTTATTGTTCAAACGTGGGTTAGCCGAGTTGGCTTCTGTGCGCTTGGTATTATTGGTCAATGTGAGATAAACGCTGCCTGTGTAGGGATCCACCGCACACCATTCAGGACGATCCATAGGCGTCGCGCCAACCAAGTCTGCGGCACCTGCGGTATTAAGAATGATATCGGCCAGAGAAGCGAAACTGTCTGCCAGTGTACCTCCGTCTGTTGTCACACTCTCTAGGGTCAATGGTAGCCAAGTGCCTGTTCCATCTTCGTTAAAGCGCGCGACATACAAGGTGCCTTCGTCCATGTATTTATCGCCAGTTGCTAAACGGTTAGCGGGTTCAGCATCTGCTGCATCCCACAGCGCTTTGGATTCAAACTTGTATAGATACTCGAAGCGTGAATCATGGCCGGAATAGAAGACTACTGGCTTACCCACTTGCAGCTTACCAAACGTACAACCTTCATGACGGAAACGGCCAAGCGCAGTACGTTTTACCGCTCTTGAGTTCGCGGTATATGGGTCAATCTCAACGATGTAACCGTGACCACTCGCTTCATTACGGTAGTCATCCATAGCGCTTGCTCCAGTTGGTGCAACGCTAAAACGGGTAAATTCGTCTAGACGCTCTTCTGCATGTCCGGCCAAAGTTTCCCACGCGTAACGCGTTGTGCCACTTTTTTCAATACCGATACGAGACTGCTCTGCGGTCAATGTATCGGTATTAACAAAGTAACCCGGCCAGTTTTCTTCACAGGTGAGATAAGTGCCCCAAGGTGTATAGCCGTTACCGCAGTTGTTTAGCGTACCGCGCGCTTGGCTGCCGTCTGGTGAGAAGCGTGTCACCAGATGTTCGGAGTAGGCCATCGGGCCAGAAATGTCCATGACCGTCGCCCCTGTATAGCGGCGGTTCAGCGGATCGTTGTCCACCATTTTCCACACATTATCTTCGAGCTTGATACGCACAACTGAAACGCCATGTGCGTTGATCTCTTTGCGCACTTCATCGACGATGGTACGAACGCCGTTGACAAAAGTTTGACCATTGGTGTGCAAGGCATCTTCATCAATGTATTCGTGGTTGATACAGAGTAAACCATCATTAGGATTGCCATTGAGTGGGAAGAAATGCATCCCATCATGGTGCATGCCAAGCGAATATTGCTGATCGTCTGCGCTGTTGCTGGCATCCGATTTCCATGCCGCCGCTTTGCTGTTAAGCGGCGTTCCCCAAGGAACTAGAACTTGCGCTTTATACCCGGGTG
Organism: Vibrio cidicii; assembly: GCF_009763805.1. Taxonomy (NCBI): domain Bacteria; kingdom Pseudomonadati; phylum Pseudomonadota; class Gammaproteobacteria; order Vibrionales; family Vibrionaceae; genus Vibrio; species Vibrio cidicii. Next base: position 1,215,509 of record NZ_CP046803.1, on the reverse strand, counting down.
GTACGCTCACCGCATCAGTTAACGATCCGGCAATTGAGTCAAAATTGAGCACCGCCGTTGCTTTTCCTGCTCCAGCATTACTGCCAGCCGATGCGGCGGTTGAAGAGCTGTTACAGCCCGCTAAACCAAATGCGCCAAACGCCGTCATCGCACTGATACCAAGCCCTCCTTTGAGGATGTTACGTCGAGTAAGACTCGCTTCTAAAACCTCTTCAAAAGGCTTGTTTTGGCTATGGTTATAACGCGTCGCGTCAAATGTTTCCTTACTCATAAGTTTATTGTCCCAAGTGTTAATAATTAGAGTTGAGCGGGGAACATCATGAGATAGAAAAATGACAAATTTTGTCTATCTTTATGAAGATTTGTTTGAATAAATGTTATGAATTAGTCAATTAGAAGCGAATAAGCGCAATAGTCTTTGGTTTCTAGGACAAACAACGTTATAAAGACGCACGCCTGAACAAGCAAAGCATACTCAGTGGTTTTTGCAGTATGGGCTTTTTATCATTACAACCCTAGCGAGAGAACATAATGAAACTAGATAAAGTGGAAAACAAAAACCGTCGTCTTCGCAAAAAACTGTTTTTAGGCGAGTTTCGCTATTCTTGGTTTCGAAATCAGCTGTGAAACCGACATCCACGACTTTGATCGCTATGACGTTTTTGTCGATGATTTCATTGATTTCATCGATGCGTTGGGTTTGTGTTTTGGCGGCGGTGGTCTAGAACATTTCGAAGGATTCGTTTGTGCTAAAGAGCGTTACGCAAGCGCGACAGAAGAGCAAAAAGCGCAAGTGCTTGAATGGCTAAACGCACGTGCAGAAGTCAAATCGGTTCTAGCAAGCGAGCTAGCTGACGCAAACTACTTGTAAGATCTATTTAAGATCTTGATACAAAATCGGATTCTGGTGAGATAAAACTGACTAGATGAAGAGATATTTGAGCTGGCAGTTGTGGGGATCACTCGTCCCAACGCCAGCTCGATTTTTTGGTATGACTGATTTATTACGGTATTGACTTAACGGTTTACGGTTTTAACTACTTAGCAAGATTTTTTAGATGCATCTTTCACATCTTTCCAATATTGGATACGGATGCGATGAAGCTGAGCTCTTCTCACTTTTCTCATAGCAATCTCCTTAAATTATCTGCCTAAATATAGGCTTATCTATTTTCTCTGAGGTTTATTTGCTCCGATAACATATCGGGTAACCTCGACTTTGGCTGTGAGTAACTTCACAAGTTAATGACAAATCACCAAAAGTTGCAACTCATTTTTTGAACCCTGATGGTACCTATTGTCATGGCAACTTCTAATCTACTCAGCTCATATGACAGAAAAATGGCAATTTTGTTCCGCTTTCCTGATGATTAAAACTCACACAATTGTCATGCCAGTCCAACAGCCTCATTTTTAATAACGGCACACCCACTCCGCATTCATTCATCGACGATGAGTGTGACTGCCGAAGCATTTTTTCCATAGAAGCAAAAAGGTTAATAACGACTTTGGCCATCAACTTTGTGCGAGATCTCTTACAAGAGATGTAAGCCTTTCTACTATTCTCAGCTAAGACCACAACCAATAAAAGCCACAAACTATTGTTTTTATATAATTTTTTTTCAAATGGCATTTTTTCTCTCTAATTATTTTCCACAACAGCAATTGTCAGCGTTACGTAAAAAATCAATACTAGGTCCGTCAACAGGATGTTGGCGGGAACAGGACAAAGCCTAAAGGATTGGGTATCTTCAGGATGAAGATTTGATGACTTAGGATGAGTTATCAGCAAGGAAGTGACACTCTGGGATAGAGTTACGCCCGTCAGGATGACAGGCCAGCAAGGACACCGCTAGGAAGGCGATGTAACAAGGATTAGGTTAAAGGATTTAGCCAATATCATGGATAGATGCAGGGAGCACTATCAGTAGCTGGATTGCTGCGAAAGAGAATAAGCCCCGTCTGGGAAACCAGGCGGGGTTTTATTTTATCCCGCCAGCAAGATCGCTGCACAAAAAGTTGTGTTTTTGCACATTTTCAACCTTCAGTCCTAGAGAACCTTATCGAGATCGATTAAGTTGCTACCAATGGTTAATAAACGTTCAAGAAATGAGGTGGGCTGTTTGGCGAGATCGATTACCGACTACGCACTGTCACTCCTATCTAAGAACATAGATAGAAGAAAAACAATCGCACCAAATTTGTTCCCTCTTCTATTATTACTAAACAGGTAGCTAGCCACTTGTTGCATCATCCGCTTATAAACTACTTCAGACGGCCAGAAGTCTAATCGGACCAGTTGTAACTCACGCTACCATAACCAATTTTTCTAATATCCGACGCCTTTTTCACTTGACAATCATTAGCCGTAAGGGATGCCACGTTGATAGAATATTTTTGTCCTTACGATGAGTTTTTTTCGTTTTCATCGCTAGTTAAAAAAATCTAAGGTGCGCACCTCAAAAACGATGTGGTGTTCTACCACAATCCTGAATCGTGTGAACGAATGGTTTTTGCCCGCGTTATTTAAGGGGTATGTCACATCATTTAAACCCGTTCGCTTTATTCTTAAATGATTTGAAATTGGTCATGACTTACTAAGGAAATGCCATGCGTATTGCTATTCTTTCTCGTAATGAGAGTCTATATTCCACCACTCGCTTAAAGCAGGCTGGTGAAGCACGTGGACACCAAGTGGATGTCATCGACACGTTGCACTGCTATATGGACATTACGAGCAACAACCCTAAGATTCGCTACAAGGGTGAAGAATTGCCGGAGTATGACGCTGTCATTCCACGCATTGGCGCTTCAGTCACCTTCTACGGTACTGCAGTGGTTCGCCAGTTTGAAATGATGGGAACCTTCTGTATCAACGAATCGGTCGCCATTAGCCGTTCGCGCGACAAACTGCGTTCTTTGCAGTTGTTATCGCGCAAAGGCATTGGCTTACCACGCACTGGTTTTGCACATCATCCAGACAACATCCAAGACGTGATCAAAAACGTTGGTGGAGCCCCGCTGGTGATCAAACTTCTTGAAGGCACTCAAGGCATCGGCGTGGTATTGGCTGAAACCAGCAAAGCGGCAGAGAGCGTTATCGAAGCCTTTATGGGACTGAAAGCCAACATCATGGTGCAAGAGTTTATCGAAGAAGCCAAAGGCGCTGATATTCGCTGTTTTGTGGTGGGGAACAAAGTCATCGCCGCGATGAAGCGTCAGGCGAAAGAGGGTGAGTTTCCGCTCCAATCTACACCGTGGTGGAACGGCGCAACTGATTCGTCTGAACAAAGAAGAGCGTGCGACCGCGATCAATGCGGCCAAAGCAATGGGACTGAACCTTTGTGGTGTGGACATTCTCCAGTCGAAAAACGGCCCAGTGGTCATGGAAGTGAACTCTTCTCCCGGCCTAGAAGGGATCGAAAAAGCCACGCAAAAGGACATCGCAGGCATGATCTATGAGTTTATCGAAAAGAACGCGAAGCCAAATGCCAATCGCACACGAGGCAAAGGATAATCATCCGCGGTGAAAGCGAGCCTTTCACTATACTTAAAATTGCGTAGCAAGCTTGGATATATACAATGACTCAGAAATTGATCATCGGAAATACTGAAGCTGTCTGCTTACCAGAGTTAGGGATTACTCACTTAGAGACACGAATTGATACTGGCGCGCAGACTTCTTCTCTGCACGTTGATAATCTGCTTTGTCTGAGAAAGAAAGGCAGAAAGTATGTCGAGTTTGACCTTCATCCTGATGTCTATCATTTGGAAAAAATTGTGCGTTGCAGTGCGCCTCTTAAAGCATGCAGAAAAGTGAAATCTTCCAACGGAACCTTTGAACACCGCTGTGTGATCGAAACCCTATTGCGGATGGGAGACCAAGAGTGGCCGATTGAGATCACCCTTAGTAACCGTCAAGATATGACCTACATGATGTTGTTGGGCCGCCAAGGCATGTCAGATAAAGTCCTAGTGGACCCAAGTCAGTCTCACGTATTAGCCTCTTGAGTTGAATAGGAGGAGATTTTCTCCTCCTCACTCTCTTTTACTACCTTTCTTGCTGCCAACAGCAAAACGCCCTATCGAACCAACTAACCCTCTCAGCTTAACTTTCGTTACCCGCCAATGTGTTGCAGGGCTACGCGGTGCGGTATTCAGAATGTGCTGATAAGCAACCTCATCAAATACGACTTGTCCACCATGCGCAGCAAGTAGCATTTTCGGCTGCATTTCGAACACTCGCTTAAGCGATGCACGATACTTATTGGGATGAAAAACTGGAAAAGGCGCAATCAGATGCTTTTTCACTTCCACCATTAAATCGGCGACATAGAGAATATCTTGCTGAGGATGATAGACCGATAGGTCGCGATCGGTATGCCCCGGCGTTTCTAATATTTGCCAATCTTCAAAGCCCGGAATCGCTTGACCGTCACACAAGCGGTAGTCCGGTTTAAGCCGTCTCGAATACCAAAGATTACGCCTTGGCTTTTTCAGTCGGTTAGCCATCCAACGTGCTAGCGCTAGATCGGTTAAATGCATCAAAAATCCATCCCAGCCGTGATACCAATCGTGCGTTTTGTCAGCCGAAACCAGTTTGCACCCTGTCAAACGTCGCAGAAGATGGGCTCCACCCGCGTGATCCGGATGCATGTGCGTCACCACCACCACTTTGAGGTCGGAGAATGATTTTCCCAACTCGTGCTCAATAAACTGCTTAAGATAGGGAATATCGGCCCGGCTTGCTCCATCCAAGAGCATCAGTTTGTCAGGATATTCCGCCAAATACATGATCTGGATGTAGCCTTGAATTGTATGTAATCTCACCAAAATTTCCCTTTATTGCCTTTAGTTAGGCATTTCATCCATGACCTTATCTGGTCTGACCAATAGCTTAGCAACAAATTTGTACAACGTCAGCTATGCGCCACATTAACGAGGAAATAGTGTGGAGCGAGATTTAAGGCTCTGCTCTAGAAACAAAAAACCCCCAACCAACGTTGAGGGATTTTCTATTTTTTGAACTGAAAAGCGCGTTTAAGCTAACTCATTTCGCTCCGTGTCACTCACTATCCCTATCGCAATCGGTACAACTTTGTAGGGCAATTTCGTGTTCGAACACGATTGTCTCGTTACCTTCTGCGGTGAGATCGGCGATTTCAGCCGCAACTTCTTGTTCATCTTCTTCTTCCACTTGATCCACCAGCTCTTCTTCTGAGTAGCCGTAGAAGTTAAGCAACAAGTAATCACGCGCTTCTTCTTTGGTACAAGTCACGTTGACCGCCAGATCAGGTTCCACATTGTCTTGTGCAGTAATTACGGCCACTTGCGCTAACACATCCTCTTTCATCGCTGCCGTTAACCAACCCAGATCCGTGCTGACGGTAGTTTTTTTACAGTTAAAACAAGGCAGTGGGTGAAAGTAATATTGGAAATCAGTCATAAGTCATTTCTTCTGTGAGTGTTGGATAGCAGAATTATGCGCGATTTCTCGCAAAATACTATCTCAATCATGAGGAAAGATCCGCTCACTAGGCTGACTGTGTACGTAAAAAATTGCTCAATGCTGCTTGACCTGTCTATAGCTCTACAGTTCATACTAACCACATCTTCAGCCTCTTGAGGTCAGATCAAACATGTATTTAATTTCAGAATTAGCGGTCAAGGCGGGGCTCTCTCGAACCACACTACTTTACTACGAGAAATTAGGATTGATTCGGGGGCAACGTATTGACAATGGCTATCGCTACTACAGCGAGAGTGATCTGCAGCAACTGTTTCTTATCCAACAGCTTCAGAGTGCGGGGCTTTCATTAAAAGAGTGTGAAGAGTGCTTACAGGCGAAACTAGACCGAAGCCTATTGGAAAGTCGTTTAAGCCAACTCGATGATGAAATTGAGAAAAAAGTTCGCGCTCGTGAGTTGCTTTTAGCCTTGCTCGGCGAACGTCCACAAAGAGAGTTACACCACTCTCTCAGTAAACATGCGCCAAACGCTTACTTAATCTGGCTCAACACGCAAGGTTACAGTGAAAAAGAGGCGCTCCGATTAAAATGGTTATCGAAAGATATGAATGAACATGACAGCTATATGCAAGATTTCATGACAGTTTTTGCCACTTTGCAACGCTGGAGCCCCGGTAGCGAGCAAGATACCTTAAAAGCCATTTCCTTGATGTCGATACAAAGCATGCAGCATATCCTCGATGTCGGCTGCGGAACGGGCCTTTCAACTCTCCTGCTGGCAGAAAACAGTTCGGCGCACATTACTGCTGTCGATAATGAACCCATCGCGATTGAACAACTTGAGAAGCAACGCCAGCACTCGCCATGGAAAGAGCGGATATCCCCAGTCTTGGGTTCCATGACCGCACTCCCTTTTGCCGCGAAAAGTTTTGATGCGATTTGGGCTGAAGGCTGTGTTTACATCATGGGTATGGAGAAAGCACTCAAGCAGTGGAAACCTTTTTTAGCCGATAACGGCATCTTGATGGTCAGTGATTTGGTCTGGCTCACTGAGAATCCAGAACCGGAAGCTCAACAATTTTGGCAATCCGAATACCCAGATATCCAATCGATACCTTCTCGAATCAAGCTTTTCAAAAAGCTGGGGTATGAAGTGATGGAGCATTTCTCATTAGGCATCGATGCATGGCAAAACTACTGGTTACCGCTGCAAAACCGCGTCCAAGAGTTAAAACTTCGGCTGACAAACTCCCAAGCCTTGTCTGACATAGAAAAGGAGATTGCTATCTATGAACGAAGTGCTGCCAAAGATTTTACTTATCAGTACTTTGTTTTGAAACTTAACCACTAGAGACTCAAGAATGAATTTTTCTTTATACAAATCACAACAAAAACCAGAGATTATCAACCTGTTCCAAAACACCTTTTCTGATTCTGAAGGATCAGAAGAAGGCACTGTGATCGGAAAGCTGGTCTCCGATTTTCTCAGCCAACCCCTTCAAGAAGATGATCTTTTCGTGTTTGTCGCATGTGATGACCACCAACGCGTTGTCGGCAGCATCCTTTTCTCCAAGCTCTCATTTCCTAATGAGGAAAACGTGTTTCTTCTCGCGCCAGTAGCGGTGGCAACGAAATGGCACGGTCAAGGCATTGGACAAGCTCTGATCCGTTTTGGATTAGAGACGTTAAAAGCAAAAGGTGTCAGTATTGTTATGACCTACGGCGATATTCGCTTTTACTCCAAAGTCGGATTTACTGCGATTGATGAAGAGAGGATTCAAGCACCATTGACTTTGTCCTATCCTGAAGGTTGGCTTGCTCAATCGTTAACAGGGAAAGCGATCACCCCGATCAGCGGTAAACCCACATGCTTAGAAGCGATAGCAAATCCTGTTTACTGGTAGGCTTAAATTATGGATGACACTCTATGTGACCCGATGATTTTTCTGGTAACAAATAGCAGCATCATTCCAAAGCCGACAACAAGGTTGACTTTGCTGCCAACTTCCCTCCTCTTTCCTTTTTGTTGACACTCGGATTACAAATCTTGTGATGAAGCGGCTACTATTGGCATGAACCCAATACTAAGTATTTAAATCATGACGTTGCTGCTGACTCACCGCTGGTTAAGCCTCTTACTGTGTAGCTTATGGGCTGCTTCCGCACTGGCCAGTATTGACCTGCCTGAAACTCAGCGTTGGTCGATTTTTTATCGCGCAGCGCTTGAGCAGCAAAGCACGCCACTGGTGGCGAGCCAAACCCTCAATCAATACCCGTTAGCGCTCCTCAGCAGTCACAGTCAATATCCTGATTTTACTCAATATACGTGGCAAGACATCGCAGATTTAGCCGCCACGGCCAAGCAGTGCCAGCCGCTCAACTCCTCTTCGCCGTATTTGGCGAAAGCGGTCGAATTTGAGTTGGCGTTATGCCGCCAAACACCGCTCGGCGCAGAGTGGTTTCAGCGTGTTGCGTGGCAACATCCGGCGGGAGGCAGCTACGCAGATCGCTATATTGAACACTTACCGGATGCAGAGCAGGCAACCTTTGCCTCTGCGCACCCAACACGTTTCACCTTGGCGAGCCGTTATCATCCGTTACATACCTTGTGGCAACGACCGGGCGCTGCGGGGGTAGATGCACTGCTCAACGGCTTTCGCCTGTATCTTGCGCCAAATGATGAGCTGTGGCTCAGCAGCGAAGCGGGCTGGCATGTGCTTTCGAGCGTGCAGTGGCGCGCACTCACCGCACCACTGCCATTCACACTTGAGCCTTATCAAGCGCAAAAGCCTTGCGATGAGCGTTACAGCAACCTCTGCTTTAATCAGCGCGTTAGCAGTCATGCGTTGCTGTATAGCGGTTTGGTGATCGGCGTGTTGCTTGCGTTTGGCGCTGCGCTGCGTTCACTTTGGCTGCGCTATCAAGAAGGGCGCGAGCGGCGCTTTATTTTGCAACTGCTGACTCACGAAACTGCGCACGCCCATCACCAGTTTAGGGTTTACCGTCGAATCACTACGCAGCCAATTTGATGAGTTATCCCCCAAGGCACAAGAGAGCTTAGGGCGATTAATGGCCGATCATCAGCGGCTAGCACAACTGAGCGAAACCAGTCGCCACTACTTGAGCCCGAGCCACGACACCATAGCGCGCCACCCAGCGCAGTTGAGTGACTTTATCGAGCATTGTATCGAGGGCTTTGAGGTTGAGCTTCATCTTAAACACGACCCAATGCTCGAACTGCCTTATTACTGGCTTGGGCTGTGCATCACCAACTTACTCAGCAATGCCAAGCAACATGGCGCGCCGCCTATTCGCCTTACGGTGAGCGTGGTTGCACAAACGCTGCATATTGAAGTGGAAGATTGCGGTGAATTTCCCTCTTTCTACCAACGTCTGTGCAAACGACTTTCGAGGCATCAAGACACTCACTCTCGCCCAAACACAGATAACATGGGCGTTGGCTTACAGTTGGTGCGAAAACTCATCACCCAAATGGGCGGCAAACTGGTTATCCGTCGTCATCCAACCCGTTGTATTTTGGAGCTGCCGCTATGAAGCGTATTTTGCTGATTGAAGATGACACCTTACTCGGCCAAGGTCTGCGCGATTATCTGCATGACCATGGTTATGCATGCGAGTGGGTAACGCAGAGCCAACAGGTCGAAAAGCACTGGTTCAGTACCGATCTGGTGATTTTGGATCGGCAATTGCACGATGGTGACAGCCTGAAACATCTGCCGCACTGGTTGATGCTTAAAGCCCTGCCAGTGATCGTACTGACCGCCAAAATTGAAGTGGAGCAACGGATTGAAGGGCTCAAAGCGGGGGCGAAAGATTATGTGCTCAAGCCCTTTTCCCACCAAGAGTTGCTGGCACGCATCGAAGCGCAACTGCGCCCGCTCGGCAGTAGCGTGCTCAGCTACGCCGATATTGTGGTCGATGTGGCTAATCGATCTGTGCTGCATAACCAAACGCCGGTTGAGCTCAAACCGAAAGAGTTTCAACTGCTGTTGATGCTATTGCAAAATCCGGGGCGCGTTTATCACCGTGATGAGCTGCTCAATCTTATTTGGGGTTATCAATATTTCCCGACCACACGCACCGTGGATAACCACATTTTGCATTTGCGACAAAAACTGCCGCAACTGGATATCGAGACCCTGCGCGGCGTAGGTTATCGCCTCAAAGGAGCGGCCGTATGATCTGCGCCTCTTTTTACAATCACATCGTGCGACTTGGCATGCTCAGCGCGTTAATAAGCGGCGCCGCGATAGCGGAAACGCCGCCAAGCCCCACCCACGCTTGGTTTCGCGCCACACCGCTGCAAACCAGTTACCAGCAACTGGCTGAGGGGCATCCCACGCAAGCGTGGCACGAGCTCATCCACACACTGTCTACCACGCCCGTAGCCGAGGCTTTTTGGCAACCAATCAAAGAGGCCATTCTCAGTCAAACTCAATGTGGACAAGCACTGCCAAGCACATCACCTAACGATCTCGCGATTGCGGTGACTTTTATCCATAAATTCAATCAGACCTTTCAAGGCTACCAAGTGAGGTTGAGCGCTGAAAACCTCACCCAGCCGCTGGCGGTGCGTCTGACTTCTGCACAAGGTGCAACGGTGTTAGAAGCGGAGCTTGCGCCTGCCGATTACGCCGAAGTGGAAAGTCGCGATCTGCTTTCGCCGTATGCCGCAGGTGTCTATTGGCTCACGCTTGGCGAGCAACGCATGGCGCTGCTGATTTCTGCCCCTTCCAACACACCGTGGATTGAACAATCCAGCGCGACCGATCTCACTATCCGCTTCCCCGCCACGCCTTCGGGCTGCGCATCGTCACTGGCTCGTTGGCAATTTTTTGATCAAAACTTTACCCTGCTGCACTCACAAACCATCAACCGTGATCAGCCCCCTGCCCCACCCACAGCCCCTTCTCAAGCACGCTGGCGTAGCCTCAGCATCACTCAAAGTGAATACCAAGGTACTATTCGCGTTGAGCAAATGCAGCGCCTGACGATACCGATTGACTAAGTTCAGGCAAAAGTGAGAAAGACATACTGGTGACAAAACCTATCGACGGACAAGGTTAAATATCTGGGTTATTCGATAGGAGACCGATATGAAATTCACCTTTTCCCCACTGGGGCTACTGCTGCTGGTGAGCGCGCCGAGCTTTGCGTTGACCTTAGAACAGGGCGATCAGCACTGGCAGATTGACCCCGACACACTGGCCATCATCCTCAAGCAAGACTCGCAAACTTTCACCATCAACCAAGGCAGCCTACAGATTGATGGGCAGACTCAACAGGCAACGCAAGTAACGCAAAGCGCCGAGCAAGCTACATGGACACTCAAGCCAAGTGGCGTGCAAGTGTCTGCACAGTTACAACAAGGGTTGAACATCCATTTTCGCTGGCCAAGTGCTGTTGGGATTGAACGCCAAGCTCCGAAAGCACTGCGTTGGTTTGATCTCAGTGAAGCATCGACCCAAACGCTGTTGCTGCCGTTTGACGAAGGAATGCGAGTGCCAACCGATAACCCGACTTGGACACGTTATTTGATAGACAATCATTCGGGTGCCAATACCACGCAAGATCTCAAAATGCCGTTCTGGAGCGCGCAGCAGAGCGAACACTTCATCAGCTATCAACTGCTCAACGCCACCAATAACCAACTGCACTTTAGTGAGCAGCAAAATAAGTTGGACTTACAAGCCGAGCACTGGTTTACCCCGCTGAACCAAAGTGAGCCTTTTAGCATGCGCATCACCGTGGGCGATGAGATGCTGGCCGGAGCCAAAGCCTATCGCGACTGGCGCGAAGCCGCGGGGCTGCGTGTTTCACTTGCGGAAAAACGCAAGGCAAATCCGCAGATCGAAAAAATGATGGGTGCAAGCCACGTCTATCTGTTCGGGCGTGATTTAATCGCAGTGCAAGATGTGCGGGATTGGTGGGGACTGCGCGATTGGTTTTGGCGCTCTGAGTTTACCCCTTCACCAGAATTACAAAAGGAATTGGCGAGCCTAAAAAAAGGCCAAGATTGGCTCAATCAGTATCAGAAAAAATTGCTGGTCGGAGAGATAAACCAAGCCTTGAACCAAAAGTTCAGCGCCGCCCCATCGTCCATTCAAGCGCAGTACCAAGCCGCGCAGCAGCGCAAAGCGTGGCTGACTGAACATGCTGGCGCATACCTCAAACCAAGCGATCAATGGGGACAAGGGTTAGCGCAACCCATGATCAGCACCCTTCAGCAAGCAGGATTAAGCAAACTCTGGCTAGGTCTTGATAACTGGATGCCAGCCTTTTATCAGCCGCAAGTGGTCGATAGCGCCAAACAAGCCGGTTATTTGATTGGCGTGTATGACTCATACAATACTGCGATTGAAAAAGGCATCAATGACAGTTGGCTGACCGCGCAGCTGCCGGATCGTATGCGCGAAAACTGCGCGATTGAAAAAGCTGATGGCACGTTGCAACTGGGCTTTCGCGGTAACGGCTTTTATCTCAATCCCGCCTGTGAACTCGGTTACGTCAAACAACGCGTGCAAGACATTCTCCATTTCGGGCGCTTTAACAGCCTGTTTCTCGATGTGGATGGCACCGCCATGGCGCGGGAAGATTACCGCTCGCTCAGCAACGAAACCGCGATGCTAGCCGCCTTTAACACCCGAATGCAGGATATTGCAAACACGCCAAACCTGATTTTGGGCTCGGAAGATGGCAATGCCCTGACCACTCAAGGGCTGGTGTTTGCTCATGGTATGGAAACGGTCGGCTTTGGCTGGACAGACCAAGCGATGAAGAGTGACAAGCAGTCACCCTATTATCTGGGGAACTGGTACCCCGATGAAAAACCGGATTTTTTCTTTAAATCAGCGCAAGTTAAAGAGCCCTACCGCAGCTTACTGTTTGCTCCAGAGTACAAAGTGCCGCTCTATCAAACGGTGTTTCATGACGAGCTGATCAGTAACCACCACTGGCACAGCGACAGTTTGAAGTTTTCGAATGTCAAAGCCGTGCGTGATTTGCGTGCCATGCTGTTTAACACTCCGGCGATGGTGCATTTAAGCCGTGATGAAACGCATAAAAACTCCGCGCGTATCGAGCAGCTCAAGCACTATCAACAAGGTTTTTTGCCCTTGCATGAGCAGTTGTGGGATAAAGCCTTGGTCGATTTTCGCTGGCTGGATAAGCAAGGCCAAGTGCAGCAAACGCGCTATAGTGATGGCTCGATTCTCAGTGCGAATTTTAGCGCGCAGCCGTTTAAGCTAACAGGAGGAGAAGTACTCGCGCCACACACTCTGATGGCCAAGCTAAGTAATGGGGAAACACTGACTTGGGCACCAATGCCATAAGTGCGCTATCAGCGCTCAGTATGAAGGGCAAAGAAAAGCCGCCGCTCACTCTGTGGGCCAGCGGCGGCTTTATTCATATTGACTGTTTGACTACAAACTTGCCCATAAGCATTTTCAATGCTTGTGCTTGCTGCGCTAAGTCCTCACTGGCTTGGGATGTCTCATTTGAACTCATCATTACAATTTCACCAGCGTCGCGAATACCGTTGAGGTTGCTACTTATTTCTTCGGCAGATACCGCCTGCTCTTCACTCGCTGCTGCAACTTGGGTATTCGCTTCCATCAATTCAGCAAGCGCATTTGAAATCACATCCAACTGCGCTTTCGCTTCTTCGATAGACGCAAAACTACTCTCGATCTTTTCATCGCTAGAGTGGATCATATCTACCGCCGTACCAGCGCGCACAACCAGGGTGTTGATCAGATTGCCGATTTCCTGTGTCGCGTGTTGGCTTCTCGAGGCAAGCGCACGCACTTCATCCGCCACCACGGCAAAGCCTCGTCCTTGTTCACCAGCACGAGCCGCTTCTATTGCCGCATTCAGCGCGAGCAAGTTAGTCTGCTCAGCAATACCTTCGACCACCATGACAAAGTTTTGGATCTGCTCGGTACTAGTTTGTAGCTCTTCTATGATTTTTTGCGAACTTTGCGCGCTTTCCACTAACTCTTTAGACAGGGACTGGGTTTGACTAATCACAACGCAAGTTTGTTTGGCATTTTCATCCGCTCTTGCTGTCGACATCGTGGCCTCTTCGGCACTACTAGCAACCTCGGTAATGCTCGCGGCCATTTGATGCATCGCACTCGCTACTTGATCCATATTCTGCTGCTGTTTCGATACAGAACGTCTGTTGCTTTCAGCAACAGCATTTAATTCAACCACCGTCGAAGCTATTGTGTTGGCCCTATCCATGACCTCTCCGACCATGCTTTCAAGCGCTTGAGCCATACTGTTCATGTGTGTTAGTAACTGACCGATTTCATCTTTGGAATCCACCTGAGCTCGCTGGGTGAGATCGCCATGAGCGATTTTGTAAGCGAGATTTCTTGCATAGGCCACCGATCTAACAATCTGCTTGCTAAACAACAGACCCAATGTTGCGCCGAACGCTAACGCAAACAAAGAAAGGAGCAACATGCCACTAAGCGCTTCTTTTTCTTCCTGTTCGGCAATATGGATTGATTGAATCGTTGCCGCTTCAATTTTGCCCAGCACCTCAACTAAATGATGATCCATTTGCTCTGCATAAGATTCTAACTCGGTGGCTAAGGTAACGAGTTCAGTCGCAGCAACGCCTTTATCCAACTCTTCCAGCAGTTTATTTAGTTGACGCTCAAAACTTGCTTGTTCTTGCTGCAACGCGTGAAAATCTCGCTCTAAGTTTTGTAAATAACGTTGAACTTCTGGCATGACGCTTTGTTGAAAAGCGATGTTTAGCGCCTGGCTGGCTTTCTCTAGTTCTAGCCGCCCCTTGTCAACACCGAGTCGCAACTTGTTGAGATATAGCTGTTGTTCATTCACAGAGGACTCAAGCGGGATCTGAGAGGAGCGCAGCAACTTTTCCAGCATGACTGCACTTTCAAGTTGGTGAACCGTTAAGTCAGTGACGACTTTGGTCAAAGGAATATTATTATTGGCGATGCTGCCTATCTCTAGAGCAACTTTTTCCATTTTAGTCACCGCAAATGCAGAGACAAGAATGATGAGGCTGAGCAGTGCGCCGACCAAACTACTCATTTTTTGCGTTATCGTTAAATTATTCAACCATTTCATCTTCATTCATCCTTGCGCAAATAAAACCGACTTGGTAAATGCTAGCCTCATCTCCAACGCTCGAAAAATTCTATAAGCCAGACGACTGAAGTCGTTCTAATTCACGCATCGTCCAAAGTGTTAAGCAGATACCTCTCACTTTTTCTGACTCTTTCATTTTAGAACACAATTAAAGTAGAACAAGCTAATTAAGCAATGAATGAATAATACTTTAGGCGAAGAAAAAGCCAGTCACTGAGACTGGCTGTCATTGAAAATGAGGTTCAGGAGACTGAGCTTTGTCGCAATTTACGCCGCTGCTTCTTACAAAGATACATCGCCTCATCTGCTTCAGAGAGCAACGCTTCAACCGAGTCTCCGCAGAGATGTTGCAACCGTGTAGCCGCTCCCCAACTGTACTCAATTGGCGGAATACCCAATTCGCCTTGAGAGTTAAGGCTCTCCTCCAAACGCTGAATGGTGCTAGCCACATCATAATGGCCACCATGTTGAACCAGAGCACAGAATTCATCGCCGCCTAATCGACAAGCCACATCCTGAGAACAGCAAATCGACTCAGCCAAACTGTAAGAAAATTGCCGCAGTACCTCGTCGCCAACATCGTGACCGAACTGATCGTTGATCTGCTTAAAACCATCGAGATCAAAATAGATCAGCGTATAGCCGTCATGACTTAGGCTACTGACCGACAATATGCGCAGCGCTTCTTGATAGAAGCCGCGTCGATTCATCAAACCAGTGAGCTCGTCGACAATCGCTAATCCACTGCTCTTAAGCTCGGTCTCCAGAATACGCGCCAAATCACTGAGTGCTTGTACCTGCTCAGTCGAAAGTTGGTGCGGCTTTTTATCAATAACACACAGAGTGCCAAGACGGTGAATACCATCAATAGCGATAGGAAAACCAGCGTAGGCACGTATAAAAGGCTCGTGTAGAACTAAGGGATTATCTTTAAAACGCTGGTCATCAAATACATCGCTGATAATCAGCGGCTCAGAACCTTGGATTGCGTGAGTGCAAAAAGAAGAGTCTCTGTCTGTTTGACACACATCCAAGCCAGCACGAGACTTAAACCACTGCCGATTACTGTCGACCAGACTTATCAAGGCAATATCACTGCCAGCGATAAATTTAGCCAAACGAGTAAAACGCTCGAAACGCTCTTCTCGCTCTGTATCGAGAATTTTCAGCGAGTGCAGCAGCGCGACTCTTCGCTTCTCATATTTCACGTCCATCGACTGCAGATTCCGTTGCACAATTTCCTCTTTGCTCATAATTGCTCATTAACCTTAAGTCTAGCCCAAATTCCGCCTCCGTCATCCTTGACAGAGCACTTACCTTTGACCATAACGCCTCACTAGCCGAGCGACTCCACTTTGCACTCTTTGTCCAATTTTGCGGCCTCAACGAAATAGTCATCGTGACTAACGAGAATCAAAGCCCCCGATAGTCGCGCAGCGCGGTGGCTAAGACTGTTTTCGCTTCGATATCTAAGTGGTTATCCGGTTCATCCAATAGCAGCAAAGGATCGCCGTCAACATGGCTAACCATCAGCATCGCTAGTTTCATTTTTTCCCCACCGCTCAGATGTCGCGCTTTGCGATGTACTGAGTCACCACGAAAGCCGATCCCAGCCAGCAGCAAACGAGCATCACCCTCACCTAAACTTGGACAAAAATCCACGAGGTTTTCCAGCACACTGCGTTCAAGCTCAAGCAAACGGTAATCTTGATCTAAATAAACCACCGATGTGTTGAGCTTGATTTGACCTTGATACTCTTGATGCAACCCCGCGATCGCTTTGAGTAAGCGACTTTTACCACAGCCATTGGCACCACTTAGGCGCAGGTGCTCAAATTGCCTAACTTGAAAATCCAATAACGGATGATTTGCACCGCAAGAGCGATAACGCTCAACACTCAGCAGCTGCCGATTTTTGCTGCTCTCAACATCAGTCAGGTAGATTACCGTTGGCGATTCACGCACTCGTTTTGCGGACAAACTCAACAACTGCTGCTGATTACGTTTCAGTTGATTTTGCCCATTGATGACAGCTGCAGAGCGACTTTTTTCCGCACTGTTTTTTTTGCCGTCCATCAATATCTTCGGCTGGCTACCTGTTCTTAGCGCTTTGCGCCCCTGAGCTGCGCGCTGTTGCGCTTTTTCACGGCTTTTTTGCAACTCTCGAGCAATCGATTTTTGCTCACTTTTCAGTTGGGCGACTTTTCTCTCTAGTGCTTGTTGCTGTAATTGCCACTGACTATGGTACGCCGCATAGTTACCTTCAAACCAATGCAGCCCTTCTGAAGTCAAACGCGCGATGCGATCCATCTCCATCAACAAAGCGCGATCATGACTGGCGACTAAAACTGGACGCTGTTCTTTTCGCAACTGAGTTATCAGCCACTCTCTGCTCAATGTGTCGAGATGATTGGTGGGCTCATCCAACACTAAGGCATCACTTGACGCCAGAAACAAGCGCTTGAGCTTTAAAAGAGTAAACTGCCCGCCGCTCAGTTCACGGCAGCTCGCATCAGGTGGCAGCGTGATTCTCAGCTCATCTAATGTGCTTTGTATCGTTTCAACGATGTTCCACTGCTCACCAAGTTGGGTAAAGTGTTCAGTGTCCACACTCCCAGCCTCAATGGCGCGAAAAGCCGCAAGCGGTTTCTGCCATGCCTAAGTAGGTCGCAATCGTTGCATCACGTTCTTGCTCTTGAGAATTTTGCTCGAAATAGCCTATCGTTGCACCAACGTGAACATGGCCTGTTGTTGCAGTGAGTTTGCCGATGAGTAGTTGTAGCAAGACAGATTTTCCGATGCCATTGCGCCCGACTAAACCCGTTTTTCCAGCGGGTAAATGAAGATCCAGCGAATGGAATAACCACTCACCACTATTTAATTGAAAGCTCAACTGATGAGCATGAATATTGGGCATGAGACCCCCTTACTATTAAAAACAGTAAGAAGTCAGTCGGCTAAAATTACCCTCTAACCCGAGTATTAATCCGCACAAATAGCACGGAGTATCGGGTAAACAAGGTTAAACTAATTTAGATTATCAAGATAATCGGAAACGCAACTACGCCAACTAACTCCAAGAGCCGAATGAATGAAACATCATCGGTATAAGGAAAGTTAGATATCCATGTTGGCGTCATCTCCGAAAGAAAGGATGTCGAGAGGTTAACAATTGAACAATGGCGATGTCAAGCGTGTAGAAAAATAGGGCTAACGAACATAAGCAAAAAAAACAATAATATCAATAACTAATAATTTTGTGAGTCACCATTGATATTTAAAATAATTATAAACTGAACCAATTAACTACATGATATTTTTCTCGCCCTGTCTATATAGCACAAATACAACAACAAGTAATCGTAATGTGTATAGATATTATAAAAACGTTAAATATCAATAAGGAACTATCTGTGAAAAAGTTGGCTTTATCTAAAGTTTTTCTCTTGGGCTTAATCGCGTCTTCTTCAGTGAATGCAAACGGACTTTCCGGCGTACTAGGAGTTGGTTATGGTTTCGGCGGTGATGACCTGTTTAAAGGCATTTACGATAATGGCGAAAGCGACAAAATCAAAGGGAACCAAGGCGTCTCTTTCTTCGGTGGTGTCGATGTAGCGCTTCCGCAAGATTTTCTATTACGTGGCACCATCGGCTATAAGTTTGATAGCCTCACTGCCTCAAATGGTGATGTGACTTTCGATCGCGTTTCCGCTTGAGTTCATCGCGTTTAAAGCATTCAACGAGCATAAAATTGGCGCAGGTATCGCCTACCACACGGCGGTCACACTAGAGTGTAAAGTAACCAATGTTTGCGATGGCGAAGTCGAGTTTGATGACGCAGCAGGCTTTACCGTGCAGTACGAATACGCTTTTGCTCCTCTAGCGATCGGTCGTTTTGCCGTTGGCGCAAAATACACCAACATTGATTACAAAGTCTCTTCGACTGGAGAGAAATTTGATGGTAGTGGCTTTGACTTCCATCTGAGCTATTTATTCTAAATAGATATCCTCTAAGCAAAAGGGGGAGCGTTGTTCATTGAGTCAACGCTCCCTGTGAAAAATTTCAATGTTAGGGATAGACAATGAAAAAACTGTTGCTTCTTCTCTTATTCTCGGTTAATTGCCACGCATTGGGTGAAATAGCCCTCACCAACTCAGACATCAATTTTGAGCCGTTTCTCTCTGACTCTCTGCAAATCTCGCTTTCCCAATATGCCGAACAGCCATTGGCTTTGACTCCAGATTTAGTAGGAACAAAGCCTTATATAATCAATAGTACCACTCAGCAAAATTGGAATTTTGTATCTAACGAGGTCGTCCCGATGCTACTCATTGAGTCGGTGGCGGCGGCTTATTCTTATTGGGCCTCTAAAGATCCGGCCACCGCTGGAACCTTTTTAGGCCTCTCGGGCTTATTTCTACTCGATATGGAAAATAGAAAAGTTGGCGCCATCGGCGCATTAACTCTAGGCGCCTTAGGCTTGTACAATATCAATATTGATGAAGATGAAAAAAGTGAAGGTGAGATTTTTCGCGATAATATGATTGGGGTAAATCTCATCTTCTTGTCGATGGCAACGACCCATCTCCTCTTTCCTCGCCTGCAGGGTGATATCAGTATCTATCCTCAAGGCAAAGATACCTGGTTTATTAACTACCAATATCGCTTTTAATCGCTAAAACCGTCAGCCCGCTGATTTACGGGCTGACTGATTTCTAACGCATCACAAATTTTTCCGCGTGGAAAGCCTTATCAACCTTCACTCGATATGGTTTGAGCGCTTTTTTCAATGCGTTTGAAAACGGCGCAGGTCCACAGAAATAGAACTCGAACTGACGCAAATCCCCACATTGCTGGGCAATACTTTGCGCCGAGAGTAGTAGATCCTTGCTTGAGTCCATGACCGTTAATGACACTCCGGCTTGTTGCGCTTTTTGCTTAAGCTCCTCACATAACCGTGGCTCTGCCTGCTGACAACAGAAAAACAGATGTGTCTGCGGATGGCTTTGTTGGCTGGCGAACCACTCTAGGCCTGCCATAAACGGCGCGATACCGACGCCCGCTCCAATCCAGATTTGAGGCCGCTCAGCGGTAAACGAAAACTTGCCGTACGGCCCTTCTATTTGCAAAACATCCCCCTGACTTAAGCGTTGATGTAACCCGGTAGTAAAGTCCCCCAGCTCTTTGATCAAAAACCTAAGCTGAGAAGAGTTTCGGTGCGCTGGCAATAGTGAAAGGATGCGGCTCTTCCCCGGCAAAACAGAGATAAGCAAATTGCCCGGCTTGGTGGCTTGGCCACTTAGCCTCGGCTTCCAATGTGAGATCCAGTGTCTGACTTAACGCACAGTAGCGTAACGCTTTTACTGACGCAGAGTAACGCGCTCGGCGTCCGACCAATCCCGCAAGGCTGTACAAAGCGGCTAAAGAGCCAAGCACAAGAAAACTGGTGGTCAGCCAGTAGATAGGCTCCCCCCAATAGGCACGTTTTAGCAGCGCAAACGAATGAAAAGCCAATAGCAAGTAAACGATAGCCATTAAGCGGTGAGTGAGGCGAAAGGGTTTATACTTAACAACAGACCAAAGCGAGAGCACAAGTAGAGCGAGTAATAGATAAAACCCCCATTCGCCACTTTCCAATGCCAGTGGTTTAAGTGATTTCAGCCACTGCGCCCAGCCCGTCAAGTTCGCATTCGGACCAGAGCCATTAAACCGGACAGGTTTCGACATCACCTCTAGTGAAATCAACCATTTAGGTAAATGATATGCCAACCAGTGGAACGCTCCAAGCAGCACAGCGGCAATGCCGAGCCATTTGTGAATGCGGTATCCTTTATCCAACCCTTGCGTCCAAGTCTCGATTATCGGCAAACGCAGCGCGAGCACCATCGCGGTCGACATCAGGATGAGAGACAGAATGCCAGAATACTGTATTAATCCCGATCGCCATTGGAAGAAATTATCCGAGGTGAGTAATGATGGCTCCACTTGAATCCACAGCAGTGTGACAAGCGCGACCACGCTTAAAACGCCATATTTAACCCTATCCATAACCAATTCCACTTTTCTATTAAGGTTATTTTAGAGTAACCAACCTAATGTAAAGCAGCGTTTTGTCTTGGTAAATTTGGGTAAAGAAAAGGCCACTCTCTAGCAGTGGCCTTGTTTTCGCTTTAGTCCAGCAGATGGCGGTTAACGCGCGCGATTTTTAACAAACTTCTTCACTTTCTTCATCGCCATTTGCTGTTTGAGTGGTGACAAATAATCGATAAACAGATTGCCGGACAAGTGATCAATTTCGTGCTGCATCACAATGGCAAGAAAATCACTGCTTTCGATTCTAAGCGGTTTGCCATCACGGTCCAACGCTTCGACCACCACAGAGGTGTAGCGCTCAACGTCGGCGTAGTATTCTGGCACCGACAAACACCCTTCCTGTCCCATGGCTTTGTTATCACCACTGACAACAACCGGGTTAATCAGAACCAAAGGCTCATCACGCTTTTCCGATAAATCGATCACCACAATCGCCTCTTCTCGGCCCACTTGAGGTGCTGCCAAACCAACGCCATTGTCGGTTGCGTAGAGGGTATCCAATAGATCGTCGATCAGTGTTTGCACAGCAGCAATATCGGTTACAGGTTTGGACTCCACGCGAAGTCGCGGATCGGGTGCGGTCAGAATATCTAAAACAGCCATGAGTTCCTTAAATCATCGATTGAATAAAAATAACGCGGCGTAAGATAGTGTTTTCTTACCCAGTTGTAAATCTTTCAAAAGACAAAAGATAGCTTGGTAGTTTAATGAGAATTGGTCTCATTGTTACACAAACCCTTACAATTACTCGCTAGTACATAATCTCCTGTGATGGCTAATATTTAATCAACCAAGGAGCTGGCTATGAAAAAATTTAAGAATATCTTATTTGCAACTCAAGGCTTACCAGGAGACAGTGACGCCTTAGAGCAAGCGATTCAACTTGCTGACAACAACCGTGGTCAACTTGCTGGTTTAATTGCATTTCCAGCATTTCCTGCCGATTTACAACGCTATCAAGAACCCTATGAGCAGTCCTTTTTAAATAGCTTGATGGAAGCGATAGACACATGTCGCTCACAGCACCACATCGAGAAAGATGAGGTCCCTTTTCCTTTAATGGTTGAGCACAGCGAGCAACCCGCGGTCGCTATTATTAAGTCGGCACTCAATCATCATATCGATCTGCTGATCAAAGAAGCGGAACCTATGACTCATAGTCAGCAAGGTTTTAAAGCTTTGGATATGACACTGCTGAGAAAATGTCCTTGCCCGGTTTGGTTGCATCGCCCGTTAGCCAAGCCAAAAGCCAATCGGCGTGTTGCGGTTGCTATCGACCCTGCCACCACGACCGAGCAGCAAAAGGCGCTTGCATTGCGTTTACTCGAATTATCACGCTCAATTGCCAATACGTGTGACAGTCGCCTGCATATTGTGTCCTGCTGGGAATACTATTTAGAAAACTATCTGCATGATCATGTCTGGATCCAAGTGGATCAACAGCAGATAGAACAAGAAATCGCGCAAGCTAAAATCAGGCATGAACAAGCCTTACGTCAACTGATTGATGAATCAGGCATTACAGGCGAGTTGGTGATACACCATCTACACGGTAAACCTGATGAGCTAATCCCTAAATGGGTCACGACAGAGAATATCGACATCCTAGTGATGGGGACTCTCGCTAGAACCGGTATTGCAGGCTTTGTGATTGGCAATACGGCAGAAAATATCGTTCAGTCGATTGAGTGCTCTTTAGTCGCTCTTAAGCCAGAGGGATTCGTCTCACCGATCAAAGCCGAGTAACTAATACCACGTTTGGTCAACCGACCTTCATCTGTTGGCTAGACCGTTGTGATCCTTAGTCTAAGGAGGATGTGATGAAAAAGTTCTGCCCACACTGCCACTGTGAAATGTTGGAGCGTGCCAACCTCTATATCTGCCCAAGAAATGCGATCGGTGATTGTGTTTACGACGCCATGCTCACTAATGAGCAACCGCTCGTCAGCCTGCCTTTTGACTCAGAACGCAGCCATTTTGATGAGCGACCTACACCCTTTGACTCACAATCAAAGTAGATCATGCGTCACGCTTCCACCAACGAACTCGACGCTATTAACAATTAGCCTATACTTTTCAAAGTAGTAGATACCTGTACCCGCTCAGGACGTCGCAACAAGGACGCACTGAGCGGCGTTAATATGACATCGAAGAGGCTGCCATCTTGAAGACAGGACTCGATAAGCATACATCCCTCCCCCCAAATACAGTGTCGGCGAGATTACTTCCTTTCGCCGTTTTACCCATCCTTCTATTTGGGTGGGTGTTTTATTGGCATCAAACCGGCGGTAACGCTTGGCAAGTCACTTGGGTTCCTGGGCTGGATCTGAATCTCAGTTTCCGACTTGACGGGCTCTCTTTTCTTTTTGCCTCGCTGATCACAGGCATCGGTGCCTTGATTCAAATCTATGCCCTCGCTTATATGAAAGAGAAAGCAGCGCGCTTCTCATTTCATCTCTACCTCACTCTCTTCATGCTCGCCATGCTTGGCGTGGTGGTAAGCGACAATATTTTACTGCTGTTCATCTTCTGGGAACTGACCACCATCACTTCCTATCTGTTGATTGGTTTTAATCATGACAAACCGGTTTCACGCAAAAATGCCCTACAGTCACTTTTAGTCACGGGGGCCGGAGGACTCGCGCTGTTAGCCGGACTGATTTTACTTGGCTTGATGGCCAATAGTTATCAAATCAGCGTCATCATTGAGCACGCGGATCACATCGCGCAACATCCGTGGTTTATGCCTTCGCTGATTTTAGTTTTACTCGGTGCATTCACTAAATCTGCGCAATTTCCATTCCATTTCTGGTTACCCAATGCCATGGCCGCACCGACACCGGTGAGCGCTTACTTGCATTCAGCGACCATGGTTAAGGCGGGAATCTATCTTTTGGCCCGCTTATCACCGATTTATGCCAGTAGTGATTTTTGGTTCTACTGCTTAACCATTGTGGGCGCGGTAACGGCACTTTGGTGCGCGCTACTGGCGTTCAAGCAAACCGATCTAAAACTGATGTTGGCCTACAGCACCAATGTTGCATTAGGCAAATTAACCCTGCTGCTGGGATTAGGTACCGAGGTCGCGCTGACCGCTGCTGTGTTGTTTATTTTCGCCCACTCATTTTACAAAGCCGCACTCTTTATGGTGGTCGGCAATATTGATAAAGCGACGGGCACTCGAGAGCGAGAAAAGCTCGGCAACTTAAAATCCGTCTTGCTGCTGAGCCTTATTGCTGCGGTTATTGCCGCTTTATCCAAATCCGGTGTTGCGCCTATGCTCGGATTTTTGAGCAAGGAGTACATGTACAAATCCAGTGTGGAATCTGGCATTGCGTGGATTTCGTTGGTCTTATTACTGATTAATGCGCTGATGGTGGCGTTAGCCATCGCACTACTTTACAAACCCTTTTTTGGCCAAGCGACCAAGGAGAATGAAAGCCACCCACCCAAAGCGATCGAACAGAAAAAATCCCTTTGGCTACCTGCGATGGGATTGGCCATCGCCAGTTTCCTACTGCCTGTTTTTGCCCTGGATTGGATTAACCAGCATTTAGTCATACCAGCAGTCATGGCGATGGATCCAAACAGCGTTCCACAAGCCGCAAAATTATGGCAAGGCTTCAATATCCCGCTGGCTTTGAGTGGTATCACGCTTGTGTTAGGGGGCGTGCTGTATCTGAACTACGCAACCCTAGTTACATGGCTCACACGCCTAGTGAAGCCGCTACCCAAAGCTGAGCAAATGTTTGATGCCGTGCTGGCTTATTTAGCGACATTGGCAAGCTGGCAAACGCAAATGCTACAACAAAAACGCTCAAGCGGTTATATGCTGCTATTTTTTGCCGTTTTAGCCTTAATACTGCTCTATCAGCCGCTACCTTTACCAGCCACTTTCAGCGCCTCGCTGTTTGATGTTCATTTTTATGAAGTCGCAATTGCGCTCGCACTCATCGCTTCTGCGCTGTTGTGTGTGCTGAGCACGTCTCGTTTGCTGTCGGTATTAGCGCTCGGCATGGCTGGATTTATGACGACGCTGGTCTTTATGATTTACAGCGCTCCTGATGTTGCCAAAACCCTCTTGCTGGTCGAAACGCTGATGGTGGTGTTTGTGGTGCTTTTGATGCGCCATATGCCCTACTTGTCGACGGTCGCTCGCCATTCTGTAGCGCGTCGCACATTGAATGCGGTGATAGCCAGTGTGATTGGCGCATCCGTAACCTTAATCCTGCTCAATATCACGGCGCATCCTATCGATACCACTTTGTCTGACTATTTTGCGCAGCAGAGTGTTCCCGGCGGCCATGGCCGCAACATCGTCAATGTCATTTTGGTCGATTTTCGTGCCTTTGATACCTTGGGAGAAGTCATTGTGGTCGTCATGGCGAGCCTTGTCGCGATTAGCCTCTTGCCTAAACGAACCGAGCAACCACAGAAGATTCATTCTCTAATCTTTGCCACTACCGCACATATTGTGACCGCCTTGATGCTGATGTTCTCCCTCTATCTACTGCTGCGAGGACACAATGCTCCCGGCGGTGGCTTTATCGGCGCATTGATCGCGGTGATCGGCTTTTCGCTGCTCCTCTTCGCCGAATCGCCCCAATACGTAAGAGATCGTCTCCACTTCTCGCCACTCAATATTGCTCTGTTTGGCATCCTGCTCAGTTTTATGGCAGGAGCCATGAGTGTCGCGGTCGGTTTACCTTTCCTAACTGGATTATGGTGGAAAGAAATTTTACCGCTTGGCACCCCACTGCTCTTTGATGTTGGCATCTATCTGGCGATCATCGGCGGTGTCATGAGCATGTTGCTGCGCGTTAAGGAGGAACTCGACTAATGGAAGGATTATGGAGCATTGTTGTCGGTGTTTTTGTCGCCGCCGGTATCTACTTAATGCTAGAGCGACACTTACTGCGCTTATTGTTTGGCCTGATCCTCCTCAGTAGTGCGGTGAACTTGGCCATTTTTACCGCAGGACGCTTAACCCCCGCCTCACCACCATTAATTGAGGTAGGAGCCTTGTTACCAGCGGAAGGTGCGGCGAAACCCGCTGCCACAAGCGCTGATTTTAACCGCCATTGTGATCGGTTTTGGCTTACTGGTTTTTGCTTTGATGCTGTTTTACCGAGCTTATTTTGAGACTCGCAGCGCGGACGTCGATGAGATGCGTCGCTCAGAGGAGGAAGAATGACCGCGATTGGGTTGACCTTACCCGTTGTGATCTCACTGCTCACCGCAGTTGCGATCTTTTTAACGGGGCGTAATCGTTGGCTGACTAACGGTTTGAGTGTGATCTGCAGTGTCATCAATCTCTTTACTGGCGCTCTACTCACGATCACCATTTACACCCATGGCCCAGCATCTATTGCCTTTGGGCAATGGCCAGCCCCCTTTGGCATCGTTTTTGTCGCTGATTTATTGAGCGTCGCTATGGTCATGGTGACGGCCATTATTGGTTTGGTTAGCGTTATTTATGCGATTGCCGATTTAAGCGCCAAACCCTCATACGCGCGCTACCACGCGCTGTTGCATGTTCTACTGGCTGGTGTGTATGGCGCTTTCTTAACGGGGGATATTTTCAACCTTTATGTCTGGTTTGAAGTCATGCTGATCGCTTCTTTCGGCTTGATGGTGTTGGATGCAAACCAGCAGCAAATCGATGGCGCCATCAAATATGTGCTGCTCAATCTTATTTCTACCTTGGTGTTTTTACTTTCGATAGGACTACTTTACGGTGCCACAGGAACCTTAAACCTCGCTGATTTACATGACAAAGCTCAATCCCTCGCTCCTGAGATGAAAACCATGCTCGCTGGATTGCTATTGTTCGCGTTTTCTATCAAAGCAGCGCTGTTTCCTCTGTTTGCTTGGCTACCGGCGTCTTATCACACCTTGCCGAGCGCCATTGTTGCCCTGTTTGCCGCTTTACTCACCAAAGTCGGTGTCTACGCTTTGCTGCGGGTCTTCACTCTGGTGTTTCCGCTCGATGGCAGTGGTTGGCAACCGGTTCTACTGGGGATTGCGGCGCTGACCATGCTCGCTGGCGTACTCGGTGCGGCAAGCCAATATGACATTAAAAAAATTCTTTCTTTTCATATCATTAGCCAAATTGGCTACATGATTATGGGACTGGCCATTTACACCCCTTTGGCCATCACAGGAGCGATTTTTTATGTCATTCACCATATCTTAGTAAAGGGGAACCTATTTCTGATTGGTGGCCTGATTGGCAGAAAGTACGGCACTACACAATTGACGCAGCTCGGCGGAGTCTATCGCGCCATGCCTTGGCTTACCTTTGGCTTCTTGCTCGCCGCCTTCTCTTTGGCGGGCTTCCCTCCTCTGTCGGGGTTTTGGGGCAAGTTTCTAGTCATCAAAGCGAGTTTGGCTGCTGAGCTGTATTGGCTTGCCGCAATTGCGCTATTGGTTGGCCTGCTAACGATTTTCTCGATGACAAAAATTTGGAATGAAGTGTTTTGGAAAGATGCTCCAGCCGCTCTACCGCAGGAGACGTTAGCCCGCTCAACACTCGGTCTTTATGCACTGCCGATCCTCGTGCTTACCCTGTTTAGCCTAGTGATTGGTTTGGCTGCGCAGCCGTTTTACCAATTTGCAACCTTAGCGGCAGAACAATTATTAACGCCAACCGCTTATATCCATGCTGTTTTGGGAGGCTCAAAATGATTTATCTCTTCCTCAACCTCTTTCTTGCCATGGCGTGGATGCTGCTCAATGGTGACTACTCCAGCTTGCAATTCTTATTGGGATTCGTGGTGGGGTTTTGGGCATTGCGCCTCAGCCAGCCATTTGGCTTAAAAACCACTTACTTTCGCCGTTTTAGAGCCATCACCACTTTAATTCTCTATTTCATCTACGAGATGATCGTCTCCGTCGCACGAGTCGCATGGGATGTCGTGACACCAAAGCATCTGAGCGATCCTGATATTGTCTACGTGCCATTAGATGCCCGCAGCGATCTTGAGATTACCCTTTTGGCCAACATGGTTTCGCTCACTCCCGGTACTTTAAGTCTCGATGTTAGCGAAGATAGACAATATTTGATCGTTCACGCAATGTTTGCACCAGAGCATCAAGCGGTGATCAACGACATCAAAAATGGTCTTGAAAAACGGATACTGGAGGTCACTCGTGGATAATTCATTACCACTGGCGATTCACTTCGCCTATCTAGGGCTTTTGCTTAGCTTGGCAATGGCGTTTATCCGCTTAGTGTTAGGCCCATCGCTCGCCGATCGCGTGGTGGCTCTCGATTTAATTTCCTTTATCACCATAGGCTTTATTGTCGTTTATAGCTTAGACAGTGGTCAGCAAACGCTATTGGATATTGCCTTAACCCTAGGCTTAGTGGCTTTCCTTGGCACCATAGCATTTGCACGATTTATCGCTAAACGAAAAGGAGAACTTTAATGTCGATGTTAGCGGCCCTCTTACTGGTTTCTCGGCACCTTATTCACGCTATTTGCGAGCCTAGGCATTTTGCGCATGCCCGATCTCTATACTCGCATGCACGCCGCCACCAAAGCCGGTACCGCAGGCTTGTCTTTATTGCTCCTTGCTGTCGCGCTCTGTATGCCTGAGATTGGCGTGATATCACGACTGGTCGGCATCATGCTGTTTATTTTTCTGACCGCTCCCGTTGCGGCTCATTTACTGGGTAAAGTCACACAACAAGCCGGCTATACTTTCTGGCGTAATCGTGATTCCTCGCGAGATTAACAAAGCCTGTGCGCTATGTTTCTCTTCATAGCGTTAAAAGGTGGTGAGCACTGCATCCGTTTCTTCATCTATTTCGTCCTTACGTATAGAATAGCCAAGCCGAATCGGCTCCATCGACCGAGCCGCGATTTGGATATCTTTCTAGTTTAAGCAAACAAGCCACCAACCCAATCTTCCTGTTCCATTCGTTGGTGGATTTTATTGAACGCTACTTGGACACTCATCATGAGTTTATTTGAGAACTTCTCAATCATCATTGCGCTGATACTCACCAGCTGCTTCTTTTCTATGTCTGAAATCGCCTTGGCTGCGGCGAGAAAAATTCGCCTCCGTCAACTTGCTGAAGAGGGAGACGAACGTGCCACTCTCGTGCTGGCTTTACAGAGCAATCCCGGCAACTTCTTCACCGTGGTACAAATTGGCCTAAATGCGGTTGCCATTATGGGCGGTATTGTCGGTGAATCGGCCTTTACTCCGCATATCAAAACACTCTTGGAAAGCTGGCTGCCTGCCGCTTGGGTTAACCAGTTAAGCTTTTTCTGCTCTTTTATTTTGGTCACTAGCTTATTCATTCTATTTGCGGATTTGATGCCGAAACGTATCGCCATGGTAATGCCGGAAAAAATTGCTATGACATTGGTTCGACCTATGCTGATCTGCATTTCACTGCTAAAACCTTTTGTATGGATCTTCAACGGCTTGGCCAACACCATTTTCCGCCTCTTTAGCGTGCCTGCTGAGCGCAACGACGATATTACCTCGGACGATATCTACGCGGTAATGGATGCGGGAGCCGAAGCGGGCGTGCTCGATCGCGGCGAGCAGAAGATGATGGAGAGCGTGTTTGAGATGCAATCGGTCCCGGTGACGTCGGCGATGACGCCTCGTGAAAGCCTGACCTATCTGTCGATGAAAGATGATGAAGAGGTGTTGAAGAAGAAGATTTCCGAAGACCCGCACCATAAGTTTTTGGTCTGCGATGATCAGTTGGACGCGATCAAAGGTTACATCGACTCGAAAGAGCTACTAACGCGCCTGATTAACGGCCAGCCACTTAACCTAAAAGAAGGTAGCATGGTGCAAAGCTGTCCAATCATCCCGGATACGCTGAGCCTTTCTGAAGCACTGGAGTACTTTAAAAACAGCCGCGTCGATTTTGCGGTGATCATGAACGAGTACGCGTTGGTGCTGGGGATCGTCACGTTTAACGATTTGCAAAGCGCCGTAATGGGCACTTGGGTATTGGCCGAGGGGGAAGAGCAAATCGTCGCCCGCGACCACAACTCTTGGCTGGTGGATGGTGTCACCCCCATCACCGACGTGATGCGCGCGCTCAACATTGATGAATTTCCTCACCCGCAAAACTACGAAACCATCGCTGGTTTTATGATGTATATGCTGCGCAAGATCCCGCGCCGCACCGACTCCATCATCTACTCAGGATACAAGTTTGAAGTGGTCGACATCGACAACTACAAAGTTGACCAGCTATTGGTCACTCGGGTTGAAGTCAACTGATCGCACCGGATTAAAAATCCCTTTGCACTAGCAAAGGGATTTTTGTTTGGTCTTGCAGTTTTAGCGCTTTGCTTTTCACAGTTTGCTTTGAATAGATTGCTTAGAACAGATTGCTTAGAACAGATTGCTCAGCCAACGCTTAAACCAATCGACTACACGTTTAAACAGGCTGCCTTCATCCACCGCTTCTAATGCCACCAAGTCCACCTGTTTAACCACCTTGTCATCGATTTTATACAGCACCTGACCGACCACCTGCTGCTTTTTCACTGGCGCGGTGATGTCGCTGGTATAGGTCAGTTTCGGCATGCAGATTCTTACTCTCACCTTTAGTTAAGGTTAAGAAAACTGGCTCGACGATGCCTACTTTCAACTCGTCTTGACTACCCATCCAAATCCTTGGTGTGGCTAGCACTTGGTTTACATCGGTAGGCGAAATCGTATCGAAAAAGCGAAAGCCATAACTGAGCAATTGCTTGCTCTCAATTTCCCGACTACTGGTGCTGTTTGAGCCCATCACCACCGAGATAAGACGCATGTTGCCGCTGGTCGCGGACGTGGCGAGGCTATACCCTGCACCGCTGGTAAAGCCGGTTTTCATTCCGTCCACATTGAGGCTGCGATCGCGCAGCAAACCGTTGCGGTTGTACTGAGTGATGCCGTTGTAGGTGAACGACGTCTCACTGTAAAACGGGTAGACGGCGGGTAAATCGCGGATAATCGCTTGGCCCAACTTGGCAATATCACGCGGGGTAGAGTAGAGCCCATCGCTGTCGAGCCCATGCGGATTGGTAAACGCGCTATTTTGCAGATCGAGTTTTTCCGCCCAAGCGTTCATTAAGCTGACAAACGCCGCCTCGCTGCCGGCAACATGCTCGGCAATCGCCACGCTGGCATCATTGCCGGACTGAACAATAAGCCCGCGATACAGATCGCTCATGCTGACCGACGTACCGACTTCGATGAACATTTTTGAAGAGTCAGGAAAGTTTTTCGCCCAAGCATTGCGGCTCACCACCACTTGATCGTCAAAACGGATATTGCCGCGATTCATCTCCTGCCCTGCTACATACGCGGTCATCAACTTGGTTAAGCTGGCGGGGTTCATCTTCACATCGGCGTTTTTGGCGACGATCACTTCACCGGAGTGGTAATCCATCAACACATAGCCTTTGGCACTCAATTGCGGAGGATCGGGTACGACGGTAGGCGCAGCGATAGACGTCACGCTGCTCAAACTGGCAAGCAGCGTCGTACTGAAGGTCACAAGAAATTTTCTATTCATAGCCATCATCTGTAGTCAAAACTTACCTGAGTATATTCAAGCGCATCTTTGTTACAGCGTCTGTGTTACGAATCGTTACCTTTCTTCGAACAATGTCGCAATCTTCTATGAAAACCAATAATTTAACAGCAAGCGTAACGCTAACTTATTGATAGAAAAAATAGTTTATTGCAAGAAGAGGACGTTAGAGCAACTCTTTGGCGATCAAGCGTAGCAAAAAGGTCTCTCGCTCGATGCTTAAGCCCTTTTTCGAACTCTGCGCCATAGTTTGCTCATTATGCGCAATCGCCTGATGAATATTGATCCACGTTGGTCGCATACCGTTGTTGATCTCATACTGCTCAAAGCGCGTCTCACCGAGTTCTCGGTCTATGTTGCAGGTATAACAATACGAGTGCATGTGCATCACATTCGCCTCTCCTTTATACCAAGGGCGAAACTCTTCATAGATACCAAATGGCTTGATGTTATGAATATTCGTCGCACCTGTCTCTTCTTGCAGCTCGCGGATCATCCCAGCAATCACATCTTCCCCTTCGTCCAAACCGCCACCGGGAATGGTATAGTCATGATAACGCTCGGTGTAGAGCAATAGAATGTCCTCACCATCCAGGCAAATCGCTCGGGCGGCGTTACGCTTGAAAATGATTTTATCGTCCAGATGATCGATTTCCGGATGGACGGCGGTTTTCAGATGTCTCATGGCGTCACAGCTCTGGGTAAACAGTGGCAGGGATACTAGCAAAAATCGCTCTGTAATCAACCTTGATCACAGAGCAAAAAGAAGGAACAGCACTAAGCTAATCGTGATGGGGACAATCCGTTTAGCTCAAGAAACTGCGTACTTAGTGGCACCGTTAATATTTGTAGCTAAGGTGCAGCTTGATTTCTCGTCCGAGCGCTGGCACCCCGTTCATCAAATAGGGTTCGTAGTAGCGATCCGTAAGATTCTTCACTACAACTCCGGTGCGCAGCCCCGGTACTTGTTTGACATCCCAGTTAAGATAAGCGTCTTGCAGCGTGTATTGATCGCTCGGCAGATTTGACAGCATATTGCCAGGTTCGGTTTTGTTCTGAACATCGTACCAACGTACCTTCCAGCCGGTGCGTAACCCTTCCATCCACTCATAACCAAGGCCGAGGTTGATGTTAAGCGGTGGTACGTTTGGGCGATCCTCATCGGCTCCCGTCGAATCTTTCAAGCTGCCTTTGTTTTTGCCGCGAGCATAACTGGCGGAGAAATCGGAATAGAAATCGTGCCAACGAAGTTGCGAAATCAGCTCGAAACCATAAATTTTGTAACCATCAAGATTGGTATTCCAACTTTGCAGCGCGTTACTCTCTTTATCCAAGTTGACTCCCTGTCGGTTACCAACGTTGTTGCTGATGTCGTTGAAAAAAATCGTCAGCTCTGTGGCCAGTGCACTATTGTCGCCAAACAAATCCTCATCAATCTGAATGAGACTGCCCTGATAAGCATGCACGCGCGACACGTCTAAATCTCGCGCAGAGGCGGGAGCGCTGGCCTTGGCAAACTGCACCGAATAGAGATCGTCAATCGTAGGCGCTTTAAGTGCGTACGCGTAAGAGAAATTGAGCAGCGTACTTGGGCTCGCCTGGTAGTTGATTTCTAAACGTGGACTAAAGCCCTTATGTGTGGTTTTGCTATAATCATGCCCTGCATCAGGGTCATTGTAATCGGGCGCCGCGTTGCCTTTCCCTTGGCTTTCGATGTACTCGTAGCGCAGTGACGGAATAATCTGCAGCGCATCACTCAGGCGATAGTGATCCGCCACATACACGGCATAAATCGATTGCTCGCCCGACGGTTCAAAATAGGGCGTATACCAACCGTAGTTTTTCTCCGCTTTGCTTTTGTACGACTCGTTGTACACCAGCGACTGACGATCGGTTTTTTCGTATTGCATCCCCATCACCAGATCGTGGTCACGAAAACTCGCGCGGTTGGACAAATCGACGTAGTCACGTTGGTAACTGAGCCATGATTCGTGCCCGTAATTGCCAACCGACACAAACATTTTTTCAAAAGCGATATCCGGGCGAACCCAGTGCCGTTCGTTTTTGGAACGCGCCGCAGTCAAGGTAAGATCGAGGTACGGATTGGAGGGCATGTAGCGATAAGACAAGGTGGTGGTGTTGTCTTGATAAGTGTTGTATGCCGTATTGGCGTACTGCGCCGCTTCAAGCGAACCATATTTTTTGATGTTGTAGTCGGAGATATCCGGCATTTTTCCGCGGCGGTTCGCCCAAGGCTTGCGTCCTTCATCACGATAACGTGTGGTGATCACGTTCAACTGGTGATGATTGCTTAGATAACCGACTTTCAACAGCAAGTTATCTTGCTCAAACGCCGAGTAATCGACTGTTTCGCCGCCGCCGACTTGCACATCTTGCGAATCTTTGAGTGAGCCATTGGCTAAGAAGTAAAGCCCTGTGTCACTGCGCCCGTAAAAGCTTAAGGTTTGGCTACTCTCATTACCATTGGTGTTGTAACCTGTGGAAACGCGCGCGCCCAAGTTTTGCCCAACCTCTAGAAGATCATCAACCGTTTTGGTTTTGATGCGGATCACGCCGCCAAATTTGCCGTTCAACGCTTGGTAATCATGTGCCCCTTTGATGACTTCGGTTTCTCCGATCAAGAATGGGTCAAAGAAAAAGGTGCCATAGCGATACTGCTGAAAACCGATCGGTGCGCCGTCAACGTAAACAGCGATGTCACTTGGATCGCTGAAACCGCGAATGTTGATCCGTTCGCCACCAGAACGCGCTCCGCCATCCAGCGTCGCACCGGGGACCGAGCCAACTAGCTCAGCAAAGTTAGCGTACTGCTGCTCTTCAATCTGATCAGAATCGACGATGGTTTCTGCTGGCTTGGCGACAGTGATGGGTTTGGCGTAACGCACCCCTAGTACTTCCACTGATTCATCAGTTTGTTCACTGGCATGCAGAACGAGACTGTGGAATACCGCTAAAGAGATTAGGCTTACTTTACAAGAAATTGGAAAATGAGGTTTCATAGCAACCGCTTATCGTTATTATCGAAGCGACTGATTATATGAATCTTACCTCATTTTACAAATAGAATTGATATTTATTATCATTTAAATTAAAGACAAGTATATCTGTTTAACTTGAAAAGGAGAGGGACCGAGAATAGTCACCGACTTTGGCTTTGACCACCAACACGCAGTTGGAGTTCTCGATTCCTCGTGTTCTTGCTCTATCCGTCTCGATTGATCTGAGCAATCAACTCCGCTTGGACACGCTCGGCATCTTCCACTTTAATTTGGCAGGTACCCGCTGCGTGGTGGCCACCGCCGCCATAGTTGAGCATCAATGCGCCAATGTTGGTTTTTGAGCTGCGATCAAAAATCGACTTACCGGTGGCAAACACGATGTTCTGCTTTTGGAAGCCCCACATCTTGTGGATTGAAATGTTACATTGCGGAAACAGAGCGTAAATGATGAAGCGGTTGCCGGCGTAAATGGTCTCTTCACCAGTCAAATCGAGCAGTACCAAGTTGTCATACACCGTGGCGCAGCGCTGGATCTGCTCTTTAAACATCACTTCATGCTCACGATAGAGATCAATACGCTCTTTGACGTCCGGCAGCTCCAGAATCTGCTCTATGGTGTGATGTTTGCAGTACTCGATCAGATCCATCATCAAGTTATAGTTTGAGATGCGAAACTCGCGAAAACGGCCTAATCCGGTGCGCGCGTCCATCAAAAAGTTAAGTAAATTCCACCCTTGGGAATCAAGCACTTCATCGCGGGAAAACTGCGCAGAGTCGCCTTTATCTACCGCTTCCATCATTTCCAGCCACTCTTGCGGGAAAACCGATGTGCCGCCGTAGTAATCCCACACCACTCGCGCCGCCGAAGGCGCATTAGGGTCGATGATGTGGTTTGCGCGCTCGCCACGGTTACGAATCGTCTCGGATAGGTGATGGTCAAACACCAAGTGCGCTTCCGCGACGTAAGGCAAGTTGGTCACAATGTCGTTTGCCGTAATATCAATCAGCCCGTCTTGCATGTCTTTCGGGTGCACGAACTTTATCTCATCGATCAAATCTTGCTGCTTGAGCAACACAGCGCAAACCAGACCGTCGAAATCACTGCGCGTTACCAGTCGGAATTTTTGTTGTGACATTTACATTTCCTTTGCCAATGATGGATTGCCATACGATAACCGGAGAGAGAAAAGCGGCGCAATAACCCGGTAAATATCAATGACAAAAATAAGAACTTCGCCACTTTGAAACTAAGGTAAGGATAGTCAAACCTCTTATAACTAACAAAC
This sequence comes from Vibrio cidicii, assembly GCF_009763805.1. Taxonomy (NCBI): domain Bacteria; kingdom Pseudomonadati; phylum Pseudomonadota; class Gammaproteobacteria; order Vibrionales; family Vibrionaceae; genus Vibrio; species Vibrio cidicii. The sequence continues at coordinate 1,179,934 of NZ_CP046803.1, read as the reverse complement.
CTCTCAGTTAATTGAGGCAAAAGATTGGGGTTTGTTCCGGATCGAGCTGGCGGTTGAGCGAGATAAGCTGTTGGTTGAACACGCGAGCAATTGCTTTTACCGACTCAATATTTGCCTCAGGTGGTGTATCACCAATCCAGCCCTGCAAACGCGCAAAGTCAAAGTTTAGCGCAGCGTACTCGGCGCGCTGTGCAATGATCGCCCCAATCCGCGTCAAGGCACGCGTCGCGCTTTGCAATGGTAGCGCTCTTACCTCGGCAAGCGGCCGCTGGAAAACGCCACGTGCCACCCCTTCCAAATAGACCCGATAGGGCGTTAACTCGTCGATCAACAAAAACAGCTCCGCCTGCGGGCCATGATGCGGATATGGCACACTCAGATGATCTTGCAAGCAATAGCTAATGGCGAACTCAGCACCAAGCGCCGCGCAGCGTTCTCGCAAAACGCGCAGCAGACCTTGTTCGTCCATCGATTGCTGGATCTCAAAGATGCGCTGCAAGTGGTAATCGTTCGAGACAAACGTCACGTTCAACTGACTACCCCGCTGACAAACACCACTTTCGATCAGCACTCGCGAAACTTTCAGAATATTTTCTACCGTGCTGGTTGATTGCTCCTCTAAAAGAATTCGCTGAGGCGCAACAGTCAACCCTTGTTGCTGGCAAAGAAGAGTGAAGTGCTCAAGCATCGCGCTCGCTTCTGAGCGAGTTTGCCCTTGAGTCACGCCACCACAAAAAGCGATCAGGCACTGTTCGTCTAGCGCTCCTTCGCTCAGCGCAGCCACCAGCGCCTCGACGCGACTGCGCCCTTCTTCGGTTAATTGGTTAGCAAACAGTCTCTTACCGAGGACTATCACCACGTGGTTTGCGTTCATCTTTTCTCTGGCTCTGGATTTTTTCATTTGCGCTGCACGAGCTGCTGTACTTTTCGCCTTTTTGGCGCTACTTTCACCACACAACAAGCCATTAACAAAATAACAACATTAAAACTGTGGTGGTGTTGGTGAATCACACTAATCCATCTTGAGCACTGTCAATAGGACGTTAAACATGCTGTCAATTTTCGATATCTTCAAAATCGGCGTCGGGCCTTCAAGTTCTCACACTAATGGCCCTATGATTGCCGGGTATCAGTTTACCCAATTGTTGGGCGAGGATCTTGCCAAAGTTCATCGCGTTCAGGTGGATCTCTACGGTTCGCTATCACTGACCGGCCGCGGTCACCACACCGACAGAGCGGTGATTCTTGGTTTGCTGGGCAATCGGCCAGACACCATTCGTATGACCAGCGCCAACCTCGCGCTGCATCAAGCGATTAATGAGGGGCAGCTTTCACTCAGCGGTGAACGTTTTATCACCTTCCATTTTGCCAGCGACATTCTATTTCATCGCGACAACTTGCCGTTACACGAAAATGGCATGACCATCAGTGCCTTTGACTCGCAGGGTGAGCGGATTGCCTTCGAAACTTACTATTCGATTGGCGGCGGATTTATTGCCACCGCCGATGAACTCCTCAATGGCAAGAAAGAACAAGGTGTCGCTGTCGATTTTCCGTTTAAAAATGCAGAGGAGATGCTCGAACTGGCGGAGAAAAATGGCCTGAGTCTCGGCGGAATGATCCTACGTAATGAGCAAGCGTTCCATGATATGACCACCATTGATGCCAAAGCAGAGCAGATCTGGAAGGTAATGAGTTTGTGCATGAAACGCGGCTTTGACACCGAAGGCATTTTGGAGGGGGGATTGAACGTCACGCGCCGTGCCCCAAACTTGCTGAAAAAGCTTGAAGCCAATGCCGCGATTGAAAATGACCCGATGGAAATCATGGACTGGATCAACTTGTTTGCCTTCGCGGTCAGCGAGGAGAATGCGGCAGGTGGTCAAGTGGTGACCTCCCCGACCAATGGTGCGGCTGGCGTTATCCCTGCTGTTCTGATGTATTACCATAAATTCATCAAAGAGTTAGATACGAAGCAGCTCAAAGATTTTCTCGCCGTTTCTGGCGCCATTGGCATCTTGTACAAAACTAACGCTTCCATCTCCGGAGCAGAAGTCGGCTGCCAAGGCGAAATCGGTGTCTCTTCTTCGATGGCTGCGGCCGGGTTAACCGCGCTACGCGGTGGCAGTAACGAGCAAATCTGCATTGCCGCCGAAATCGCCATGGAGCACTCACTCGGCATGACCTGCGATCCGATAGGTGGCTTAGTGCAAGTACCCTGTATCGAACGTAATGCCATGGGCGCGATGAAAGCGATCAACGCCTCACGCATGGCTCTAAAACGCACCAGCAAATGCCTAATATCATTAGATAAAGTTATTGATACCATGTACCAAACTGGCAAAGACATGAACAAAAAGTATCGGGAGACTTCACTCGGTGGATTGGCGTTAATCCACATGGCGCCACCATGCGAATAATTTTTATCGACGCACTTCACACCACTAATGGGCAGAATTTCTGCCCTTTTTCTTGCTCATTCGTCAAATTTCACACGTTCAACAGATTTGAGTTTAACCAGCGATCAGTTCACTCAAACTCTCTTCCCTACGAATTTTTGATCTAGAACAACGCATTAGCAAAGCAATCGTTTCGCATTAGAAAATGTAGTGAAAGGCGTATTTTTTCTGCGACAATTGTTTCAAAATATTACTAACCAGTTAAGTAAAATAAAAACAGTTATAAACACTGCCTATAAATCAAATATGAGCAATTAATTATGTGGAATAAACTAAATAAATCCATGATGTTCTGCCAAATGATGTTTGGCTTATCTTTCTACGGCGTGATGGTCATCCTGACCCGATTTTTTCTCGAAGAGCTAAATTACAGCGAAGCGGACACCATGATGGTGGTCGGTGCTTTTTCCGCCATCGGGCCGCTGTTTGCCATTGCTGGCGGCTTTATCGCCGACAAGTTCCTCGGTGCTTATCGGGCTCTGACTATCGCTTATTTTGGCTTCGCCAGTGGCTACACCTTGTTGGTACTCGGCGCCGCAACGCAAAACGTACCGATGGCACTCAGCGGTATCGCTTTGGCGAGCTATTCACGCGGTTTGATGTCTCCTTCCTACCCCAGTTTGTATAAGCGCACTTTTAGCTCTCAGGAAGACTTTGAAAACGGCTACCCGGTGAACTACTCAGTCAACAACATTGGTGCCTTCCTCGGTCAATACCTGTTCCCGATGTTTGTGTTGGTCATTGGCTTTCACGGCAGCTTTATGCTCTCTGCGGTGTTGGCCGCTTCTGCCGTGATCACTTTGGTGGTGATGCATAAAGGGCTGCGTGATGTAGCAGCAGAAATCGACCAGCAACCCGTCAGCAGCAAACACTGGGCAGCTTTTCTTGCCCTATCTGCTGGCATGATTGGCTTGGTGTTCTTCATGTTCTCCAACATGGCGGTAGGCCAGAATATCGTTTACGCCATCGGCGCTGCGGCCATTGTCTATTTCATATCCCTGATGTTGAAATCGGACAAAAGCGATGCATTGAAGATGGGTACGATCCTCATCATCACGTTCCTCACTACCTGCTTCTTTGTTTACTACGGCCAAATGATGACCTCGATGAACATGGTGGCGATCAACACCATGCGTGGCGATCTGTTTGGCTTTATTCCGGTTGCACCAGAAGCGGCCATGGCAATGAACCCACTTTGGTGTATGGTGGCTGGCCCTGTGATTGCGCTGCTGTTTTCCAATCTTGAGAAGCGTAACATCAACTTCTCCACAGCAACCAAAGTTGGCTTCTCGTTTATTCTCACCGCGATTGCCTTTGGCATTCTGACTTTGGCCGTGACCACTGTCGGTGAAGATGTGCTGATCCGCCCTGAAATTTTCTTAGCCATTCACTTCTTCCAAGCTTTTGCTGAGGTGATTGTCGGTTCAATGGTGGTCGCCTTTATCCTTTCGGTTGCGCCGAAACACATAGAAAACTTCTCCGTCAGTCTCTTCTCAGTGGCGATTGCGCTGAGCGGCATTGTTGGTGCGGTGTTCTCCACCTCAATAGCACTGGAGAAGGGCCAAGCCATTACCCAAGAAATTGTGCACACTGTGTATGGCGACTACTTCCAGTTACTCACCGTATTGGCCGTCGTGATGGTCGGTGTGGCGCTTGGCGCGTCTCTGGTGATTCGCAAAATGTTACAAGCGGCAGAAGCTAAGCAAACCCCAGCAGAAAGTATTGAACTGGAAGCACATAGCTGATTTACCGTTACCTCTATTAATTGCTAGCCCGCTCCGCGGGCTCTTTACTTTTTCGCAAGTAACCATTTCGCAGTTAACTATCTGAACTGTTAGTTAAAAATCAAAACTCGCTCTGTTCTCTGCACTGATCCTTACAAATCCATACAAAACCTCCGTACTTTTTCTCATAAAATAAACAAATGAACAGCGTTCAATATTTTCCGCCTATGCTTTAAACTGTACAGGCTCTACGCTTCGGTAAGTTGGCCGAAACATGGCTTTGGCTTTCGTCATCAAGTTATTCGAAAAGGACAATCGGCAGTCATACCAGATAGCAACACAACGATGTGGACCCAACATACGCCGCACAACTACATTACTCGAGAATTCGGAGATCTTATGTCTTACAAATACGCTTTCGCTGGTTTGCTGTCTGTCCTTTCCTTAGCGGCGCACGCTACGCCCAACAAACACGTGATTGGCGGCAATTTAGGCTATGGTGACGCAAGTTATAGCACCAAAATCGGTGATCAAGACGGCGACATGTATCTGGGCGATATCTACTACCGTTATATGTTCAATGAGTACTTTGGCATCGAGCCTGGTTTGAAAGGGGCGTTTATGGGCATCACCTCTGCCGTAATCAGCCCATTAAGTGAAGTTAAATCTGTCGCTTATGGTGGCGAGAGAGTGAGTGGCTACGCCAGTTATCCACTGGGAGCCGGTTTTGAGCTTTACGGAAAAGGCGGCCTCACTTACTACACGCTCAGCTACACACTGAAAGTCAGTGGCGAGAGCAAAGATTACAAAGAATCAAGCCTTGGTGGTGAAGCAGCGGCAGGTGTCGCTTGGGCCTACAAACACTTCGGTTTGAATCTCGAATACAACTACGCCAAAAACAGCGACTTCTCTTCTGGCGGAGTGATGGTCGGCGCGCAAGTACGCTTTTAACCTGTTCTCATTCAAAGATCAGTGTCATTAAGAGATAAGCCGGGTAGCTCTCCATCTTCCCCCAGCGAGAGCTATCTGGCCGTTTACAAACGGTTAGCCCAACCCGAGCGATAAAAGAACTCCCAGCAGAATCAGCATACTCCTCGGGTAAAAAATCTATTCACTCTCCTTAAACAAAAGGCGCCCAAACAGGAGCCTTGCTAAACCACCTTGGGTTTATCACGACAGTTGCGTTAACGACTCAATACACAATGCATCGTGGCGCCAATACTCAATATAGCAGTCAATCAACTCGCCTTGCTGGCTGTAGTTGACACGCTCAACCACCATCGCTGGCGTACCCGATGTGGCGCGCAGCGCTTGAGCCACCTCACCTAATAAACTGCTCGTGGTAATGCGGTAACGAATTTGCTGGTACACCACGCCAAAGTGATCGTGGTAAATGTCCGTCAGCGATTGCGACAGATCGAAATCGAAAAGATTAGGAAACTGCTCAGGACGCACATAGTTGGTCACGTACGCCACTGGGCGATCTTCAAGATAACGCACACGATCAACGCGATAAACATCCGAGAACGGCTGTAAATTCAGCAGACGCGAGGCCACTTTATTGGCCAAGATCGCTTTTGCCAGCAGCAGTTCGGTTTTCGGTTGGCGATTTTGCGCCAAAGCCATATTGGTAAAATTGAGCGTTTGCGTCGGATCATAACGCAGCGGCACAGGTGAGATAAACCAGCCTCGGCGATCTTCGCGATAGATGCGTCCTTCCGCTTCAAGCAGGCCAAGCGCCTCACGCAACGTCACACGTGTGGTATCAAATGATTCCGCCAGTTTTCGTTCTGCGGGCAATTTCTGCCGAGGTGACAACATGCCAGCTTCAATCTGCTCTACGATGGCATCTTTAATTTTTACGTATTGCACTGCGTGTCCTTATCTTTTTCGCCATGGCTGCCAGAGGCGGGAATGGTGTTGGCTAAGTAGAAGAATACTACCGCAGAAGTGGTGGCTAATGCATTAACAAACAAATAGCTAGCGATATCGAGCAGTGCTGGTAAACAAACGGGCAAGGTCACATTGAAAAACCGTTTGTACTGCGGCGATGTGGCTTAGAAAAAGCTGATTGGCAGATAGAAATCGAGTTCAAACGCTTCGTTTTCATCGACAAAGTGGTTGCGGTGATAGTGCACGTAAGCCGGGGTTGAGCGCAGTTTAAAGCCCGAGTCGGGCAGCCATTTTTCCAGCACCTGACTGATTTGCGGCAGCAGTTCCCCATACACGCCGTGCAAACGAAAGACTGCATGCAGCCCACCCGGAATGACCATTTGGTTAACGATACCTCGATATTTCAGCGGTTTATCGATACCGATACAGGCAACATAGCGGCATTTATCCAGTTCGACCCAAGCTGGATTGGAGTGATGCAAGCCAAATTGCGCCGCAAAAGGGCGCCCTTCCGCGCTCGCCCACGCTTTTAAAATCAGCCACGACTTTTTGATTGAACGGTTGTAGCCGACATGACGCACATAAGCAGCCAATCTTTGCGGCACTTCTACAATTTTCGGCTCAGGCAAACTGCGTTTCGCGACTCGATGGTAGCCCGCCGCCACTTCGGGATCTTTAAGGTAGGGTTTGTCCGACACATGCGGGTCATGACCTCGCCACTGCCCCGGAGCCATGTGAAAAGAGGCTTTAAATGCGCGGCTGAAAGAGGAAAGCGACGTAAACCCGCACTTATTGGCGATATCCAGCACTGATGAGCGCGTATCGAACATCAATTGATTGGCGGCGTATTCCATGCGAGTGCGGCGAATATATTGGTGAATCGACTCCCCCACCACTTGCTTGAATACACGATGAAAATGTTGCTCCGAATACGCAGCGATTTCCGCCAACTCGCGAGCAGACAACTCACGGCTAATGTCTTGATGAATGTAGTAAAGCACATCATTGATGCGCGAAATGTGCTGTTTACTCATGACGAAAAGGCGGCCTTGCAAACGAAAATAGCATGAATGGACATATTCAACAGCATAAATGGACACACCATAAAACACAACCGGATGTACTATCAGTCAAATAACAAAATCAAAGCACAGACAGGAAACTCCATGGAAATCGCTCGCTCATTACAACAGATTCAATCTTCCTATATTCGCGAAATCCTCGCCGCTGCCAGCGACCCTAGTGTGATCTCTCTTGCTGGCGGTTTGCCAGACGAGCAGACTTTTCCAATCGAGCTGATGAAGCCGACCTTGGAAACATTGTCTGAGATGCCTGAAGTGTTCCAGTATGGCGCAACGGCGGGTTATGCACCTTTGCTGCACTTTCTCAAAACATACATGGCGCTGCCAGAGACACACATGGCGATGGCGTGTACCGGCTCGCAGCAAGGGTTGGATCTGATCGCGCGTGCTTACATCAATCCGGGTGACACCGTGGTGATGGAAGCGCCAAGCTACCTCGGCGCGATGCAAGTCTTTGGCTTAGTGAGCGCGAACATCGTCACCGTGTCGCAAAACGAATACGGGCCAAACCTCGATGAGTTGGCCGCCTGTTTCAAGCAACACGCGCCAAAGATGTTTTACGCAGTACCAGATTTCCACAACCCAACAGGGGTTTGCTGGTCGCTCGAAACACGTCAGCAAGTGGCTAAGTTGTGCATTGAGCATAAAGTCGCCTTTATTGAGGATGCGCCGTATCGCGAGCTACGCTTCCAAGGGGAAGCTCTGCCGCTGGTATCGGACTTCTGCCCGCAAGATTCTATCGTGCTGCGATCTTTCTCCAAGATAGCCTCTCCGGGTCTGCGTATCGGTATTGTCACTGGCAAAACCAGCTATTTAGAGCCACTTATCAAAGTCAAACAAGGCGCGGATCTGCACTCCAGCGTACCAATGCAAGCTCTGCTGCTTGGCTTATTGCAGCATGAGCAGTTCCCTGAACATATGCAAAAAATCCGCACCCTGTACCACGCTCGCTATCAAGTGCTCGCGCAAGCGCTACAAGAGCAGCTCCCAGCAAACTGCCAACTGAAGCCCGTCGATGGCGGTATGTTTGTCTGGGTCACTTTGCCACCATGCGATACCTTCGCATTGGCTAAGGCGCTGCTTAGCAATGGTGTGGCCGTAGTGCCTAGCCCTGTTTTCTACCCAGCCGGACAAGATGCTCCTGCGGCGCTGCGTCTCAACTTTACTAACGCGACCCCAGAGCAATTGAAAGAAGCCGTGACCCGATTGGCCGAAGGGCTTAAACTGGCCTTGGTTTAAGTCAATCTCATTGAAATACAGTGACATGAACCGCCTTCGGGCGGTTTTTTATACGCGCGAAAAGGTGACCTGTGGCAGCTAAGAACAAACTCATCCGCTATCTCAGCATTGAGGCCGACGAACTTTTCCAACGCGAGGCGGCGTTGATCAAACAAGTGCAAACGAGTGAACTAGAGCAAGCGCTGCTGCTGTGGCAGGTCAAACAGCCAACGCTCGTCTTGCCAGCGGGGAACAAGTGGCCACAAAGCGAGCTGCTACACCGAGAGCTGGCCCAACTGGGCTGGCAACTGACGGCCAGAAAAACTGGTGGCGCGCCAGTGCCACAAGTGCCCGGCATAATTAACCTTTCGCACCTCTACCATTGGCCGCACGATCAAACTTATGACATTCGCAGTGCGTACTTGAAACTGTGTGACATCTTACGCCACTTCTTTCTCCACTATGGCTTAGAGGTCGATGTCCACGCCACGCCGGGTTCCTACTGCGATGGCGATTACAACCTCAACATTAGCGGAAAAAAAGTGGTTGGCACCGCGCAGCGAGTACTGCTGAAAAAAGAGGGCGGGCAAGTGATACTGGCGCAAGCGTGCATTTTGATTGATGCCGATATGGCGCGGATTGTACAGCCAGTACAACTGTGTAATCGGCTCAGCCAGCGTGACGTAGAGATCAAAGCCGACGTTCACACGCCACTCTTTTCTCATCTGCAAAAAAGGCCCTCTATCGAGAGCTTGATGCAAACCTTAGTGGACTGCTTTCTGCGTTACGCTTAAGCAAGCAAAATGGCATGCAGTTCAGCCATGGAACTGACTGTATAGCTCGGCGCAATACGTTCATCGGCCGGGTTGCCTTGATGGTTCAGCCAACAGGTCTCGATGCCGAAATTCATACCGCCGAGGATGTCGGAATGCAAGTTGTCCCCAACCATCAAAATCTTGCTTTTACACGGTTGCCCAGCCACTTGTAGCGCGTGATCAAAAATCGCCAGATCCGGTTTTGCCACACCCACCTGCTCGGAGATCACCACCTTGTCAAAATACCCCGCCATGCCGGTGCGCTCGAGACGAATCGCCTGCAACTCGGTAAAGCCGTTGGTGATGATACCCATTTTGACTTTACCATGCAGCGCTTCCATCAGCTCCTTGACCCCAGGCAACAAGGTACAAATATCGGCCATAGCTTCAAGAAACGCACTATTGAGTTCCAGCGTGGTGGTATTGAGTTTCTCGGCCCACTCCTGAAAGCGGCGATGTTTGATCTCATCGGCGGTGATTTTGCCGTCTTGATAGTCGACCCACAGCGGCTTGTTGACTTTTTGATAGTGGTGAAAATCTTGCTCGGTAAAATCCACCCCTTTACGGGCAAACATCAACTGCATGCCTTTGAAAGCGTCAAAGTGAAAAAGGGTTTCATCGGCGTCAAACCATATCCAATCGTATTTCATTTCTGTGTCCACTACTGCGTTTTATTACTGAGGTAGTTTAGATTGTTTTTAATATGAATATAATCTCTCTCCATAGAAAAACATTGTGTCCATCTGCTCAACAATTTTGCTTATGATCAATCAATTTGCCGATCTGCCCGTGTTCGTCACTGTGGTCGACTGCGGCAGTTTTTCGCAAGCAGCGAAACAGCTCAATCTGACCAAATCGGCGGTGAGTAAACGCATCAGCCATCTTGAAGATGGCTTGGGTATTCGCTTACTCAACCGCACCACCCGCAAACTGAGCCTGACCGAAGCGGGACAACGCTACTACGACTATGCATCGCAAGCACTGAGCCTTGCCAAACGCGGAGTCGACGCCGTTTCTGAGCTGCATGGTTCTCCGCAAGGTCGCTTGAAAATCACCGCGCCGATGACATTTGGCGTCTTGCATGTCGCGCCGCTGATTAGCGAATTTCTAGGCCGTTATCCTGAGGTGGAAATCGATCTACAACTGGAAGACAAAATGGTTGATCTGGTGGAGGGCGGTTTTGATCTCGGCATCCCTATCGGCCACTTGCCCGACTCCAACCTGATTGCCAAACGCCTTGCGCCGTGTCGCACCGTTTTATGCGCATCACCGAGTTACGTCGAGAAAATGGGGGCGCCGCAAAAACCGGCTGATCTCGCTGATCACAACTGTCTGCGCTACAGTTATTTTCGCGGCGGCAATGAGTGGCTATTTCTCCACCAAGAGCAGGAGTTTAAGGTGCTACCAAGAGGCAATTTTATCGTCAATAACAGCGAGGCCATTCGCCGCGCCCTCATCGCAGGCATTGGCGTGGCGCAAATGCCCACCTTCATCATCGGCAAGGAAACTGCGCTCCGGGACGTTGGTCAATCTTATGCCAGAGTATCGTTTACCCGAACATTTTCTCTACGCTGTCTACCCGCAACGTAAGCATATGCCATTGAAAGTAAGAATGTTTATTGACTTTCTCAGCGAGAAACTTGGCAGCGATACACCGTATTGGGATTAGGCTACTGACATCTTCTGACAAAGCCACGCAGTATGCTTTCCATGAACTCACACAACAGGAGAGAATCTCATGGAACAAGTTATTGAAATGGTCAGCTTCAAACTGATTGAAGGTACGTCAGCACAAACTTACATCGCAGCCAGCGAGCAGAGCCAAGCTTTTGTCGCCAGCCAACCCGGCTTTTTGTACCGCTCGCTGAGCCACGATGCCGCAAGCGACAGTTGGACGGATGTGGTTTACTGGCAAGATATGGAGGCAGCAAAAAAGGCGGGTGAACAGTTTAAAAATCACGCGGACTGCCAACCGCTGATGGCGTTAATTGAGCCAAACTCGGTCGACATGCGTCACCAATTGATCAAAATGAGCAGTTGTAACGTCTAAACGCCACCACAACAAAGGAACCCCATGAGCAAGTCGGAACGTCTATTTGAACTGTTGACCTTATTGCGCTCCAAGCGTTATGCGGTGACCGCCAAGCAACTCGCGGAAACCATGGCCGTCAGTGAACGTACCATCTATCGCGACATTCAATCACTGCTCAGCTCCGGGGTTCCTATTTGCGGCGAGGCGGGGGTGGGCTATCTGCTACAAAACGGCTCACACCTGCCGCCATTGATGTTTAGCGAAAAAGAGATGGTGGCACTTGAACTTGGCATGCGCATGGTCAGGGCGTGGTCCGATGCCGAACTCGCTCAAGCCTCACACTCGGCATCGGCCAAAATTCTTTCTGTGCTGCCCGACAAACTGAAACGGCAGGTGGAAGAGTTCCCTATCTTGGTGCCCGATTATCATATCCAGTCCGATAGCGCCAAACGTGCTCTATTACTTCGCCACGCCACTGACAGCCAGTTTGTTGTCGATGTCGGCTATCAAGATGAAAAAGGGTCAGTGACCCAGCGCCGCCTACATCCGCTCGGGCAAATCTTTTGGGGGAAACATTGGACACTGGTGGCATGGTGCGAAACTGCGCAACGATTATCGCCACTTTCGCCTCGATCGAATCGAATCGCTATCCGTCAGCGATGAAACTTTTACCACCAACGAGAGCAAATCTTTGTCTTACTATCTGGCGCACTGCGTGCCACCACACTAGCTGAGCACGCGGATAAGTTTAGCTGGCGTTCCGCCATACAAACAATCAGGCGGTACGTCGTGATTCACCACCGAATTCGCAGCAATGACCGAGCGGGCACCGATGGTAACACCTTGGTTGATAACACAGTTTCCGCCGATCCACACATCATCCTCGACCACAATTGGCTTGCAAAATGTTTCCCAGCGGCGGCGACTGCGGTAATCGAGCGAGTGAGATGCGGTATAGAACTGACAACTCGGCCCGATCAATACATGATCGCCAATGGTGATCTTCGCCCCGTCAAGCATCACCACATTCATATTGATAAAAGTCTGCTCGCCAATATGAATAGTTTGGCCAAATTCACACATGAACGGCGATTGAATAAAACTCTCCCCTACATGGCCAAATAGCTGCTGCTGCACAGTGGCGCGCTGATCGCCTTGTGTCGTCACATTCAAACGCAGTAAAAGCTCCGCCGCCCGGCTACGAATGGCATCAATCTCCTGATCCGCCCCATCAAAGATCAAGCCGTTCATCATTTTTTCAAATTCTGTCATCAGATCATCCTTATTAGCTAACGGCTTTATCCTACTTGGCCCTATAAAGGAAAAAAGAGAAAAGCAGCCGCTTTTCTCTTCCTCTTTGTGATTTTGTGGCACGCTTGGCGATCAGACGATTTCCCAACTGTGCGTCATCTCAACACCAGCCCCCAACATCAGGCAAACAGAGCAGTATTTTTGCAGCGAATCAGCGGTGACTTTTTCCACCAACGCAGGCTCTAGCGCTTCACCAGAAACGCTAAAATGAATGTTGATCGCGGTAAAAATGCGCGGCGCAGTATCACGGCGCTCAGTCGTTAGTCTGGCGCTGCACGCGGTCACTTTCTGCCCTGCCGATTTCAGGCCATCGACCACATCCACCGAGCTGCAACCACCAGCGGCCATCAACACCATCTCCATTGGGCTTGGGGCTGTGGCGCCACCATTACCATCCATCACTACCGAGTGCCCCGATTGCGATTGACCCAGAAATTTAAAATCTTCAACCCACTTCACTTCAGCTTGCATGGCTTCCTCTTTTATCGTGACGTTACAACGGCCTAATGTAGCTAGCTGGTGAGTGAAGGCAATGGAAATTTTCTTTTCTCTGCAATTTTTTTGCTGCCTCTTCGTTCTTATTACGTACAACAAGCGAAAACCCTGAGGTAAGTATGAAAAAGTTGACTAAATTCATTTGGCTGGTTCCGGTGATGTTTTCACTCCTCTTCATCGGCTACAGCAATATCGGTGTGGCCGATACGATGAAAAGCAACGGCCATGGCAAACGGCAAACCGCCACACTGGCGGGCGGCTGTTTTTGGTGTACGGAATCAGATATGGAGAAACTCGTTGGCGTCTACGATGTTGTATCGGGTTATTCCGGCGGCGATGTGGTCAATCCAAGCTATCGCCAAGTCTCTTCAGGAAAAAGCGGTCATTTAGAGGTGATCCAGTTCCAATACGATCCACAAGTGGTAAGCTACGAAGCGGTACTGGATTACTTTCTTCGCCACATTGATCCCACCGACGATAAAGGCTCTTTTGTTGATCGCGGCCCACAATATCGTCCGGCCATTTTTTATCACAATGCCGAACAAAAGCGCATTGCCCAGCGCTTCTTAAAAGAGGTCGATGAAGCCAACATCTATCCCGCACCGCTGAAAACTGAGCTGATTGAGTACAAAATCTTCTATCCAGCAGAAGAGTACCATCAGGACTACTACAAAAAGAGCAGCTTGAAGTACAAGTATTACCGCTACGCTTCTGGTCGTGACAAGTACTTGGACGAGGTATTTGGTGATGCGCGCAATGAGCAACCGAAAACGCTTCGCCAGTTGATTGATGAGCATAAACAAATCAAAAGCGCCAAGCCCTACCGTAAACCGTCGGATGCAGAGATCAAAGCCAAACTGAGCGAGCTGCAATACTACGTAACGCAAGAAGATGGCACTGAGCGCGCATTCCAAAATGAGTATTGGGATAATAAACAAGCGGGTATCTATGTGGATGTAGTCACCGGAGAAACCGCTGTTTTCTTCCACCGATAAATACAAATCAGGCACGGGTTGGCCAAGTTTCACTAAGCCTATCAACCCTGCGTATGTCGTCACCAAAACCGATTACAAGCTAGTGTACCCACGCACCGAAGTCAGAAGCCGCTACGGTGATTCCCATCTCGGGCATGTGTTTGAAGATGGCCCAGCGCCCACTGGCTTAAGATACTGCATGAATTCGGCGGCGATGCGTTTTATTCCGGCAGCCGAACTCGAAGCAAACGGTTATGGAGAATACGCGACACTGTTTGAAAAATAAGCCCTTGTTGCTGAAATGGCAGATGAGCGGTCAGGTGCGTCTTTTATTGCTACCTGACCGCCGATTTTCCCATTCGCTCTAGCGGTGCTGGTACGGTAACTTATTGAACTCTTCTATCTTCGCTGCACATTTTGTTAACGCAATGCATTACCTCTGCACAAAGTCATAAAATACATTGATTGAGTCAGCAATATTTTTAATAATCGCTGTTCAAAAAATGGCAAAAACTCCAGCATCTCAATCGTTCATCCGCTAATCTTAGCAGTATGATTGTTTAGCTATCGTAAAAGCATAATTAGAATGACAAGCGACGACTTTAAGAAATCCACCGCCAATCTCAAAAAAGCGGTCCCCTTGATGATTAAAAATCATGTAGCAGCGACGCCTGCTAACTACGCGCTTTGGTATACCTACGTCGACAATGCTATTCCCCAGTTAAACCAAGAACTAGACACGGTGTTGGAAAACTTTGGTATTTGCCCTCCCGCCACCAGCGAACAGCTCTATCACAGTTATGTGGCCAGCAAAACCGAGACTAGCCTAAGAGAGCTCAAAGACAGCATTGAGATTTTACTCGGTGAGATCGCCAGCTCCATGTCGGATACGCTCTCCGATACGTCCTCTTTTACCGCCTTGGTAGACAAAAATTTCAGCAAGCTGGAGAAAGTCGAAGATGAAGGGCTAAGCATTGAAGAGGTGATGGGGGTGATTCGAGAACTGGTGTCTGAATCACGGGAAATTCGCCACTCGACCCGATTTCTTAGCAGCCAGCTCAATAACGCCAGTACTGAGATCTCACGCCTCAAAGAGCAGCTTGCCGAAGTGCAAAAAGACGCGCTATTTGACGGTTTGTCGAGCCTCTACAACCGCCGTGCATTCAATAACGATCTGCGTGCTTTGGTAAACGCCGAACAGAACATCAGCTTGGTCTTATTGGATATCGACCATTTCAAATCATTCAACGATAACTACGGCCATTTGTTTGGCGATACGGTGATCCGCGCTATTGCTAAACGCCTGCAAATGAGCTGTCGCGAAGGCATTACCGCGTACCGATTTGGCGGTGAAGAGTTTGCGCTGATCGTTCCTAACAAATCACTGCGTATCGCTAGACAATTTGCCGAATCACTGCGGCGCAATGTCGAAAAACTGAAAGTCAAAGATAAGCGTTTCCGGAAAGCAGGTGGAAAACATCACCGCGTCGTTCGGTGTGGCTGAATGGAAAGCGGGAGAAACGCCAGACGATTTTATCGATCGCACCGATAAACTGCTCTACGAAGCAAAACAACTTGGCCGAAATCGGGTGATGCCACTTTAATCACACCACGACTTTAATCACGTCACTACTTTAACTGCGTCACTGAAATAACGCTGCTCAGCAGTCTAACCAGCGATTTTCTACTCAGACAAAAAACCCCGGAAAAGCACACTTTTCCGGGGTTTTCTCATTTTATACTTAGATGCTGTAGCAGTAGCTCAGAATGTAGTCTTCACCATTTTTCGCGGTGTACTCTTTATCTTCACTGCTTGCCATTGGCTTACCATTCACATCCCCTTTCACAAGGCTAATCCAGTGACGCATCGCGGTAGGCGCATCGCCCGTTAACGACGGACTGAATGTGGTGCGCGTTTCCAGTTGGATGTCATCAATTTCAATCAGCTCAACACAGCCGGTTCCTTTGTGACAACCCAGCATCACTTCCACATGGCTGCCTGTTTCATCACGCAGCAGAATAGAGCAAGGATCTTCTTTTCCACCGGTAAAAGCGACAAAGTGTTTGGGAGAGCGCAAGCCACTGTGCGTACCGTCCGCAAAATAAGCCATCAGGTGGCGATAGTCGATCACATAACTGGTGACGTCTTGGTGTGAACCATTTTCCAGCGGGAAAAGGCGATCAAGCAGTTGTTTCGCTTTCAGTTGCTTCTCATTTTGTTCGCTTGAGCTCACCGCTTCGACGGCAAAGACGGCTTCTGCGATAAATGGGCGGTGTTGTTGTTGGATATCATTTTTATCGAATCTAAGCATATTCATCGTCTTTCCCTCTTAGAAAATCTCATTCCTTTTTTGCTTTTGGAGCAAAAACTTTAAACTTGCGTTTGGTTTCTAACAATTCTGTGAAGTGGAAGGTTTTTTTCCTTGCCTGCTCACTATGTAGACTAGCGAATTTTTTACTACAATTTCACAACAAAAATTTTACAATGTGAATTTTACAAAATGTCTGTGTCAAAAAGCTTGATTCGCCAATCGCATTTTCTCGGAACCAAAATTAGGAACCTAAGAAAAAACAACCATTTAACTATGGAAGACCTCTCTGCGCGCTGTATTCGTATCAACCCTGAATACGCGCCATCGGTCTCCTACCTCTCGATGATCGAGCGCGGAAAACGGGTTCCCAGCATCGATATGCTGGAAGTGATTGCCGAAGTGTTTCAAAAAGATCCCGCTTGGTTTTTGGATGACGAGCCCGAATTAGAAGCGATCACGCCCAACAAAGGTAATCGTGGCGGGTTAAGTGGCATGGCGCTTGAGCCGAGCTTTTTGTTCTCCAATGACATTTTACAAATCGCGATTCCGGAGATGCTCTCGCAAACGGGCATCACTGGGCGGCAATTTGCTCATCTGCTGATCCGCGCTCATCAGGAAGCGAACCAAAACCACTTCCCGGATCTGGAACGTGCTGCGGAGGAAATTGGGAAAAAACGCCTCAATATGTCAGTGGAAGATCTGATTGATATTGCCAAAAGTTTGGGCATGGATATCCGCTGGATAAACCGCACGCCAAAAGATGTGGTTGACGAGCTGGGCGTAAACGCCAAACAGTTGGTGACGTCCTTTATGGAGCCACCGAGCACCATTTATCTCAACAGCATGATGAAAGAGTATCCGACTCGGCTGAAGTATGACCTGGCGGTGTACATTGGCCATCGCATTTTGCACAGTGCCGACAGCGTGAAAAGCGTCCTCTCAATTGGTCATCAAAATCACTGGGACCAAGCCGACGATCTCTCCCCGACATCCGACCTCAACTCCCAAGATATTCTGCTGGCGTGGCGTGATTTTGAATCCAGCTTTTTTGCCGGGGCGCTGCTCTGCCCGAAAGTTCCGTTTCGCCAATTGCTCGATCGGAGCGGCTACGAAATCGACGTACATAAGAAAGCGGGAGTCTCGCCCTCTGTTGCCATGCGCCGCATGACGGTGGTTTCACCTTACCCTCACTGGCATTATTTCGATGCGTATGGCCCCGGTAAACTCAAAGCGGTGTATCGCGGTAACGGCATCCCGCTGCCTTGGGGGAACATGCGCACAGTAAACGATCCATGTCAGCATTGGGCGGTGTTTCGTAAGCTGTCTGAATCACAACCGGGGAGCTCTGCGCAGCTTTCCATTCTTAATGTTGGCAATGAGCCTAGGTTGTACTGCTGCGAATCGGTGAATGTGGTTGATCCCGCAGGCAATAATCGTGTGCTCTGTGCTGGTATTGATCTCAACCCGGCGATCAATGCACAAGGTGGCGATGCGATTGAAATTGCAGAAGAGTTGAAGCATTTGTGCGTCAGCCATGGTGGCACAAGTGAAGTGCCGTACCATATCAAGAAAGACCTGACCACGATAGCCAAAATACTCAATATCAAGTGGATAGAGCGCGGGATCAACACTCCTGCACGTTTGATCTGCTCCCGAGGAGCCGTGTGTCCGCGTCAGCCAAGCTGCTACGCAAAATGTGGCGAGGAATGACTTTAGGCAAATCTGCAGATAAAAAAGAGGCCAAACACAAGCAAGGTGTTTGGCCGTTTATACGTGTGAACAATCTGTGTCCACTAACAACGTCAGTTGGCTAGGTGACCCTCGGCTTAAG
Organism: Vibrio cidicii; assembly: GCF_009763805.1. Lineage (NCBI taxonomy): Bacteria > Pseudomonadati > Pseudomonadota > Gammaproteobacteria > Vibrionales > Vibrionaceae > Vibrio > Vibrio cidicii. Next base: position 1,161,788 of record NZ_CP046803.1, on the reverse strand, counting down.
AAGGGTCGTATTAGGTAAAGCACGATGTATGCCAAAAAAATAATTGTCTAAAAGGTCTATTTTTGTGCTGAATATCGTTGTTTTATAGGTATTATTTGCATATCGCATTCTCAATTTGCAAAGACAGCGCATTATGCCATCGAGTGCATTGTTAATAGTTAAAATTATTAGTTATCTGTATTGTTAGACTGTCTTGTTTTATTCTGGAAATGTGTGACATTGACGACGTTATCTCACCACCATAGGCAACGACGTTTTAACGTCACCTATACTGACTAGGCAGATCAAAATCCGCAAATCGGCTTATTAATCAATAACAGAGAATGCCTTGGAGACGCTTATGCACGCGTTACTACGTCAGTTCCAACTCTATAACATCGTCACCGTGATAGCGGGTATCCCTTTGCTGCTGTCAATCATACTCGCCGCTCATAGCATTCAGAGTTTTAACCGCCAAGTTCAAACCTCACATCTTGATCGAGAGGCGATTCAATTGGTCATTTTGTTTGATAACCTAGCCCATAATCTCGCGGTTGAACGAGGACTGACGGCCGGAGTGCTTGGTAGTAAGGGAAATCCAGAGCAAATCAATGCCCTTAAAGGACAGCGGACGAAATCGGATCAGGCGATCGCCCAGTTGCGTGCTCATCAAGCGCAACTTTTTAGTTCAACAGCAATCAAGGCCCTCACCAAAGACATTGACACGGCTTTAGGTGAGCTCAACGCTGTGCGTATGGGCGTCGACAAGCTTGCTCCGACCATTGCCCCTTTTACTTTCTATTCACACATCAATCAACTCGCGATAGATAACAACCGCTTAGTGTTATCTGAAGTAGGCAATGAGCAGTTGTCAGCGCTTGGAGAGTCACTGGTTTCTATCATCATTATGAAGGAAACGAGCAGGCCAAGTTCGCGGAGCGCTGAATGGTGTTTTCGCCCGGGGCAATGCGACTGCGTCGATTTTTGCTAATATTGAAAACTATGTCAGCGCAGGGGACTACGCCAAACGTAGTGCACTGCTTGAGCTGCCAACAAAGTTCAAGCAGCAATTACTCGATTACGAGCGCGACCCTGTTTGGCAGCAAGTCGACAGTATTCAAAAAAGTTTTCTGTCCCAAAGGGAGCAGCTTGATCAGATCAACGGTCCAAGCTCACCGGAATGGTTCAAAATGGCCACACAACGCATCACGCTGATTAACCAAGTCCGCAATGCGCTACAAACCGAAATGCATGCACTCTCTGAACAACACGCCTTTCAGGCTGCCACCACTCGTAATATACTGATCTTCGCCTCTTTGACCGTCTCTTTGTTGCTCATTTGGGTGGTTTTTACCACGGTAACTACGCTACGCCAACGCGTCGGCCATTTGACCAACACCCTGAGTAATATGGCAAAACGCTTTGATTTGTCGCTCGATCTTGAGCAATCAGGAAAAGATGAAATTGCCTCTATCGCTTCCAGCATTAACCATTTGACTCATGCGATACGCACTCTTCTCGACAACGTGCAGCAAGCAAACGATCACAGTACTGGCAGACTGAACACCATCGTGAATTCAGCTCAAAGCCTTGGAGCCAGTAGTCAGGCGACGATGGCGAAATGTGACAATATTGCAACGGCAATGACCGAGCTTTCCCAATCCAGCGTTGAAATTGCCCATTCAGCTGAAAGAGCAACCGAAGATGCCAACACCATGAACCAACAAGTGCTGGAGTGTCAAAGTCAGAGCACACTCTCTTTCCAATCTGTCAAAGCTTTGATAGAGCAAATTGAAGCCACACAAACGTGCATGCGTGAACTGGACAAAGATACGCAAAGCATCGGCCAGATTGTGGACACCATCAGTGCGGTTTCAGATCAAACTAATCTTTTGGCTCTCAACGCCGCAATCGAAGCGGCACGCGCTGGCGAACATGGTCGTGGTTTTGCCGTGGTCTCATCAGAAGTGCGTGATCTGGCACAACGTAGTCAACAAGCAACCGAAAATATCACTAAGCTGTTAGACAGAATTCGCGACAACACCAAACGTTCGGTCGAAAACATGGACAAAAGCCAAACAGCTGGCAACGACACCTACCACTCGGTCGATGTCGTACGCTCAAGTGTTGAAAATCTAGAAAGCGCGATTGAACAAATTAATCAACACATCAGCAGCATTGCAAGTGCCACTATTGAACAGTCGAAAGCCAGTGAAATGGTTGATAAAGATGTCGATGTACTTGCCGAAATCGCTCATCAAACGGGAAATCAGGCAAATGGTTTAAATGAGATAGTCAAAGGATATCAATCTGAAGTGCAGGAAATGCAAACCCAACTCAGTGCGTTTAAACTTTAGTGCCAAGGCCCAAAGTTCGCTTTCACGAGCTTTGGGCCTTGGTTTTTAACTGAGCAAAGAACTGACCACTTCACGCTGCAGCTTCTTCTCTCGATACATACGATCGTCCGCTTCTTTGAGCATTTCATCATAATTGCGTAAGTCATGGTGAAAAAAAGCATAACCAATACTGACGTGCAGATAGATCAACTCACTTTCGTACACCACCGGATTGGCACACAGCGCAGATTTTAACTTTTCTATCAGTTGTGCAATGTCTTCCTGCTTTTGAATTCTCGGCAAAATAATTAAAAATTCGTCGCCGCCAATCCTAGCAATGATATCTGTGGAACGCAGCGTACTTTTTACTCGCTCGGCACAGGCAAGCAACACTTTATCCCCCGCCGCATGACCAAACGTATCGTTGATGTGTTTAAAGCGATCTAAGTCGAAATTGATCACCGCAAAAGTCTCGTCTTTACCCAATTTTTGCGCGTGTCTGAAATAGCGATCCAGCGAATACATGAAGTAACGCCGATTAGGTAACCCTGTCAGTTCATCATGCAAAGAGCGCACGCGAGCAATGTCGTATAAACGATAGATGGTGATAAAAACCAGCCCAAGCAAAAGCAGAATTGGATACCCTAACAAACGTGCAATATTGAGTTGATACCAAGGGACGCCCGCCAGGAACTGCTCATCTTTCGCCACAGCTAAAACCCAACCACCATGCGGAAAATTCACTTTCTCGCGAACAAACGCTGAGTCGTAGGTCTCTTGCTCTCCCCAGAAAATATCGCCATCTGCGCCTTGGCTATCATAGCCTTTGATCGCCACTTTGTACTTGTAAGCAAAACTCACTAGGCCCACGTCCGTGAACAGGGAATCGAAGTTTAAGACGGCGCTACACACCCCCCAATACTGAGTATTGAGCGGCGGATCACTGAAAATCGGCACTCTGGCAATCAAGCCTCTGCCACCTTGAACCAAGTTCACTGGACCAGCAATAAAGATCTCAGCAATGTTTTTTGCTTTCAAAATAGAGGCCCACTGCTTGGGCACCGTATGGTAATCAAGGCCAAGCACTTGCTCATTACCAGACAAGGGGTAAACGTAATTCACCACGTCATCTTTGGCTAACACGACGTTTTTTATGTGACGTCCTTTGCGAATGATTTTGGATGAAGCTTCGTCGAGCGCTTGAACATTGCTGCTAGGATGGAGTGAGACCAGCGTCGCTAAACTGCTGACAATGTAAATGTCAGAAACAATCGTTGCTTCCAGCTTAGATCGAATCGCTGAAAGTTGATCTTTTGCTTCTCGCTGCAAATGCTCTTCTAGCACTTGCAACTGGTTGCGATTGAGTACTTCAACCACACCTACCGAGAGCACAACAAAAAGGAAAAACAGCAGGTTTATGCTCCACTGTTTATCGAACGTGTACTTCATCTAAGCCCCTGTCCACGCCTAAGAGATAGGTAAAATAATCAATAAATCATTATTATTGTTAAAAAAGTTGATATGTATAAGAATAAACCAATCTGGTTAATAATAGTAAGCATATTTTACGGGTGTGAACTTTCGGACAACTTATGACACAGCAACCCTCTCTGTTCCATAACGATAAATGGCTTGCCATTCGCGCTGGTGGACTCTTGTACTGGGATCCGCAATTTCTTTCACCTTGTGAGGCACAGCGCTATTTTCATCAGTTACGCTCTGAGCTCCCTTGGGCTCAAGAAGCGATTACTCTGTTTGGCAAACCCGTACTGCAACCTCGTTTGCAAGCTTGGTGTGGTGACGCTATCTACCGCTATTCTGGATTAACCATGCATCCTTCCCCTTGGACGAATAGTCTGCTAGAGCTCAAACAGCGCTGTGAGCAGGCATCTGGAGGCCACTTTAATTCCGTACTCGCCAATCTCTACCGCCACGGTCAAGATTCCATGGGTTGGCATCAAGACAATGAACCAGAGTTAGGCAAGCAGCCGATTATCGCGTCACTGACTTTGGGCGAATCACGACGTTTTCTATTGCAGCATATCGAGACAAAAGAAAAAATCGAGTTTGAACTGCAAGCGGGCTCTCTATTGATCATGGCTGGCACAACACAAACCTATTGGCGTCACTGCGTGCCGAAAACGGCCAAATCTAAGGCGGAACGCATCAATCTGACATTTAGACACGTCAATCCTACTATTTATTGACCAAGCAATTACATTAACTCAAACCATAGCTGCTAAAGTCCAATTTATCAAAGTGATAACAGGACAAGGTTATGCGTTTTAAAATCAGATATTTGGCCGTGTTGGTTTCGGCCTGTATCGCCTTTCATACCAGTGCGAGTGAAGAATCTCACACGCTGAGCTTTGAGCAATCCGCCGAGCAGATCAAAGCGACCTACGAAAGTCAACTTTATACTCTGCCTGCCTACGTCGAGGGGCACTATGGTTTGCGACTTTTCCGCCAAACATTGGATAAAAAATACGCAGCGGCGGTATGGAGTGATTTAGCCAGAGTGGCTAGTCGGCTCAATTACTTTGCGGCAGAGGTTCACACCCCTGAACAGATTATTCTCTATGCAGAAAAGCGCCTAACAGGCTACATGGACGAAACCGATGAGCGCAGCAGATTACGTTATACCGCAACCAAGCATATGCCAGAGTATCTTTATCTTGGCGTCGATCTCATCGGCTCAATGGCTCGAGCTGATGAATATGGACTGGCACATCTGCAAGATAGCAAACTGCGCGATGTAATTCGTCGCTATGATTTTAAAAAATACGCCACCGACTCAGACATGATCAAAGCCTGGGCTGCGCAGCTAGCAAATCAAGTTTACTGGTTAAAGCAGCTTGGTGAGCAGGATGTGGTAAATGATTTTATTCAGGCGTTTCAACACACCTATCCAGATACCAGTGATAAGAAACTCTCACCTCAGCAATATGGCAACAAGTTGTATGGCATGACGCACATTATTTTTGCCGATTCTGAGTATTACCAGCATCAAGTCGATGAAAAGCAGCATCAGTGGATTTACGACTATTTTCGCGCCAATATTGACACCATATTGATCCGGGCGAAAGAGGACATCATCGCCGAAGTCGGTATTAGTTTTCTGCTTGCTGGGCTAGAAGACGATCCGGTTGTCGAAAAAACTCGTCAAGCAATTCAGGCTTCTATTAATCACGATAAGGGGATGATTCCCTCTGTCTCTGGCGATTTCGATCTGAAAAGTGGCGAACATCGCAATGTATTGGCCATCATGCTGCTCGATTGGCAGCAAGTGAATGCAGCGCCAACGGTGACGAGCAATCCAAAGGTGTTTTCCTCTATTCCCTACGGTTTGGTCGCTGAGAAGGAGGCACGCCAAACAAAAGGCCTTTTATGACAAAATGAAACGCCCCTCAGCCAAGGCGAAACTAACGCCGAGACTGAGGGAAAGTGTCAATTTTGCATTAGATGGTAAACCCGTAGCGAATCTGCCATCGCCTCTTTGTCTTCCCCCAAAAAGCGGATCGTCACCGCTTTACCGGGCAGTAAAGTGAAGCTGGAATCACTAAATCGTCCAGACGTGTCACATTCTAAATGCACATAAAATGCCGGGTTGTTCGCGATCAGGGTAACTTCATCCGCGTCGATTTTCACCTCAATACAGGCTTCTTTCATAGGTAACTTTTTGAGCTCATGAGTAGCAAACCAAGTATTGATGATCGTCTCACCTTCGCCCTGCACCTCGACGTAATAAAAGCCCTCGTTGGATTGCGCCAAATTCAACCTATCTTGCCACACTATCTGATTGCTATTGGCGTTCATCTGACACGTGAGTGGCCAACTGTGTAGCACCTCTCCTTGCCAGTTCATCCAGCTGACCGCCCCAGACACATTGGAACAACGTCGGCTATCATTGAGCAGATGCAAACTCAGCACGCCAGTGTGTGAAGAAAAGACCACATGGATCGGCGCAAAAAAGCGTTTGGCTTGATAGTGCAACTGCTTCCAACGCCCACTGTATTCAATACTGGACCAAGAACTCACTGGCCAATTGTCGTTCAGTTGCCAATAAAGGATGCCGCGACAAATGGGAGAAATAGCTCGCCAATGTTCACTTGCCGTTTTTATCGCCATGGCTTGCTGAACTTGGCTTAAATAAAGCATTTGTTCAAAACCACTAGGGAAACGAAAATAGCGCGTAAACATCTCTGTGATGATGCTGTTGCCTCGCGGGTTTTTTTGGTGCGTTTCAAACGTCGGTGAGGTGATATTCCAATCGTGAGCTGGCGCAAAGGCTTTTACCTCCGCCAATGATGGCCAAGATTGAAAACCAAATTCAGAGCAAAACCTCGGATTAATGGCTTGATAAGCACTAAATGACTTACCTGAGTGCCACACATCCCAGAAATGCATATCGCCTTTATTGTCGTCGTGCCAAGCATCACCAAAATCAAGCTCCCCATTACATGGAGAACTTGGCCAGAATGCACGTGTGTCATCAAGTGCCAGCACATGTTGTTCAATATAGCGATTCAAACGGTCATAGTTCACCGTATACTTCACTCTGTTGGCTCGCGACTCCTCGTACCAACCAATCGCGCCAATCACTTCGTTGTCCCCGCACCAAAGGGCGACACTAGGATGTTCGCGCAATCGTGGGACTTGATAAGCAATCTCTTGTTCCACTTCACGCAAAAACGCCTCATGGCTTGGATAGAGCGAACAAGCAAACATCATGTCTTGCCATACGAGCAAACCCAGCTCGTCACACAGCAGATAAAAGAGTTCACTTTCATATTGGCCACCGCCCCAAACGCGGATCATATTCATGTTGGCGTCTACCGCACTTTGCAACCTTTGGCGATAACGCGCTGGTGTTTCTCGAGCGGGCATTGCATCAAGTGGGATCCAGTTGGCCCCTTTGGCAAAAATTGGCACGCCATTGACCACAAATTCCATCGCTGAACCAATCTCATCTTCTTGTCTATTAAGCTGCAACTGGCGTAAACCGATCAACCGCTCCAATCGTTGCTCAGCAAAGCGCACTTGCGCACGGTAAAGCGGTTGTTCACCGTAACCATTTGGCCACCACAATTGGGGAGAAACTCACCACAAACGAGCATTGCACTGAGCCACCGTCTTGCACTTCTATCTGGCACTCTTGCTCTGCCAGGCTGAAATACAATTGTATCGGCTGCGTGGTTTCAACCTCGGCGATCAGGGTCACTTTGACGCTGCCATCGTCAAGCCATTTCTGCTCGGTGGAGAGGGTTTTCAGCCAAGTTTGATTAATCACTTGCAACTCGATGGCATCATAGATGCCCGACACCATCAAACATATTCCCCAGTCCCAACCTGAATGACACTGTGTTTTCCGTACTAAATTCATATGGGGTAACTGGTTGTTTCCCATCGCAGAGGGGACAGGGAATGCAAGACGCTCGGCACGCTGTTTGGCTTTCAGATCCACACGATAAAACTGCGCACAGAGATGATTGTCGCCCGCTCGCAGAAAAGGACGAATATCGACTTGATGACGCGCAAACATGTTGCTGCACGTCAGCACTTCAATTTGATTGATGTACAGTGTCATGAAGGTATCGACCCGAGTCATGCTCAACCAAATCGCCTGCGAGGCCAACATAGCGTCATCAACCCAAACGGTGCGTTCAAGATGCCAATCAACCTCTGCAATCCATTGGACCTGCTTTTCATTATCTCCCCAATAGGGGTCGACAATCACCCCTGCGGCAAGCAAGGCAGAAACATTGTCGCCGGGAAGGGTCATCGGAACAGAGATTTCTGGCCGCTGAGGTGAAGTAAGCCGCCACTCACCATTTAAACTGACATTGGATAACACTTCGGATGCTGGAGAACACAGAGACATACGTACAACCTGCTATTTGGCTACTACTAGAGAGCGCCAGTGTAGCCAGAAGGGAGAGTCCGATATTCATGGTTTTGTCAACGCAAGGGGATTTGCGGCGGACTTCAAAAATAACAGATGCTGCCCCATTAAGCACAGAACCATCAATAAGAAACAACTCCGCCATATCACTCAGGATATTGGTTTTATAAATAGACTAGAATATGAATTAGATCACCTACACTAATCGCACACTACTCACTGTAATAAAATGTATTTATTGAATAAAAACTGGATCTTAACAACTTTGAAGTGATTATTATCATTATTAATAACGCATTTTCTAATCACTTTGTTACTATGACTCACCCGCTTTGTTGAGATAAGGATGGTTTATGGCAGAGCTCACGGATAAAAAACTGCTTACCCTCATCACCTATGCGCCCGCCGCCATTGTCGCTGTTTTTGCCTTGCTATGGACGGCGTTGTCCGTTCGCGACGTAATGTTGCATTCCGAGCAGGAATTGATTTCACTGCGCGCCGATTTCCAACAACGACAAAGCACTCAGCTCACCAGTCAGGTCGAATACGTCGCCCAGCAAGTCGACTACGCACGCGAGCTCACCGAAGAACAGCTTGAAAACACCATCCGTGAACGTATTTACGAAGCGCACAAAATTGCCACGCGCATCTACGAAAGCAACCGCCATCTCCCTGAAGCCACCGTGACGAAAATGATCACCGACGCACTGCGTGACATTCGCTTCAATCAAGGCCGGGGCTACTTTTTCATCTACAAAATTGACGGCATGAGCATCATGCACCCGCTGCTGCCTAAAGTCGAAGGCACCTCTTTGTGGGATTTTAGAGACGTGCGTGGCAGCTACATCGTGCGTGACATGGGTGAACAGGTGAAGGCGAATGACGAAGCCTTTTACCGCTGGTGGTTTGTCAAACCCGATAATAAAAATCACGAGTTTGAGAAGATCGGTTTTGGCAAGTATTTCGCACCTTATGACTGGTTCATCGGTACCGGCGATTATGTGGTCGATGTGGAAAACGACATCAAAGCCACTGTTCTCAAATGGATAAACAACCTACGTTTTGGTGATTATGGCTACGTGTTTGTGATGGACGAAAAAGGCACAATCTTGTCACACGTCGACCCGAACTTGATTGATCGCAACGCCCTGCAAGGGGAGAGCGAATCAACCCCCTCGGATGCTGCGCGTCTTGCCAAAGCCGACCACCAATTTGTGACCTATCAAGCGGCCTACTTGCCATCGGGTTTGGATGATCGCACAAAAACCAGTTACGTCATTCAAATCCCAGCATGGGGCTGGACCATCGGCTCGGGCGTGTATGAACAAGTCAGTCACAACTACCTCAAGCAAAGAGAGTTGCAAGCGAAAAGTGAAGGACAAAATACTTTTAGGCAAATGGCGACACTGGGCAGTGCGACCATTTTGATTGTCGCGCTATTTTCACTGGGGTTAAGCCGTGTGATCGCCAAACGCTTTCAGCGCTTCCAGCGGCGCATCAATCAAGATTTCAAACAGTTAAAACAGACCAAAGACCAACTGGAATACATCGCCCGCCACGATGAATTAACTGGTCTACCCAACCGCTCTTTGCTCCATGAGCACATTCGTGAAGGTATTGAAAAATCGGAGCAGAAATGCTGTCAATTGGCGGTGATGTTCGTCGATCTGGATGATTTCAAGAAAGTGAACGACCTGTATGGTCACTCGGCAGGTGATCGCTTGCTAAGCGAAATAGGCAAAAAATTTGAGGCATTCCTCGAACCAGGCGATTTCGTCGCACGTTTTGGCGGTGATGAATTTATTTTCTGTTTCCCTTGCCTCGACAACTTGGCGCAAACCCAACAAAAAGTGGAAAAGATCAAACAGGTTTTCCGTCAGCAATTCGTCATCGACAACAAAGTCATCTTCACCAGTTGTTCGATTGGCGTTGCTATGTATCCGTCTGACGGCCACGACCCTGAAGAACTGATTTCCAAAGCCGATATCGTGCTCTATAAATCCAAAGCACGACAAAAAGGCGATGTGCTGTTTTTTGATAGCAGTATCAACTTGCAAGTCCAGCATGATTTCTTAGTTGAGCGTGAACTGCGCGGCGCAATTGAACGTGGTGAACTCTATGTGGTTTATCAACCGCAAGTTGAAACCCAAGGCGGTAGGTTGCACGGCGTAGAGAGTTTACTTCGCTGGCACAATCCGCAATTAGGGCATGTGTCACCAATTGAATTTATCTCGCTGGCTGAAGAAATTGGCCTTATCAACCAATTGGGACAGTTTGTCATCCATCGCGCCTGCGAAGAGATAAGCCAGCTCTTTCCGGATAGCGATTCTGACTTAACCTTGTCGATCAACATCTCGCCGATGCAACTGATCAGCGACGCTTTCGTCACACAGCTCACGGAGGCCGTGACACGTTACCGTATCGCTAACCATCGCATTACGCTGGAGATTACCGAAAACGTGCTGATCAATGACATGCCAAAAGTCAAACCGATCATTGAGCAACTCAAAGAGCTTGGCTTCACCATCTCACTCGACGACTTTGGCACCGGATACTCCTCGCTGAGTTATCTGAGCCACCTCACTCTTGATGAAATCAAGGTTGATCGAGTCTTCATCGACAAAATGCTCAATTCTGAACAGAGCGATTCTTTGGTGAAAGCGATTATCGCCATCGCCCGCTCTTCAAACATGCGCGTAGTCGCTGAAGGGGTAGAGACCGAGGCACAGCGTCAAAGGCTCCAAGAGTATGGCTGCGATATTTTGCAAGGCTATTTGATTGAACGGCCAATCAGTGCGCAGCTACTCGCAGAAAAATACGCCACACCCGCCAAATAGAGCGAGAAGAGATCCAAGTGTTGGCTCTGGTCGGCCAACACCTGAATTTCGCCCCTACTCGTTCAAACTATCAATGCGAATCATCACCGCATCGGGGCGCCAATATTCAAACTCGCAGTCAATTAGCTCACCATCTTGCTTATAGTTGACTCGACATATCTTGAGTACAGGCTGTCCTTGCGCCAAATTGAGCGCTTTAGCTACGTGGGCTGGCGCTGAAGTCGGCACCACCTCAAAGCGTGAGCGGCGAGTCTCGTAACCATATTTTTGCCGATAGAGCCCCGTTAAGGAGCCCGTCAGATTCTCCTGCAAGATAGCGGGAAACAAGGCTGCTTTGAGGACATTTTCCACAAACAGCACCACACGGCCATCAATAAAACGCAGCCGTTCAATCACGTAAATTGGCGTGATTGTCTCAACCTCCAACATATTGGCGTACTCTCCGCACGCCATTTCACAGTTCACATGCAGCAAACGGGTTTCAGCAATACGATGCTGATCTCGCACCATTTGATGAAAATGCGAACGAGAAAGCGGGTTGTAGCAAATGCGCTCCGGTGAGACATACCAGCCACGACGTTCTTCACGGTATATCAGCCCTTCCGTTTCCAGTGAGACCAAAGCGTCTTTGATGGTGATACGAGTGGTAGCAAAAAGCCCACTCAGTTCGCGCTCCGAGGGCAACTTTTGCCCTTGAAACCATACTCCGGCGTTGATCTGTGCGCGAATTGTGCTTTTTATCCGGCCTAGCTGAGTGGTTTCTTGAGTGCTCATTGCTGATCTAGTCCATAACGTTTTTCTTTCATAAGGTAAAGCGAGCAGATAACAGAAATATGACGCCGGGATAAGTTATGCAATCACCGTCGTTTCGCGGCTGACCTCTGCATGTTTTACAAATGTGATAATCGTTTTCTCAACAGCTCAATTTGTAGTCTATGCTAAAAGCAATGCACGGCTTATCTGTATAATAATCTAAGACTTTAGAGGTAGTAATGAGTGGTTCAGCCTTACACGTGATGTTCATTGACGACGATGAGTTGATGCTGAAAGCAGCAGGCAGGATGCTGCGTCGTCTCCGGCCGGATTGGCATTTCACCTTAGTCAACGATCCTCGATGTTGGCAAGAAGCCGCAGCAGAAGTCGCTCAGGAGCCCGAACTCATCATCAGTGATCTGCTGATGCCAAACCTCCAAGGAGACGAGCTTTTAAAACAGGCCAGCCAAGCCTACCCCAACTCCATCCGCGCGCTAATCACTGGCGACACCAGCAAAGAAGCCAGCGCACTACTTAACTCCTCGGTACACTTCATGCTTCCCAAACCTTTTTCGGAGGAAGACTTCGTCCATGTGCTCAATAGTGCCGAGCGACTAAAACAGATGCCCTTCTCCGCCGCATGCCGAGCAAAACTTGCCGAGATAGAAGACTTGCCTGTGCTACCTCGCAGTATTTTGCAAATTCGCCAATGCATTCTTCGCCCGGAAGCGTCGATACAAGACGTGTCAGATCTGGTGAACAGAGAGCCAGCATTGGCAGCAAGGCTGGTACAACTCGCCAACTCGGCCTATCTCGGTTTTCAGGTCAGAACAAGTTCACTGAGTGAGTCTATCAGACGTCTTGGCTTGGCGATGGTCGAGGCGGTTGCCAGCATTATGCTCACACAGAAAAGCTTTAAACATCTCGATTCGCTTGTTCACCAACAAATCGTCAACCGCTATCTCAACGCAGCAGAAAAAAGCAAAGTGCTGTCTGAACGTCTCAACTTGCCTTCCCGTGAACAAGAAAAGATCTACCTCATGACGTTACTTTGCTCGATTGGAGAGCTGGTATTACTCGAAAAAAGCGCAGAGCCTGATCAATTTGAAGCGTTCTACTCGTTTGAGTGCGGCTACAAAGACAGCCTCGTGATCTGCAGTTATATACTGATTTTGTGGGGCTACAGCGTTGATATGGCGGAGAGCATCCTGCGCATCGGGGGGAGCAAACCTTAAATGACGAAAATATCGATAGCAAAGTTTTATTGCTCGCCATGCGCTGGATGGAGGCTGAGGCAAGCAATAGTATGGAGGCATTTTTGCTCTCCTTACCTGACCACTATAAAAATGTCATTCAATCTATTTTAGCCGATGCGTCTTAAGGAGAGTGTTATGTCGATATCTGTTACTGTGGTCGATGATTCAAAAATGTCGCGAAAAGCAGTTATACGAGCGCTGCCTGAGCAATTTAAAGAAAATCTTCATGAAGCGCAAAATGGCCAAGAGGCGATTCAGCTCTATTTAGATGGTAAAGCCGACGTAATGTTTTTGGACCTAACCATGCCCGTGATGGATGGTTTTATGGTGTTAGCCGAATTGAAGAAAATTGCCGCGAGAAATTTCGTTTTTGTCATTAGTGCCGATATTCAGCCCACTTCACAGCAAAAAGCACTGGAGTTGGGTGCGGTTAAATTTCTACAAAAGCCTTTAGAGGCACAAGAACTAGAGTCCGTTCTAAAGGGGGTCGGTTTACTATGAATCATGCATTTACGCCCGACCATGAAGATTCGCTAAAAGAATTTCTCAACATATCGATGGGCAAAGCGGCCAATAAATTGGCCAACTTACTCAACTTGCACGTTACGCTCACGGTTCCCAATATCAGCATTGCCTCTCATGAAGAGCTCAACAACATTCTAAAGCAAAACCAAGAGTACTATTACACCCAGCAGTCATTTTTTGGCCAAATGCAAGGCGAGGTACTGACCCTTCTCAGCCGAAAAGGGGGCAAGGAGCTGGCAAAAAATATGTGGCGTCTTGAGGGTGACGATACCTTCTCCGACAACCTCCTCGCCGACTGCCTTTTGGAAGTATCCAACATTCTTTCGGGTGCCAGTATTCAAGGATTGTGTAACCAGATCGAGCTTAAAGCGAGAGTTCAACCACCGGTTATCTTGGAACCTGATGATTTCACACTGCCAAAAGACAAATGGCAGCACACAATCATTTTGCAGGTCTCGTTTCTCATTGAGTCCTTTGAGTTCGAAACCAAAACCGTGATTTGCTTTGCAGACAGTGGCTTTAGTCAAGTGATTGAGAAGCTAGATGCATGGATATAGCAGGTAAAAACATGTCGAATAACAAGTCAAAATTGATGCTCTCCGATCTGGTGAATCAGCTCTCTGTCGCGATTTGCATCGTTCGTCGTGACTACACCATTGCCATGGTCAACGAGTATTTTGTCACGCGTTCGAAAGTGACCACGAATGAGTTAGTCGGCCAAAACTTATTAGACAAATATCCAGAATCGCAGCATTTTCTCAAACGAAAAATTGATACAGCCTTTATGATTGAGTCACCCACTTTCTCATCTTGGGAACAGGCTCCTCATGTTTTGCCTTTTTATACTTCTCGGCCGATTTCCGGTTCTGAAGACCGAATGTTTCAGAATATTGAGGTTCTGCCTATTCACAGTGACGACGGCTCTTTGGAACACGTCTGCCTTTGTATCCATGATGTCACCCTACAAGCCGCTCAACACCATTCCTTAAAAGAGTTAACCGTCAAGCTAAACAATGAACAGCATCAACTCGAAGAAGCCTTATATAAGCTCAAGCAAGCACAAAGCCAGTTGTTACAATCAGAAAAAATGGCTTCGATCGGTCAACTTTCTGCTGGAATTGCCCACGAGATCAATAATCCAATCGGCTTTATTACTTCTAATTTGCAAACATTAGATGATTATTTTTCTACGGTAAAAAATCATATTCAACAGCTGAACACATTAATAACGGATTGTAATATTGAAAAAATTATCGATATCAAAGATAAAGCAGAAAAGAAAATCAACCTCGACTATGTTCTCGACGATCTTTCTGATCTTATTCAAGAATCTTTGGAAGGATCAAGCCGTGTCATGGCTATTGTTAAAAACCTAAAAGAATTCTCTCATATTGATAATTCCGAGTGGAGTTATAGCCATTTAGAGAACGGCCTAGAATCGACACTAAAAATAATAAACAATGAAGTAAAATATAATATTGAGGTAGAGAAACACTTTTCTAAAGACGTCCCAGAGGTGTATTGCCAACCGATGCAAATAAATCAAGTTTTCCTTAATATACTTGTCAACGCCTGTCATGCGATCGAAGGAAAAGGGAAAATATCTGTTTTCCTCGATAAAAACGACGATGATTTTGTTTCGATTAGAATTTCCGATACAGGCAGTGGAATTCCACAAGAAATTCTAAGTTCTATTTTTGATCCTTTTTTCACCACTAAACCAGTTGGCTCTGGCACAGGATTGGGGTTATCCGTCTCTTACGGCATAGTCGCCAAACACAAAGGGAAAATCGAAGTTGAGAGTGAAGTAGGTAAAGGCTCAACCTTTACGATTCTACTCCCTATCAATCAAAATCCACAGCAGGATGCTTCGAAGTAGCAGATGGATGAACACTTATGATCGATTATGCAGAAATACTCCTTGTCGATGACGAACCGCTGATCCTAAAGTCTTTAGAACGACAATTACGACGAAAGGTTGGGCACATCTATACTGCTCAGTCAGGAGCAAGCGCCATTGAGATTTTAGAGCAAAATCAAAATATTAATCTGGTGATTACCGACTTTAGAATGCCTGAAATGGACGGTTCAGAACTGGTGGCAAGAATAAAATCTGACTTTCCTGAGGTAGCCACCATCATGCTCTCAGGGCAAGCAGATTTTGAGCGGGTGACCAATGCCTTTAATACCGGTGCACTGACACGATATTTAGGAAAACCTTGGGACAATGATGAACTCACGTCGGTAATCGAAGAGGTGCTGGATATCCAAAGTAAAACACGAAACCGAGACAGACTCACTCAACTTAAAAATATTTTTGCTTTAAATAATCATATTCAAAAAATAAAAGAGTACCGCTGTAAACCTTGGTTATTAGTGATGCTAGATATTCAATCCATGCAAAAATTTAATGACCAATATGGCGTCATGGAAGCGAATGACTTTATTCATGATATCGCCAAGGCCATTCCTAAATCAGAAAAGCTCGTGTGGTATCGTTATGAAGATAAATTTTTTACCTTTGTTGAATATCATCACTCTGGTTACGAGTTAATATTTAATCTTGAGGAATCGACATTTGCATCTTCTAAAAGAGAAGAACGCATTGAAGTCAATGTTTATTTAAGTGACGCCTACTCGTGGAATAAAATCTGTGCAGAAGAAATTGCCCGAAGAAAACTCGACATATCACCCATCGATAATCATGCTTACTGGCTAAACGATCAGTCACCGAATAAGAGAGTGAGAGAATTTTCCGAATTATCATTGATTATCAAAGATCTTCGTTCAAATAACTTCGTCGCTTATTTTCAGCCTCAATTAAACCTAAAAACGGGTAAAATTGATTGCTGTGAAGCACTCGCCCGTCAAAAAGGAGAACATGGGAAGATTTTAAACCCCGCACAATTTTTACCTTTGATGGAAAAATATGATTTATTAGATAGATTAACCGAGCGCATGCTTAATCAGTCGCTACAGTTAATCTCGCGGCTCAAACAACAACAGCTTTCAATCCGTGTTAGCGTGAATGTCACTGCCGCACAAGTTGAGTCCGGCTACGTAAAACAGTGTCTGCATAATGAAAACGGTGAGTGGCTAGCAGGGACAGAGCTATTAGAACTTGAAATTCTAGAGACAGAGAAAATCATCTCTTTTTCTAAAATGAGTGAACAGCTCAAACTGCTGAAGACCGCTGGCGTGCATAGCGCAATTGACGATTTTGGCACGGGCTATTCTGGCTTTGAATCGCTAAAAGAAATCCCTTTTGATGTGGTTAAAATTGATGGTCGCTTCATCCGCTCTTTAGGAGAAAGCGAATCCGATGACGTTATTTTGAAATCCATCACAGATAGCGCAACGTCACTCAATATGTCTATCGTTGCCGAGTGGGTGGAGAATAAATTTCAGTATAATTATTTAAGAGAGCATGGCTGTACGCGAATACAAGGATATTGGGTCAGTCCTCCGCTACCTGGTGACGATTTTTTAAAGTTCCTCGTTAGTTATTAAGGAATCATTTATGAACGATACGGCAGAAAAAGATCCCCTTAATAGTTCTGAAGAAAGCGAAAAACTGGCTATTCTGCTGGTCGACGACGAAGCAGATATTCTCAAATCTCTCACTCGAGTGCTGAGATTCGATTACGACGTGGTGAGCTTTACAAGTGGAGCAGAAGCGCTCGCTTATCTTGATCAAGACCAACCGCCGATCATCATCTCTGACATGCGCATGCCGGAAATGGATGGCGCTGAATTTCTTCGTTTAGCGCGTGAACGCAGCCCAGATTCGATCCGCTTTTTGCTGACGGGTTACAGTGATATGGAGTCCACGGTGAGAGCCGTCAATGAAGGTGGTATACACACCTACCTCTCCAAACCTTGGGACAATCAACTACTTAAAGAAACCATCGCAAAGGCAGTCGAGTTGTTTCAGTTGAAAAGAGAGAAGCGAGAACTGACGGCTGCATTGGCCATGAAAAATGTTGAGCTGGAAGAACTCAATCAAAATCTCGAAGAAAAAGTGAAAGAGCGTACAGAAATGTTGGAGTTAGCCAACAAGAAATTACAAGCGTTGCTCAATAATCGCACCCAAACCTTTAAAGATATTTTAGCGACGCTCTCAGCGATTATTCAACGCGCAACGGGCAACAATAACGAACACAGCTTACGCATCGCTGAGATATCTCGAGCAATCGCCAAAAAGCTCCATCTCAGTGACAGTGAAATCTCGCATATTTATCTCGCTGGTTTACTGCATGAGATAGGCTTAATTCGCTCCGTTGAAGAGGAGCCTGTGGAACTCAACTTAGAACAAAATGAAGAGCAAAATAAAGAGCTTCCTCACCTTCCACACTGCAACCCCGTGGTCGGAGCCGAACTCATCAGTCAGATAAAACGTTTTCAACCTCTCGTAGAGATCATACGCCATCAAGACGAACACTTTGATGGGACAGGCACGCCAGATCACCTGCAGGCGAACGCAATTCCTGTGGGTGCACGTATCTTGAAGATAGTGAAGAGCTACGATTTTCTTGTCGCTAATATGCGTAATCCCCATCGGATGAAAACCAAGAGTGCGAGATTATTTATTAAAAGCCAGGCTGGTGAAATGTTTGATCCAGAGATCGCGGATCTGTTTATCAAATTTGCTGAGAAGCAGATGGCTGACATTGATATTGATCGCTGCGTCAGCCTCGAAGAACTCAAAGTGGGCAGTGTTTTGAAGGAAGATTTATATCTTCCCAACGGCAAGTTGATGCTTACCGCGGGCAGTAAAATCACGTACCATATTCTCGATAAATTAAAAGAGATAGAGAAAGAAACTCACCTCCCTTTAGCAATCTTTATCTAATTTTTACTAATTCAGTGCAGTATTGATCATCTGAGTTATTAGCTAATTTCTTTCGTTACACAGGGAAGAGTGATCGTAACAACAACGCCATACTCTTCCCTATTTTTAATCTCAATTTCACCTTTATGATGCTTAATAATATCGTAGCAATAGGTTAGCCCCAAGCCCATCCCATGCCCAACTTCTGCTGTGGTAAAGAAGGGATCAAACAAACGCTTCAACCACTCACTTTTTATTCCAACACCATTGTCTTCAATATCGACAAAGCAGAAATTGCCCATCTGCTTCGCCTTAATCTGAATATGTCCACTTCTGTCTTTTAAGCAAGAGCACGAATTAGCCGCATTTTTGATCAGCTCGATAAAAAGTTTAACCAATTCACTTTCCGAGCCTAACAAGAGAGGCGCTTTAGTCACCGATGAATGGATATTTATCTCAACATCCTTTGCAACTTCTATATTTGACAGTGCTTGATGAATTAACTCAAACAGCTCGATTGGTTGAAAGTCTGGGCGACCTTCATGATTATTTGCCGAGTATTTCTGCAATGCATCGACCAAACCTTTCACTCGATCAACGCACTGCTTGGTCTCCAGAAGACATACTTTAAAATCCTCATGAAGATATTGTACATGGTGGTTATTTTCCCACTTTTTGAGCATTTCTGAATCAACTACTTTATCCGACTCTTTCAGTAAAGCGATCCAATCTTGGTAAATGGAAAGGTATTCAAGACTAACTTGCAAATTGCTATTAACCACACCAATGGGGTTATTAATTTCATGGGAAAAGCCCGCCGCCATAGTGCCAATTGAGGCCATCTTTTCCGATTCCACTAGCTTCTCTTGCGTCGACTTAAGTTCTTGATTCAACTTAGTTAGCTTTCTATTCGACTCAAGCAAAGCTTGCGTTCTTTGCGCCACTTTGCTTTCCAAAGATTCGTTGGCTTGTTCAAGCTGCTGTTGATATTGAACGGTTTTCTTTTCCGAAATGGCGAGCCTTTCCACCATATTCATAAAGGCTTGGGAGACGGTAGAGACCTCATCTTTGCCCGCAATATTCAAATCAACTTCTCTGTGACCATTCGCGATTTGGTCTGCGGCATATCTCAGTTGTGTCAAACGCTTAGTTAAATAAGCCCCCAAAATGTAAGAAAACAAGGCCACCAAAGACATTTCACCCAAGACAATTATGGCTGTCCATTTCTGGGCTTCCTTAATTTGGCTGTTTAGCTTCGTCATGTCAAAGCCAAGCCAGACTGAACCAAAGGTGATCCCCGCCTCTGTAATATCCTGTTTTACATCAAATATGCCATCTTTTACCTGTTTGGAGGACGCTTCTAAAATTCGTACACTGTAACCGCTTGGGGTTTGACCTTGCTCTGAGAGCAGTTGTCCTCCCTCGCCAAATACCGCAACGTAGACAATGCCACTTTCAGTGACCAGTTCTTGAGTGAGTGATTCAATGGTCGCTAAGTCGTAGGACAGCACCGCATTCTTGACTGTGTATTCCAGCAAGCGTGTGGTTGAAATAACCCGTTGATTGAGGCCGTCGTAGTTAGTGGTTTTCAAATAGTTCAAGGTCAAAGACACCAAGATCGCCAACGAAATGGCCTCAATCAGAGCAACACCTATGATCGTTTTTAACCTAAGTGACATTTTGGCCTTCTAGTTCATTAAGTGATCTAAAGAGGTGATATTGAGGGCGCGGACATCATCCCAATCTTCATCTTTTGCGGCTGCGATACCGCTGAAATTGATCGCCTTTAACAACTTGGCACCGTTTTCTGTATCGGCCAGTTCGGTGAGCGCGGTTTGAATTTGCTGCACGACTTCTATCGATAAATTCGGATGATAGGCAAACGCGTGGGGAGTGTAGGCATCACTTCGCCACAGTACCGATAGCTGCTCTCGCACCTCTGGCTGAATATTATTTAATGTTCTCTCTATTCCACCACCCGCCTCAACCACTCCTCTAGCCACATTAAGATAAACAGAATCGTGTGAAGAGACATACATAGGTTTCACTTTAATGCCGCGTTGTTCCAACGCTGCTTTAGGCAAAACACTGGCTGCGAAACGCCGCTGGCGAAGGAAAAGCGACCATCTTACCATTCAGCTCACTGATGTTATCCAACGCACTGCCCTTTTGCACCACGATCAAACCTCGAATCATTTTGTCTTTCTGTTTAGCAAACGCTTGATAACCGGGCGTTTGATGAAAAACGGTGTAGTGGTAAGGGTTCATGTAAGCGATGTCAAACTCGCCCCTTAGCAGCTGTTTTTCAAATTCGGGGATATCTTTAGTGGTACGAAACACGATTTCATGGCCTGTCGATTCTGAAACCGCTCGTAATATCGGCCCCCAGCGCTTCGCTAACGTGGTTGCCGATTGCTGAGGAACAATGCCAAAGATAATTTCTTCAGCGCAAACGGAAAACGGCAAGAGAACACACATTAAAAGGGGCTTAACATTCATCGACAAGATCCACTTTCTACCTGACTTATCTATTAAATGTAGGATATTTATGAAAATTATCCATTTCAAATGCTGTTATTGTTAATGAGATCAAAACTGGCAGGGAGCAAACAGAATGATGGAAAAATAGAAAGGTGTTCCAGCTCCCTTTTCAAGATAAGCTTTTACAGGATAATGGCTCAATGTCGAAGTAAGTGGTGCAGAAATCTAGAAACTGCTTCGCATCAATCGGTTTCGAAAAATGATAACCTTGGAACTCGTCGACACCCAGATCAAGCAGTTTCTCCCATTGATCTTGTTGCTCGACTCCCTCAGCAACTACTTTTATACCGAGTTGGTGAGAGAGTGTAACAATAGAAGAGACAAAATATTGTTGATTCTCTTTCGTTGTTATCTCTCTAATAAATGACTTATCTATTTTTAATTTATTAAAATTTAACTGATTCAAAGTGCTAAGTGATGACCAACCAGTCCCAAAATCATCCAATGCAAGGCGAACATTTAATTCGGATAAAGATTTAATAATTCTCTGACTTCTATTGGTATCGTCTAGTGTCATAGTTTCAGTTATTTCTAGAACAATAGATTGGAGATAATTACGATCCTTGGAAAAAATTCTTTTTACTGCTAAGACTAAATCTTCATCAAACAACGAATCTGATAAATTTATTGCCACTTCCACCCGAGAATTAAACTCCACCCATTGCTCATCCAAAGAGAAATAAACCTGCTGCATAATCCACTGCCCTAGCCTTTTCGCTAATCCAGACTCTTCTGCAATTTTAATTAGATATTCTGGATGTATGAATCCAAAAGTAGGATGATTCCAACGGATCAGTGCTTCACAGCCAAGACGTTGCTTGTCTCTCAAGATGATTGGCTGATAAAGCATATAGATCTCACTCTGCTGTTCCCTTTTTAGCAGCGCGAATAGATCTTCTGATAAACGTCTTTTCTTATGATGCTCAATAGCAATTTCTTTCTTGAAAAAAATCAATTTATCCAACTTACTTTTCTTGGCAATATTTAAAGCGACATCTGCATTATTGAGTGTTGTACTAGAAAATCCCATTAAACTTTCATTTATCGATTTAGTGTCAAAGCTATTCGCTATCCCCATAGAAATTCTTGTTCTCTTCGAAGGATCAAGATTTGATATAATATAGTTTAGATCATTCAGTAGCAATTTAGCGTAAGTATCAATGTCTACATCAGATTTAGTAATCACAACAGAAAATTCGTCTGATCCAATACGAATGCATTCAATACTATTGAATTTTTTGTACTTTTTTAATAACGAAGATAACGTAATGAGAACTTGGTCTCCATAATCGTAACCAATAGCATCATTTATTTCCTTAAAATTGTCGACATCTAATAATATTATCGTGTACTCTACATTTGACTTTTTATATTCATTTATCTTCTTCAATAAATAGTTTCTATTTTTTAGTTTGGTTAATGGATCATACCAAGCGATGAACTCTTGCAACCTAGCATCCCGGTAAAGTTTGTATGTTAGAAATATTATAATAACCAGTATAACCATCATATATAAAATGACACTAGATTTGTTCTTTTCTAGCACAGCTAGTTTTTTTATTGAGCTTTCTCCAGTAAAATTAGCAATCATAAGATTTCTTATTTCAGGAGTGATTCTATCTAATTGTGCACTAAGAAAATTAAGATTATGTCTATTTCCATTCACAATATCATTTTCATATTTTTTTAAATAATCAAATGCCTCGATAATAACACGTTCAGAATCATATAACTTTCTAATCTCTTTAGTTTCATCACTAGTCAAAAATGTTTCATATCGACTCCATAAAATATCGTAGCGTAAGTTGAGATCGCTTCTTGATGAGTCTTTTTTTATCAGAAAAATATTTAGTTCATTAATAAATTCTAGTGTTTCTATCTCAAGTTGTGCTAATGCCCAAGCAGATAATTGTGTATGCTTGGTCATCATACTAAACGTGTCATTAAACTTAACAAAAGCCGAGATAAAAAATCCTGACACGCCTAAAATTATCACTAGGAAATAAATAATACCCTTAGTCATATGTTATTTTTCAATATCAATTTTATTAACTTGCCATACCATTCGACTATGCAGAACCTCATTTTTTTCTTCTTTGAAATCACTCAATGGGTAGATAACCCAAATAGGCCCTTTGTCACGAACACTCATTAACTGATCATCTTTTCTTATTGCAAATAACGGATTGTATTTATCTATATCATTGCTAGGGATCATTGCCCAGTAATTGTTCAATGCGGTGACTTTAAAACTGCCTTTTGATTCGCCTATCTGCTCAAGCAGCGTTTTGGCAGATATTCCTTCAAAGACCGTATTTTCTCCTGTCCAAGGAGTTGTTGTTATAATTTTACTTCTTGGTAAACTATCAAGATCTTTCAGAGTAAAGTGGTGCATCTGAGCTCCATTCACGATGCTTAATACAACACGTTCTGCCGAGTAGGCATTCCCACCAAATAGAATAGTAATGGAAATGACAGCATACGATAAATATTGGATCACCATTCTTTCTATCAATTTCATGTTCTAAATTCCTTTTAAATGAAACTAGTGAATCTCTTCTGTAAAGATAGAAACACTTTGTTTAATCCGCAAACACAGTTGGTTTAAACTCCTCTGGCGCAACCGAAACGACACAAAACTGTCAAACAACTTGCGCTAAATCGTCACACTCCCTCCCTAGGATAAAAAACGAACTTACTGACCTAGTCCAAAAGGATGGAGACAATGAAAACTTTGCTTAGTCGTTCTACGGCGCTATCGGTTACGCTGATCGCCGCTTCGCTATCGACGCACGCCATGGCAAAACAAGCGGATTTGCAATCTCTGATTGAAGCCGCACAAAAAGAAGGGGCGGTGTACAGTGTCGGGATGCCAGACAGTTGGGCCAACTGGAAAGGCACTTGGACAGACTTAAAGGCCAACTATGGCTTGAATCATCAAGATACTGACATGAGCTCGGCGCAAGAGATCGCCAAGTTCGAAGCAGAGAAGAAAAACGCCACCGCGGATATCGGTGATGTCGGTTTTGCTTTTGCTCGTGTTGCGGTCAAAAAGGGCGTCACTCAGCCTTACAAACCGACCACTTGGAGCGATATTCCAAACTGGGCGAAAGACAAAGAGGGTCACTGGGCTCTGGCTTACACCGGCACAATCTCTTTTATTTCCAACAATAACTTGGTGAAAAATGCCCCCAAATCTTGGGATGATCTGCTAAAAGGCGATTACAAGGTGACGGTTGGTGACGTCGGTGTTGCAGCGCAAGCCAACAACGCAGTATTGGCGGCGGCGTTTGCCAACGGCGGTGACGAAAGTAACCTCAAACCGGCGCTGGACTTCTTCGCTAAGCTGGCCAAACAAGGGCGTTTATCGTTTACCGACCCAAGCATTGCCAACCTTGAAAAAGGCGAAGTGGAAGTGGCCATTTTGTGGGACTTCAACGCGCTCAACTACCGTGACCAAATTGACCGCTCACGCTTTAGCGTAAATATTCCACAAGACGGTTCGGTTATTTCCGGCTACACCACCATCATCAATAAGTACGCGAAAAACCCGAACGCCGCCAAGTTGGCACGTGAGTACATATTCAGTGATCAGGGCCAGATCAACCTTGCCGAAGGCTACGCACGCCCTATTCGCAGCAACGTGACTCTGCCAAAGTCGGTGCAGGATAAACTGATTGCGAATGATCAGTACAGCAACGTGCACCCGGTACAAGATTTCAATGCGTGGGAAAAATCGGCGCGCAAACTGCCGCGTCAATGGCAAGAAAGCGTTCTGATCCACCAGCAATAAGAGACCATTTTTCATGAACAGCAAAGTGATCTTGGTTGTTCTAGATGGACTCAACTATCAGGTAGCCCGTGATTGCATGGGCTACCTGAATGGCCTGATAGAACAGCAACGCGCAACGCTTTATAAACTGCACTGTGAACTCCCGTCACTCTCTCGCCCGCTCTACGAGTGCTTACTCACTGGCGTTCGCCCGGTCGACAGCGGCATCGTGCATAACCAGATTGCGCGCCTTTCGCAGCAGGAATCGATTTTCAGCTTGGCGAAAAATCAGGGCAAAGTAACCGCAGCGGCGGCTTATCACTGGGTCAGTGAACTGTACAATCGCACTCCTTATGATGCTGTGCGCGATCGCTTCACCCACGATGACAACCTCAACATCCAGCACGGCTGTTTTTATCATTGGGATCACTACCCTGATGAAGCTCTGTTTCTCGATGGCGACTATTTGCGCCGCCGCTATCAGCCCGATTTCTTGTTGATCCATCCAATGAATATTGACGACATGGGCCACAAACATGGTTTGGATTCACGCCAATACCGTAACAGTGCACGCATGGCCGACGGTTATCTCTCCCATTATCTCGATACTTGGCTCACCGAGGGTTATCAAGTCCTCATCACGAGCGATCACGGCATGAACAACGATCTCTCCCACGGCGGTATTTTGCCCCAAGAGCGTGAAGTTCCTTTGTTTGTGATTGGTGAGCACTTTAGCCACCGCGAGTGTGATATCCAACAAACCGAGCTTTGTGGTGCCGTCTGCCAGTTACTTGGCCTTGAGCACCAAAAACCTTATCCACAGGCACTATTGGCACTATGAGCAGTTCCGTTATTCCTCAGAGTAAATCCGCCACCAAGCACACCACGCTTCGCCGATTTTCTCGTTTTAAACCCGCATTATGGTTGGCGCCATTTGCACTGTTTTTCTATCTGTTCCAACTGGCCCCGATGGTTTGGGTGCTTTGCAACAGCTTTATTTACGATGAAAGCCTCTCGCTAGAGAACTATGTTGAAATTCTTGATTCGGCGTTCATGCGTCAGGCCTTTAGCAACAGTATCTGGTTGGGGTTTTGGTCTAGCCTGATTGGCTTAGCCATCGCCACTCTTCTGGTTTCCTCACTGCGCCGAGTCAATAGTGTGCTACGCGATGGCGTGATCGCCTTTACCAATATGAGCAGTAACTTTGCCGGTGTGCCGCTCTCTTTCGCTTTCATCATTATTCTCGGTACCAACGGCGCGCTCACTTTGCTACTGAAACAATATGGCTTGCTGGGCGAGTTTGACTTGTACGGCAAATGGGGATTGCTGGCGATTTACATCTACTTTCAGATCCCCCTCGCCACCTTGCTGCTCTACCCCGCATTCGACGCACTGAGCGACGATTGGCAGGCCGCCGCCGCTCTGCTGGGAGCAAAAACATGGCAATATTGGCTCAAAATAGCACTGCCGGTCCTGTCACCTGCGCTGCTGGGCACTTTCATTATTCTGATCGCCAACGCGATTGGCGCATACGCCAGCGTTTATGCGCTCACCTCCGGTAACTACAATTTGATCACCATCCGCATCGCCAGCTTAGTGTCGGGCGATCTGTTTCTTGAGCCCAATCTCGCGGCGGCCATTTCAGTGCTCGTGATGGTGCTTTTAGCGCTGATTACCATCATCAACCAGTGGTTGATCAGCAAAAGTTACCTAGGGAGAAAGCAAGATGCACAAGCATAAGCGCACTTTTGACCAAGCCGTGGTCACCACTGTGGTCGGTTTGATGCTGATCCCGATTGTCGCGACTTTGGTGTATTCGCTTTCATCACGCTGGGGGGCGACCATTTTGCCGGACGGATTTACCTTGGACTGGTACATTAAGCTGCTCAGCGATCAGCGTTTTCTCGATGCTTTTGGCCGTTCGCTCTTTATCTGTCTCTCAGCACTACTATTAAGTGTGGTGTTAGTGTTGCCCGCGATTTTCGTGGTGTTCTACTACTTTCCTAAACTCGACAAGGTGATGAATATGCTCATCTTGCTGCCTTTTGCTGTACCTCCGGTAGTCTCTTCTGTAGGTCTTTTGCAGCTCTATGCGGACAGCGAGATTGCACTGGTTGGCACGCCTTGGATTTTAGTGGGCACTTACTTCACCATAGCGCTGCCTTTTATGTATCGCGCCATCGCTAATAATTTCGCCGCTATCCATCTGCGCGATCTGATGGACGCCGCTCACCTGCTCGGCGCAAGCACCACGCAAGCGTTTTTGTTGGTGGTATTGCCAAATCTCAAGAAAGGATTAATGGCTTCGCTGTTTCTTTCTTTTTCATTCCTGCTTGGGGAGTTTGTCTTTGCCAATATTTTGGTGGGCACCCGCTATGAAACTTTGCAGATTTATCTGTACAACATGCGCCAGACCAGCGGCCATTTTACCTCCGCGCTGGTGATGACCTATTTCCTATTTATCTTTTTGCTGACTTGGCTCGCCAGTCGTTTTAGCCGAGGAACTCACTCATGAGCTACGTTACCGCCAATCAACTCACCAAATATTTTGCTGATAACAAGGTGTTTGAAAACATTCAGTTTCAGATTGAACAAGGCGAGTTTGTCACTCTGCTTGGCCCTAGTGGTTGTGGCAAATCGACCTTGTTGCGCAGCCTGGCTGGCCTAGAAAGCCTGGATGATGGCGAGATCTGGGTCAACGGAGAAAACATCACTCAGCAAACACCGCAGCAGCGTGGTATCGGCATGGTGTTTCAATCCTATGCGCTGTTCCCCAATCTGACCGTGGCCGGCAATATCGCCTTTGGACTGAAAATGCAGAAGATGCCTGCTGATGCTATCCAACGTGAAGTGGCGAAAGTGATTGCGCTGGTGGATCTCAATGGCAAAGAGGAGCACTACCCGCATCAACTCTCTGGTGGGCAACGTCAACGCGTGGCACTGGCGCGCGCCTTGGTGGTAAAACCCCGCATTTTGTTACTCGATGAGCCGCTTTCTGCACTGGATGCCAAAATCCGCAAACATTTGCGCCAGCAGATCCGCGATATTCAGAAAGAGATGAACCTGACCACCATCTTTGTCACTCACGATCAAGAAGAGGCGATGATCCTCTCAGACCGCATTTTCCTGATGAATAAAGGTGAGATAGTGCAGGCAGGCACGCCGGAAGCGATTTACACCCATCCGGTCAATGAGTTTGTTGCCGGATTTATGGGCCACTACAATCTGGTCGAGGCCAGCCAAGCGAAACGCCTGTTTAATCTCGACACCGAATGGAAAGTGGCGATTCGCCCTGAGTCGATTTATGTTAAAGAGCCCGGACGACAGTACGGCCAACACATTTCTGCGCCGCAAATTGGGGTGATTAAAAGCCACCAGTTGCTCGGCAATGTGATCCGCTATCAGGTGAACGTCAACCAGTGTGAGCTCACGGTCGATTTGCTCAATCGCTCATCAGAACGACTACTGGCCAGCGGCAGCCAACTGGAACTGCTGTTCAACCTTAACGAAATTCAACCAGTGAGAGCTTAAAATGGCCAATCCTTTGTACGTATTTGACCTCGACAAGACCCTGATCAATGGTGACTGTGCCATGATTTGGAACGCCTTTCTGGCGGAAAAAGGCATTGCCACCGACGCCAATTTTGTCCAAGAGGATCAAAGGCTCATGGCGCTCTACGACCAAGGCAAAATGAACATGGCAGATTATCTCGCCTTCACCATCGCCCCGCTCACCCACTTGCCGCTCGAAGAAGTTCACGCATTGGCCGCAGAGTGCGTCGAACGCGACATCTTGCCCAAGCAGTTCTCGCAGGCCAAAACGCTGATCACTCAGTTGCAACATGAAGGCATCGACATGCTCATCATCTCCGCATCCGTCTCTTTTTTGGTTAAAGCAGTCGCACAGCGTTTGGGGATTAAACAAGCCATCGGCATCGACTTACAGCTCAACGGCGATCGCTACAGCACACAAATCAGCGGCATACCCAGCTATCGAGAAGGTAAGGTGACGCGCTTAAAAGCGTGGCTTAAGGCAGAAAATAGAAGTGATGCGACGATCCACTTCTACACCGATTCAATCAACGATCTCCCTTTATGCCAATACGCAGACGTCACGTATCTAGTCAATCCTTGTCCGCAATTGGAAGCTTACAGTGCACAGACCAAGTGGACAAAACTCAAGTGGTACTAAGCATAAGAACAGTGTCGATATTGAACCCCATCACACTTAATTCGGTGTGATATACCCGCTCAACTTGAATATGCAGGTTTCAAAATCTGAAAATTATCCGTAATTCTGGATAGCAGTGAGCCTGCAACTTTTGGCAGCATTACATTGAAAAATTCATTAATAGCCGTTGTAAATTCAGCCTTCGAGGAGAAGTAAATATTGTTCCTCGCATACTCATTCATCACTTTCCATAACCGCTCTATTGGATTTAAATTTGGACTGTATGGCGGTAAGTAATGAAGCTCGATATTGAGCACTTTTGCCGCATTTCTTACCATTTCTGACTGATGATAGGCGGCACCATCAAGTACTAGGTGTACTTTTTGCTCCAACAGGTAATGTTCCTTTTTGAGCTTCCAGAAGAAGCGAACGATGCTCTCGCTGTTTATCGTGTCATACGTTTCTGTCACCGTTGCGCCAATATTTTGGAGCGATAAAGCACCGATGATATTGAGACGAGTTCGACTGCCTGTTGTCTCAATCACTTTGTCTTGGCCTTTTCGTATCCAGCCATAACTGAGTTTTGTTGACTGCGTAGGATGAACGGCGTCCATGAATAACACAGGGTTTTTGCTGTTTCTTAGCGTCTCGTTGTAATGTTCGATGAAGGCTTGCTGCATCTCTGGATCAAACTTATGCGGCACACCTTTCGGCTTTTTATATGAGAAGCCTTGATGATGTAGCCATTTGTTCATTCCTGCAACGGTATAACGGATACCAAACTCAGCTTTTACATAAGTGACAATTTGGTGGGTATGAAAGTACGTTTTCTCAGCCAGATGCTCAATAAGTCGCATGGTTTGGCCGGCAGAAAGTCGGCTTGGGCTCCCACCATTTTCAGGCTTAAGTTTTTCAGAGAGAACATAATCACTGAGATGACAAGCAACAGTCAATTCGTGCTAACCGTTCATCAGTCCCCCATTGACGGCCTATGAAGTGTGACCAACCGCACTGGATCCACTATTTCCTGTTGAGTGTTCCTTTTGAGGCTTCATGCTGAAAACATGAAAAAGAAAAAATCCAAGTTTGCAGCACACCCACCAGTTGCCTCCGATATCAACGAAGCAAACGCACTCATAGAAGAGTTGTGGGCGCAGCTTCGTGAGTATGAAGATAAACTCAAGGCCAACTGCTCCAACTCTATCAACGCCGCCTTCATCCGACGGACCGAAAGAAAGGGCTGAACGAAAAAAAGCTCAAAGCTCTGGTGATCGTAATCCGAGAGGAGCTAAACCGGGTCACACTGGGCATCAGCGACCACTCTCAACGCTGAAAGAAACAGACTCGGTTGTTGAGTGCTGGTCTGATGCTTGTTGTCCATGCTGTGGTGAGTCGGAAATGGTTTATCACAAGAAACCCTTTTATCGTCACCAGGTCCATGAAATACCGAAGCCCCGCGTAGATATTACGGAATACCAACTTTACTCAGGGCAATGCCAACATTGCCAAGAAGTGAACAGAGCCCGCTTATCGCAAGGCATCATGGGGCCAAACCTGCTCAGCTATACAGCCGTTCTAGCTGGGCAGTATCATCTGAGTTTCCGTAAAATCCACTCTCTGCTCAAAGAGCAACTGGGCACCACATTCTCCATCGGAGCCATCAGTGAAGCACAAACAAAGTGGCTTCAATGCTGACGCCTCTGCATCAGGCTATTCGGGACAGCATCCAAAAAGCACCCATGGTTCATATTGCTGAAACCTCTCATCCGAGAAATGATGAATCCAGCCTGCGTTGGTGTTGGTTGGCAAGCAGTGACGACCTGGTTTACGAAAAAATCCTGTACTCGCGTTAAAGTCACTCAGCAAAGCTCATCTTAGGCGATGAATATTGGCGTGGTCGTCAGTGACCAGTGTCCGAGCTATAACTGGATACCACAGGGCCAAAGCCAACTCTGTTGGTCCCATATTAAGCGAAACCTACAGCAAATCGCTGATTACAATGGCGGAGGGTTTGCCGCCAAAGTTGGCCAGAATCTGACTCTTATCACCTGCTCTATCTTCAGAAACGCGTCATCGCTTCGAAGAGAATGAGCTGTGCCAGAAGCGATACATGCGCCGGATGCTCAGGCTTCAAAAAGCGTTCGACCACTGGCTTGAGAAAGGCCGGTCGATTGTGGTTCAAAGGTATAGAGGTCGCTGAGAAAAGCTGGATCAGCATCGGCAAAGCTTGTGGCTGTTCCTGAAACAGGGTGCCATCCCGCTGACCAACATGAAACGGAACGGTGAATACGTGGCAGCGTCATTCAACGCAAAATCAGCTTTGGTACTACCTCAGATTCTGGCGACAAGTTCAGAGGCCGAATGCACACGTTGGTAGAAACCAGCAAGAAACGTGACCTATCAAGCTTGCCTTTGCTAACAGAGATCGTACAAGCGATAACCGCGCGTCAATTACCTACTGGTGAACGGTTACCTAAAGATAATCAAGCATCTTCAATGATCACTGGTATAAGTCATAAAATTCACCGCCCATGAATCATCAATATTAGTTAATTCTTATTTTACAAAATTATAATCTGGTCGCAATAATTTATCCGTCATTCCGCACCTAATTATCCAATAAATCACGTGACATCCATCACATACCGAGTGGCTACGTCATTCAGTGGTGGCTACCCAAGTCGGTTTCTGATAATAATATTCGATTTAACTATCTCTCACTACTATCAGGAGGTTAAACGTGACTCATCATCAAAAATTACATGCCTCTCTGCTAAATAACTGTTCCTAATTATGCTTCACTTTTTTGTCGCCCATGACCACCGCCGGGAAATGGTGAAACGTTATCCATAAAGTATCGAACCCGCTTTAAAAGTTACCACATTGCTTTGCATTGATGATTCCGTGTCACCGTTTCATGCAACGCATGCCAAAGCTTCTCTATTTTGTTTACCCAAGGCGAGTACACTGGCTGAAAAAGCAAAACAAACTTCGGATTTTGCTTTAACCAACCCTGTGTTTTTCTGCTCTTGTGAATGATGTAATTATCCACGATAAGAGTAATGGTTTTCGCTCGGCGGTACTGGCGTTTCAACTGCTCCAGCATCGCAATAAACAGTTCTGAGTTCTTACTGCTACTTCCGACATACGAGACTTTACCGGTCTTAGCATGCAGAGCTCCTGCAAGATAGTATTTAGCATTTTGTCCCGGTGTCGCCACCTTCTTTTGTTGACCTTTTGGCATCCAATCTGAGCCAATTTTGGGATTTAAGTGAATGTCGACTTCATCTTCATAAAACACGGGATGGTCGGCGTCGCAACGCGCTAATGCCTCTTTGATTCTGGCGAGTTTGGCTTCTTTATCTGGATCTTTGATATGCAATGTTGGAGAGGCTCTTCGCCAGACAATCCCAAGTTTAGGCAACCATCGACGAATGGTCGATGAGTGCACGTTAAACCCAAATATCCGATTCACTTCTATTGCCATTAGCTCGGTACTCCAACGTGAACGCTGATATCCCAGACTTTGAGGATTCAGTGCGAGTAAAGCGGTCAATACAGCGGAAATTTGAAGAAATGGAAGCGTCGCGGCTCTGCCTCGAGTTGAGCTTTCCAAGCCATCGATGCCGCATTCCGTGTACCAGTGAATCCAGCGTCCTATAGAAGAGCGGGCTGCAACCAGAATCTTCGAGACTGTGGTAACAGAATGTCCTTGAGAAAGCAGCAATATGGCATTCAAGCGTCGGCAATGGTCTTTATCCTTAGTTTTATGCATCTTTCTAGGGCGTGTTGATCTTTCGTGAGTGTTTTTTGAACAGCATGGTAAAGCGTTATAATTTGCTTCGCCAAAAGTAAAACCACAACCAATACCATGCCAAGAACAATGCTAACTGATATTCGATGGGAACTGCTACTTAAAATAATGAAAAGTACAGGCCGTATTTACGATAAAACTGAACATCGAATGACATTTGAAGGAATACTTTATCGAATGAGAACAGGTATTCCTTGGCGAGATCTACCATCTGAGTTCGGAGAGTGGAGTACCGCTTACAGACGATTTAACCTTTGGTCAAAGAAAGGGATTTTAGGTAAGATTTTCAAAAGTTTATCTAGCATGGCTGATTTTGAGTGGGTCTTTCTTGATGGCTCTATAGTTCGAGCGCATCAGCATAGCACAGGTGCTGCTACTGAAAGCTCAGAGCAAATAGGAAAAAGTCGCGGTGGCAACTCAACCAAAATTCACTTAGCTGTAGATAGTGGAGGATTGCCGATTTGCTTTGACCTATCCGAGGGTCAACGACACGATGTTGTTCATGCAAGTAGCTTGGTTGAACAACTTGATGAAGTGAATACTGTCGTTTGCGATAAAGGATATGATAGTGAACCATTTCGCTGTTTTGTTCGCGAACGTGGTGGAGTACCTGTGATTGCCAAACGTAATTATGGTCAGGATATCGACAAAGCAAGCATGGACTGGTGCTTATATAAATACCGACACTTGGCTGAAAATGCGTTCGCAAGAATCAAACATTATCGAGCTATTTCAAGTAGATATGACAAGCTAGAGAGGAATTATGCCAGCATGGTATCGCTGGCATTTATGTTAATGTGGTTGCCGATGTACTGCTGACCAAAATACGTACAGCAAAGATCAACACGCCCTAGTGATACGACTTCGTTCAGCGCGGTCAGGTAATGTTGGAATCATAGGAACTCGGTAACGGTTGCGGGTTTGTATGTTTGGCGACTGATCAGATCGCTCAAACGGTACCGAGTTCCCTTCTTTTCTTACACACCAGTGATCTACATTTAGGAACAGCTATTTAGTACCTCAAAGGCAGCAAGATTTCGCAATTGTCGCGAATGTGTCGGCATCTTCGACGAAATAAATTCTAAAAATAGCTGCGGAATCTCGGATTTATCTAAAAAGTAAAAATTTGAAGTTAATCTAAAAAAAACAACTAAATAGTATTTTTTATAAGAAAAAAATACTATTTATATAATTTACAAATCTACACGGTAGTTCTATGTTAGTAAGTATATTTTTTAGATTTTCAAAAATAGTGACACTTCTATTATTATTAATTCACTCATTAATGTCTCAAGCAAGTACTATTAATACCGGAATAGAAGAGCAGGGATTTGCATCAGTTGGACTTAATGGGGAAGCTCAATATTATTATCCAGTTTATTTGCCACCAGGAGTTAATGGTTTAACGCCTGATTTAAATATAAAATACAACTCCAATAATACATATGGCATTATTGGACACGGTTGGACTATCTCTGGTATAAGTTCGATCACGCGTTGTAAAGCAAGTATACATGTAGACGGTAAAAATGGAGGTATCACTGGTACCGAAAGTGACAAGTTTTGTTTAGATGGCATGCGTTTAGTAAATGTATCTGGAGAGTATGGAAAGACAGGAAGTGAATATAGAACATTGACCGACAACTACAACAGAGTTATTTTTAATAATGATGAGTTTGTCATTTTCTCTCCAAAAGGAGAAAAATTCGTATACAAGGGTTTAGATGCTACAAAAAACAATTCCCTTTATTGGTATTTGTCATCGATAACAGACATTTCAGGAAATTCAATAACATATGAGTACGAACAAAGTGGTGTGTTTGGAGAGATACCACTTTACTTAAGAAGTATTACGTACAATGACTTTATTATTTCATTCAAATACCAAAAACGTCACAACAGCAGTTTGGATTTTATTGCTGGCCATCCTTTGAAAAGGACTTTACGATTATGGTCAATTATTGTCTCGGATATAAGAGGTTCATCATTCTCTCAAACAGAATTTAATTATGTTCCAAATTCAGATTTACTAACCAACATACAAGTGTCGAGAATAGGAAATAATGGCAATCTCGTCAATCTAGAAGCGTTTTCTTTCGAATGGAAAAATGTTCGAGACAACGGATTTTCAGCGAAGCACACAGTTAGCTCTGATTCTGCGTTAAACAAGCATGATTTTTTCGTAGATTATCAGCTGCACGATATTAATGGTGATGGCTATGATGATCTTGTTCAGGTAGAAGATCGAAAACTTTGGGTACACTTCTCCACAGGTAATGGTAGTTTTGCGTCAAAAACTCCTTTTTCTTTCTCAAGAAAAAATAATGATGGTGGTCATACTGATTACCGTTTTGTCGATATAAACAACGATGGAAAAACAGATATCGTAAAAAGGTATAGTTGTCCTCGTCAAGGTATCTTGAGTTTGGATCACAAAATCCCTCGAGTCTGTTATACCACAGAATTTTCAAATGGAAATGGGTTCGAAAAAGCTATACTAGCCTTAGAAATTGAAGGTGCAAGTACACTTGACATTTTAGGTTGGCGACTCGATGAAGTTATATTTTCAGATGTAAATGGTGACAGTTTTCTGGATATGGTTGTTCCGACTAAAAATTCGATTTATGTATCCATAGCAAAACTGAATGGTCGGTTTAGTAGTTTTGAACCCTGGGTAATTGAGAATCTATTCGAGGTTGAATCGCAATACCATAGGCCTTCTCCTGGATATAAATCTGGAGTGCCATCTGCAATTGATAATATCAGTTTTTTTTCTCATGATGTCAATGGAGATCGACTTGCTGATATTATTTTTTTTGCTAAAGAAAATACATACTTGTATTTATCTGATGGTTTATCATTTCTGCAGAAACAAAAGCAAAATTATATTCCAAATAATCGTTACTCAAAGAGCATATTAAGGAGGATTTTTGATATAAATGGTGATGGTCTATCTGACATTATGCTGTTTGATAAGGCAGGAATTCGGCCTTACTTGTTTAATGGAAAACAGTTTGTGGCAACTACACAATATTC
Organism: Vibrio cidicii; assembly: GCF_009763805.1. Lineage (NCBI taxonomy): Bacteria > Pseudomonadati > Pseudomonadota > Gammaproteobacteria > Vibrionales > Vibrionaceae > Vibrio > Vibrio cidicii. The sequence continues at coordinate 1,126,035 of NZ_CP046803.1, read as the reverse complement.
TCAGTTCAATCTCGCACCGGAGAACAATTCAATCTCATTAGTCGATATAGATGCTGATGGAGATGCGGATGTTGTTGGCTTTACTAGAAATAATGTCCAAGTGATTCGAAGTGATTCTAATGCCTTTAATCTCGCTCAAGGTGTCAATGATTTCGGCAAGTCAGATTACTATGATATGGTTAGACTCCTCGGTGATATTAATGGTGATCTAAAAGTTGATATTGTAGCTATTGATCGTTCGGGTATACATGTGGCAGTTGGTGAGCATTTTCAACCGAAGTTGAGTTTAGTGCGTACATCGTTAGGCAATATTAGTTCTTTCGAATATGGAACACTCTCTGACCAATCTGTACATCAAAGAGGTACTCCCGCCGTTTATCCACAACGAGATATTGTGAAGGGAGTGGTGGTCAGTGCGCTTTCACACTCGAATGGGCTTGGATTTGATCAGCGTAATACAGTGTATTACAAGTATGAAGGTAAAAAAGTACATCTAAACGGTGCTGGTTCTTTAGGGTTTGAAAAAATTCACTCTTGGTCAGATGCCAATAATGTTATGACCACCTCCGTATACCATCAAGAGGTTGAGGAAAAACTACTTTATACCGCATTAAAAACACAAGCTAAATGCTTAATAACTGAACGAGAACTATTCACATTTTCAGCGTGTTCTGATGATGTTTATCGTTCCCCACTATTGGAATTCGTAGCAAACACTTGGCAGACAGTTAAGACGACTGGGATAGAAGTAGCCGAGGCTCGGTCAGCCATGCGCGCGCAGTATAACGATAAAGAACGTGTAATCCAGCAACTGACGTCTTCCGTTACTCGTTATTATGATTATCAGCCTAACTTAACTTCAAAACTACTCAAAACAGTTACGGTAAACAAAGAGTACAATAGATTTTATGGCTACACGAAAAAAACAACCACTATCACTGATGATCATATAAACAATCAAACCACAACAAACATTGTTGATAGAGTCTATCGCCAACCAGATGTTGACAAATGGCTGGTTCAGCTTGTGGAAAGTGAAAGCGAGTCAGTAGCACAAACCAACAATTTGAACGACTCGCTGACATCACTGAACACACAGTCAAAAACGATTAACTACTCCTACACTAACAACGGTTTACTAGAAAAGGTAACACGACAACTTGGTGACGCTAACTGGGAACACACCACAGAGTACAGTTTATTTGATAGAGGTTTACCTCAGGTCATTAAGGAAACTTGGTCGGACAACCAAGAGTTTGTCCCAGTAGAAGCTCAAAACTTGTCAGTCTCAGATAAAGTATCGCTTGGAACACGGCTTCAGGATTCGAGTGGCAATGCGGTTCGGCAACGTGTAACAACTAGGGCATACGATAAATATGGGCATCTGAACCGTGAAATCGATTCCCTAGGAAAAATAACCTTTTTTACAATTGAACCGATTTTTGGTAACACAACTCAAGTTAAATTACCAAATGGACATGTTACAACAACAAGTTACGATGCATGGGGAAGAGAAGTAACCCAAGAAGAGTCCACAGGAGCGAGGGTCTCCATAATCTATGAAGAATCTCCAGAATTTGGGGCAGTTTATAAGAAAGTCATTGCGTCTAACAACAACCCAGAAGTGGTCGTATGGTTCGATTCCCACCATAGAGAAGTTTTGCGTAGAGAGCAGATCGTAGGAGAAAGGCCGTATAGCTATAGACGAACCACATATAATCCAAGGGGAGAAGTCAGCACATTAGGTGTAGCAAGCAGCACTCCTGTTCCAAATGCAGTCACAACCTACCACCACGACCAACAAGGTAGAGTAATCCTACAAGTCCACCCCGACAACACTCAAACTCAGTTTGGTTACCAAGGTATGAGTACGGAGGTGACCAATGCTCGAAACAACACTACGACAACCGTCATTGATGCTTTTGGACGGACAGTTGAAATAATCGATGCCCATTTCAATAGTGTTACTTACACTTATGATGGTTGGGGGAACTTAGTCCAGACCGCAGATCCGAAAGGTAACAAAGTCGAGATAGCATACAATATTTTGGGTCATAAGGTGGAAATGAAAGACCCAGACTTAGGGACTATCGCTTACTACACCAATGGGTTGGGGTATGTCTATAAAACGGTCAAAAATAACGATGTAGTAATCTACGATATTTATGATACCAGTGGTCGACTCGTTCGAAGTCAGGCGCTAAAAGGTAAAACCAAGGAAGAGCTTAAGCGGTTTGAATATCATAATCGAACTGGACAACTCATCTCAGCCACCAAAGGGCTATATAAAGAAAGCTTTACTTATTATCCTAATGGTGCTCTCAAATCCAAAGCGACGAAAATCGAAGGTCAAACCTATACACATTTGTACGAATATGATCTTCAAGGTAGGCTATTTAGGCTTGACTACGGCAATCAAATTGTTGTGGAACGTGAGTACCACACGCAAAGTCAACTTCACACCAAAACCTTTATTTACAAGGCTGGTTTAATGGCTGGCAAGCAGTTGGTTTGGCAGTTAAAAAAAATGGACAGTTTCGGTAACCATACAGATGTTCATCATGGCAACTTAACATCTGCAAGCTATCACTACCGACATGATACTGGCAAAATTGAAACCATGAAGCTTTATGCCCAAAGTAACTTGGTACGTGAAAACAGATACCGATTTGACGCATTAGGTAACTTGAAATTAAGAACGGAGGAGGACACTAGCGTTACCCAACAGTTAGAAGTCAAAGTAAGTCAAGAGCATTGGCTAGATCGCCAGTACCATATCAAATCTAAGACGTTAAGCTTTCGAGTGCAACGACAAGAAAGTATGGACTATGACGGACTTAACCGCCTGAAACTCGTCGACACCGCACAAAAGGTGACGACCAACGGCTTATATGATGCTCCAACAAGGGTAGAAATGCTGGCCGATCCTTCATTCGATAGGTGCCGTTTAGAAACACGCCAAACAAAGAGTCCGATTTTTGGATTAGCACATGGGGGGCTGAAACTCGAGTGTTCCAACTATATAGACCCTGGTCTAATAGTTCCGATAGATCCAATAGGACCGCGCCCAATAGGGCCAATAGGGCCAATAGATGGAGGGCAAATGGGTTTGCGTGTTCATTCAAGAGATTTAAGTGTTTCGAGTTTTGCCAGCACCACCAATGGTACATCAAGCCCATACGAGAAAACCTATGATAGTGTCAACGATGACGTTTTTATGCCCCAAAATTGTCACTATACATATCAAACGCAGGTGTGTACTCCAAGTTCACCTCCTGCCATTTTTGATACTGATTCACAAATCTCGGCTGTCTCAGTAGATTATGATGAGATTGGCAACATCACGCGAAAATCGGATGTAGGTTACTACCAGTTTGACTCGAATCGTTCTAGTCATCTTGCTGGCCATTTACCTCATGCAGTACGCCGTATTACTAGTGATGCTTCCATCAGTAGCCCCATACTGGCTCGTTATACTTACGATGTTCATGGAAATATGCTTAGCGGTGATGGCCGCACCATCACTTACAACGCTAACAACAAGCCAACGCTAATTACAAAAGATACCAATAGCACTGCGTTTAAATACGGTGTAAACGGGCAACGTTACCTGCGCATTGATAACCAATCACAAGGCAAGACAATCACACACTACTTAGACTCGATGGAAATCATCACCGAAGGCAGCAAGACCACATTCCGTTATTACATCGGTGATACTGCCATCTATGAGCGAGTTGCAGGCAACAATGACCTGTCTCAGGTCAAATATTTTAATAAAGACCACCTTGGTTCGATCATTGCTATCTCTAATGAACTCGGCCAAATTGAGCAGAGTTTCAGCTACGATGCTTGGGGGAAACGAAGAAGCACTTTGTGGGAGCCGCAAGCTAACTCTCCCCTTTCTCTTGTAGGCCGAATGGGCTTTACTGGCCATGAGATGCTCGATGACATGGGTTTAATCCATATGAATGGGCGAGTCTACGACCCAACGCTCGCCCGATTTCTGAGTGCTGACCCGTATATACAAGACAAATGGTTTGGGACACAGGCATTTAATCGCTATTCTTACGTGCAGAACAACCCGCTCAGTTACGTTGACCCTACAGGGCTTTACAGCCAAGCACCAAACGGAATGGGAACCTCTTCCGATGCAGCAAGAGCGCAGGCGAGAGCCTCGGATGCTCAAGCGATGGCCAACACTGGAGCAATAGCTTTTGGCGGATATGCGAGTTTAGCCAAGTCACAGAGCGCCGTAGCGAATGAAGGTAGGCTCGCAACAACACTGCAAGATTTTACCGACAACGAAGAGGCACAAAGGGTGTCGAAAGTTGTCGATTCGACATTTGAAGCGTTGAATCACTATTTTGCTGGAAATGGTGAAGGTGTTGAGCTAGGACCGATGACTAAAGATGCTTTACGAAATCACCCGCTCGTTCAACGACAATCTGAAGTATTAAGAACAGGGAGGGCAAAGCATTTGAACTCTAATTTGAGCGTTGAGATGAGAGATGATGTTTATCATGTCGGTAAAACGAGAGTCGATTTTTCTACAGTTTGTCAATCAGGCTCCTGTACAACCACCTATTTGGCGTTCTCTAATGACGGCTTTTGGGACCCGATAGCACCCACTGGGTTTGGTGATGGTATTGAAGGAAGCTGGGAGCTTCACGGCGGAACAGGGTATCAATACAATCCATATACTTGGTCAGAGACCTACAAGGACTATTTTTGATATGTTGTATTATATTTTGTTATATCTAGCTGTCTTTTGTATTGTTATTACGGGAACTTCAAATAAACGCTTCTCGCCCTTAAAAGTAACAATATTTTCATTGGCGGCTTCGGTATGTCTTTTATTGTTCTGGAACTTTTTCTTAGGCCCTATTTTTATGGAAGAATCTCGCGGTGGGGTGTCGGTTGTATTGAGTTCGATATTATCAATAGCCATACTTTTTTCCTTCTCAATGATTCTATACGCGCTTCACTATGCTTATAAGCGGATGGTGAAATAGAGTCGTTCGACGAACAAACAATCTAGGCATCGATCATAAGCCCTGCCTCGCTGTAATGCCAGTCAGTTAAGCTGACTGGCATTTTTTCTATTTGTCGCGTACTTCTTGGGTTTCAACTTCACCCATCGAGGATAACTTCTATCTTCTCTTCGAGGTGGTAGGATAAACATGGATACATGCTCCAGTAATACTTCATAGTGTTTAGGGAGCTTTCCTGGGCTTGTTAAAGGCAACGCTGCAAAGTATTGCGTCACAGCCATAGCACTGCTCGTAAAGCTCAGTTGATTTGGCCAGACACTATCTAACCTACTTGCCGCTTTTGTCATAACCTGCCTGATAAGGTTATAGGCTAGTAGAATACCCCAGAGCTCCTGCTTAACCATATCTGGACGCTTGCTTCGCAATGTATACTCACTGTCAAGCAAGGTTTCCTTCATTTCCCGATAGCCTAATTCGATTTCCCAGCGATAACGATAGAGCTCTACAATTTCTTCGCCAGGAAAACGTAACCCGTCACGCATTGAGGTAAGTATCTGATACTCTTTACCGTTAATGATTTTCGAGACTAGCCTTGCTTCAACTACATCAGGAAGTTCACTAAACTTCTTTCTTGCCTGAGGAGTGGTTTTAATCGCAACGATTGCATCACTCTTGCTGTACCTATGAACGACTTCATACTGGAAGTCTTTTCTCACAGGAAGCATCCAATGCCTCTCTTGGCCGACTTTGTTCCAGCGGTTCAGCAGTCCCAGAGAGTAATATCCTTTGTCAAAAATAGTCAGAGAATGGTCTGGCGTTTGTTCTATGAGCTCTTCTGCAAGCCGCATTTCGTTGGTTCGATAGTCAGAGAATGCACTATCGATGAGCTGATGGCTTGTAAGCTCCATCAAGCAAACCATGCGTACCTTAGGGTAAATATTTTCAGATGACTGATTACGCTGTGCTTTAAACTCTTGATGATTTTCAGGTGTATCCGCTGTTCTCCAAACGACACCATCGACAGATAGGAGATTGAGTCCACACCAAGTTTCAAATTTAGAAGATTGATAACTCTGAGCCGCCATCGTCTTAAAGACTTGTTTAACACCTTCTTCGCCTAATCTCTGCCTAGCTTGGACAACAGCACTTGGCGCAACAAAGCGCCGTTTGTCTGGTAGGACAATATCAAGTTGGTTAGCAATATCCCAAACAGATTGTTGCCGAAAAAGACTCATTCCAACAACGGACCAAAGTACTGCTTCCAAGGGTAAACGTCTTCTTCTAACTGTTGCTACGCCAGCTTTTTCAAAACCTTGCTGGATAAGCTCTGGACTAAGAATTTCAGAGTATTTGTCAAAGTGATGGAAGGTATTGCATGAGCGAAAAGTACTCGCAAGTTGGCTCTCTAAAGACATGAAAAATCCGATATTAGTTTCCTAATATCGGATTTTGAAGCCTTTTGAGGATCGGTCAAATGATCTCAAAAACTTTTCTTAACTGATCGGCATTACTGCCTCGCTGGGCTTTTTTAGTTTTTATCGTTCGCAGGTGATAGCCAGCAGTCATCACCTTGGCTTGTTTGGGCATCAACGGTACTTTGTGGTTTCCCTCCTCGACAAGCCCTTACCTCTTGTAGCTCGAATGGGCTTTACTGGCCATGAGATGCTCGATGACATGGGTTTAATCCATATGAATGGGCGAGTCTACGACCCAACGCTCGCCCGATTCCTGAGTGCTGACCCGTATATACAAGACAAATGGTTTGGGACACAGGCATTTAATCGCTATTCTTACGTGCAGAACAACCCGCTCAGTTACGTTGACCCTACAGGGCTTTACAGCCAAGCACCAAACGGAATGGGAACCTCTTCCGATGCAGCAAGAGCGCAGGCGAGAGCCTCGTATGCTCAAGCGATGGCCAACACTGGAGCAATAGCTTTTGGCGGATATGCGAGTTTAGCCAAGTCACAGAGCGCCGTAGCGAATGAAGGTAGGCTCGCAACAACGCTGCAGCACTTTACCGTTGGAGAAGGAGGACCACTTGTTTCACTCGTGGCAAATAAAGATGGCAAAACAACTATTCAGCGTACTGATTCACATGGGAATATAGTGGGAACATTAACTCTAAATAAAAATGTTACTCTAAAAAATGACGGATTTAGGAACCAATTACTTGATTTGTCTGAGTTTGCAGACGGTGCAAACATCGTTGTTCTTAGTGGCTTTCGAGATCAATCTAAACAAAACAGTTTAATCGCCTCAGGTAACATAAGAGCAGCTAAGTTGAGTCAACATACCGTTGGTCTAGCTGCGGATTTACGCATATCTGGTATGACGGCAAAACAAGCATCTATAACAGCCTTTAAATCTCGAATATTCAATAGGGTCAATTTGTACACATCTAGCGATTCTATTCATGTAGATCAGAGAGCTGGGTTCTCTGGTTATTATGGCGTTGATTGGGTAAAGCAAAACCACGAGTGAGGTTAAAAAACAATGAATAAGTTAATATTTTTTCTAATTCCACTTATTGCTTTTTGGGCTTCTAAAGCAATTGCGACGAATGTAATAACAAAAGGTTGTGTTGCATCGGTTTGTGTCGGTTCTAATGAATCTACATTAATAAATAATTCGCTGATTAATATTTTGGATGCTACTGTAATTCGTGAAGGAGATAAATATCCAGCATTGAAGGTTGTATTTGATGATAAAAGTTCCGCTGTTTTAGAGTTAGAAAATGGCTCAATCTGGGCTATCAGGATAACTGACCCTAATTTTATTACAGCCAATGGAGTGGGAGTAGGTAGCTCATTCTTTGAAGTTAAAAAGGCTTACCCTAATGCTACCCTAAATTATGGTGAAGAAGATGGTGGATACATATCCCTGTATGTAAAAGAGCTCAATGGTTATTTCTCTTTTGATACAGAGCATATTTTCTCTGGTTTGCAAGATAAGCATTTAATCTTAAACGAGCAGGATTTTTTTAAACTAAAAACAAAAATAATTTTTATTCACGATATGTGAACAATTGAATACGTAGTTGTCACATCTAACGGATGTTTACCAGCCTGAACTTCTTCCGATGCAGCAAGAGCGCAGGTGAGAGCCTCGGATACTCAAGCGATGGCCAACACTGGAGCAATAGGTTTTGGCGGATATACGACTTAGCCAAGTCACATAGCGCCGTAGCGAATGAGGGCGGGCTCGCAACAACGCTGCAGGATTTCAGCCAGCATGAGGATGATGCACAATTCGGGAATCCTGCTGCTGGTATAGCCTATGATGCTACAAAGAATGATCATTTAACCGTTAGCCAAGCAAACAAGATATGGAGAGCGAATAACGATCCTTCTTTTGAAATTACTGTTGACGCAAGTAAATTGACTGTGTTGCAAACCGGCGAATTTAATGACAGTGGTTCGAAATGTTGAGACTTACTTTGATTTTTATGTCGCCTCAATAGCTGGTTTTAACGTTGGCACAGATTATTTGATCAATTACTCGGGGTCGCCTAATGTTATTCGTTAAAATTCTTAAATTATGTCTACTAGTTGCGAGTATTTGCTTAGCTGCATATTGGGCGGTTAACTTTTGGGGACCAGGAGTCAAAGATCAATCAATTAGTTTGCTTGGTGGATTTCGTTATTTAGATGCCGGTCACTATGAAAAGCAAATTGTATACATCGAAGCCGATAAACGCGTGACGATTGTAATTGATGCGCGTGTTGATGACTATTTAATTAAAGATGATGTGATTTACTTAGCACGTAGGCCAAGGGAAATCTACAACGAAGACGGTATCGTTAAAAGCCGAGTTTCTGACGTCTGCGAGCACTGGAAAATCAATAGTCATACTGGCGATGTCAGTAAAATCGAGTCGATAGCGACATTAAAATGTAGGTAAAACTGGTAGGGCCAAAGCTGCGGACCTGGATGGACTTCACAACAATCAGAATGCAAGTGGCAAGGCATCGCCTTTAGCCACTAGCTTTTGGCCCACGCCCTCTGACTTTGTCACCGACATCTGAAGTGGAACCAAGGCTGGTTTCCGCTGATCATTGAACAAGGGCTCTTGCGAGCCCTTGTTCAATGTTCTTTTTATTTACGCATTTTCTAGCTGAGCAACCATGCTACGAGCCACCGCTTCGGCAATTTTGATGCCATCGATGCCCGCTGACAAAATCCCGCCCGCATAACCTGCGCCTTCACCCGCTGGGTAGAAGCCTTTTAGGTTAATGCTTTGGAAATCTTTGCCACGCTTGATGCACACAGGCGAAGAGGTTCGAGTTTCTACCCCAGTCAATAAGCCATCGGCTGTGGCAAAACCTTTGATTTGGCTGTCAAATGCAGGAATTGCTTCACGAATCGCTTCAATAGCAAAAGCAGGGAGTGCTTTTGAAAGATCGGTCAACTTGATCCCCGGCGTGAAGGATGGTTCAACATCGCCCAGTGCACTTGGATCACGACCTTTGAGGAAGTCGCCAATTTTCTGCGCTGGCGCATCGTAGTTTTCACCGCCCAATCGGTAAGCATTCGACTCCAGTTTCACGCTGGAAACGGATGCCCGCCAGCGGATCGCCAGGATAATCGCGTTCAGGGTCGATACCCACCACGATGGCGCTGTTGGCGTTGCGCTCGGCGCGCGAATATTGGCTCATGCCGTTAGTGACAACGCGCCCCTCTTCTGACGTCGCCGCGACCACCGTACCGCCCGGACACATACAGAAGCTATACACAGTGCGGCCATTCTTACAGTGGTGCACCAGTTTGTAATCTGCCGCGCCGAGAATTGGATTGCCCGCATTTGGACCAAAACGCGCTTCATCAATCATCGATTGTTTGTGCTCGATACGGAAACCGACAGAAAACGGTTTAGCTTCCATGTAAACACCGCGCTCATGCAGCATCTCAAAGGTATCACGCGCACTGTGACCCACCGCGAGTACCACATGACGAGATTTCAGCTCTTCGCCGTTCGACAAGGTCACGCCAGTGATTTGCCCATCTTGCATATGGATGTCATCAACGCGAGTACTGAAACGGATCTCACCGCCTAACTCTAGAATTGTCGCGCGCATCTTTTCGATCATCGTGACCAGTTTAAAGGTGCCGATGTGCGGTTTACTCACGTAGAGGATCTCTTCTGGCGCGCCTGCGGCAACAAACTCGGTGATCACTTTGCGGCCATAGAAGTTGGGATCTTTCACTTGGCTATACAGTTTGCCATCCGAAAAGGTGCCCGCACCGCCTTCACCAAACTGCACGTTCGATTCTGTGTTGAGGGTTCGTTTTCGCCAAAAGCCGAAAGTGTCTTTGGTGCGCTCACGCACCTCTTTACCACGCTCAACAATGATGGGGTTAAAGCCCATTTGCGCCAAAACTAGGCCAGCGAACAAACCGCACGGGCCAAAACCGATAACGATTGGACGCTCAGTCAGGTTAGCGGGGGCTTTGGCGACAAATTTGTAATCCATATCCGGCGTTTGACGCACATGCTGATCTTTGCTGAATTTGGCCAGCAACGCGGCTTCGTCACCCGCCACCACCACATCTAAGGTGTAAATCAGTTGAATTTGAGTTTTCTTACGAGCATCGTAGCCACGTCTAAACATGTTAAAAGAAAGAACCTGATCGGCCGGAATGGAGAGCTTGCGGGTTATCGCGTCGAGTAGCGCGCCTTCCTCATGATCAAGCGGAAGTCTGATTTCAGTTAAACGTATCATTGGATGTCTCGTTGCAGTTGGTGTCATAGCGAAGCCCAACCAAGTCAAGCCCGCTCACAATGGCGCGCATTTTACGAGAAATTGCCTTGTCTGTCATACTAAATCCCGTAAGCGAAAGGAGAAGAGCGAAGATTCACTGCGCGGAATGTTGAATTTTCGCTTCGGATCAGTATCATCCCCTTTCTTCAATTTTTGACTGATTTTAAGAGCGGATTGCCATGGCGTTTGTCGTAACCGATAACTGTATTCAATGCAAATACACCGATTGTGTGGCGGTGTGTCCGGCAGATGCTTTCCATGAAGGGCCAAACTTCATGGTGATCAATCCGATCGAATGTATCGACTGCGGCTTATGTGTCCCTGAATGCGACGCGCAAGCCATTTTTCAGGAAGATGAACTAGAAGACGATCAAAAGATCTTTGTGGAACTCAACGCCGAGCTTGCGGAAATCTGGCCAAATCAGACCGAAGTGAAACCCGCCATGGATGAAGCGGCGAAATGGAATGGTGTGCCCAATAAGCTGGACATGCTCGAACGCTAAAAAGCCAATCGAACCTAAGAAAAAGCGTGCCGATTTTACTGGGCACGCTTTTTTTGTTTTTAAATCAGCCGCTAACGTTAGCTATGCTGACGACGCATATTGTCAAGAATGATGCCTGTTGCCATCGCCACATTGAGTGATTCTGCGCCGCCAAATGCCGGAATGGTGATCTTATCGGTGACAAACTTTGACGCTTGTTCACGAATGCCATGAGATTCACTCCCCATCAGCAAAATACCTTGCGCTGAGAAAGCCGTTTTGTGCACACTTTCCCCTTCAAGGAAAGCGCCATAAACGGGTACATTAGCCTGTTCCAAGTAACTTGGCAGGTCAACTAAACTCACCTGCACTCGGCCAAAACTGCCCATAGTAGCGCTGATGGTTTTCGGGTTGTATGGGTCAGCGCAATCGCTGCTTGCCACAATATGTTTGATCCCGTACCAATCGGCCACACGGATGATGGTACCCAAATTACCAGGGTCAGAAACGCCATCTAAAGCAATCATCAAGCCTTGCGCCAGAGGAATTTCAACACGCGGAATCTCAACCACGGCAATGGCAGCATTGTTGCTCACCAAGGTACTTGCTTTGGTTAAGTCATCCAACGAGGCTTCAATGCATTCAAAGCTCGCCAACTCCTTGCCATTCTGTGCGAGAAATTCCTCAGTGGCAAAAATCTGTTGAACCGCAAGAGTACTCTTGGCGAGTTCAAGAACGTTTTTCTCACCTTGCACTAAAAAAAGGCCTTGCGCTTTACGCTGTTTCTTTTGTCCTAACGCACGCAGGAGTTTTAATTGGTTTTTCGAAATCATTGACTTTGTCCCAGATGAAAGCGGGCCGATTATAGAGCAAACCCGCGATCAGCTAAAGAGCGACACCGTTAGTCGACGTGACTTTCTGCATCCTCACGTTTAAGGACTTTGTGCCCATCTTCCGATACACCGTTTTTCCAATAGCTACTGATGTAGATATGTTCGCGTCCCACCTCTCGCTCATTGCGAAAGTACTGACGCAGTTGGCGCATGGAATCAAACTCGCAGGCACACCAAACTGATGCTCTGCCCGCCAGCCATGGCAAGCGGGTCACTTTTTGTGCCAACGTCTCTTCGCCGGTTAGCCAAATCAACTCCATATTAGCAGGCAGCTCAAGTGTCTGTTGGTCAGAGGCTTCGGTAATTTTGACCACAGCGTACCCTTTAGCTTCTTGTGGCAACCGTGCCGCTTTGGCAGAAAGTGCGGGTAACGAGGTCATATCTGCCACCATGAAGAACCAATCTGCGTCGGTGTTTATCGGCGCGATTGTGCCCGGACCGACCATCGAAATGGTGTCACCGACCTGCGCTGCCATCGCCCAGCGAGCAGCAAAGCCACAATGCGCGTCCGGGGTAATATGGCGCACAAAATCCACTTCGATTGCACCACGCTTGGCATCAAAACGGCGAATGGTGTAAGTGCGCATCACCGGACGTTCACCTTCCGCAAGCTGGCTTAAATCGGTATTACCGTTAGTATCAAACAGCAGTTTGATATAGCCGCCTTCGCACTCTTGCGGAAATTGCTTAAGAAAATCACCCTCAAAAACAATGCGTTGCATATTGGGTGTCAGGGTTTGCGTCGATACGACAGTCAGTACTTGAGGCGCAGGTCTATTCATTTTTCTACTCGATAATCATTCTCTTTTGCATTTATACTAGCAACCTCCTAGCAAAGCGCCTAGTCTCTTTAAGCAAATTTACATTCCGATTTCCTTTCTCGACTTTTGACCAAGCACGATCAGCAGCTCACTTTGGGCAAAAAACGACGCGAAAGAGGCTGATCCTGTGTACATCTGCATCGGCAAGGCTAGAATAGCGAGCATGGTTTAACTCGAGAGTACCCAGTACTTTCCCAACGAAATTTAAGGAGGATCTTTATGTCTATGTGGTGTGCCATCTACCCACGTTTGTTTGGTATTAAGCTTCGCTCAAGAGTTTTAGATATCGCGCTGCGATAATCTCGACTTGAGCGAAACATCAACCACGACGACTAGCGTCCAATCCGAGTACCTTCCCTCAAGCTCGAAGAATTATTGTCAGCCCTGACAACGGCCTTTTGCGCCCAAAATTCTTGAGAACATTATGAGTACTTTTTTAACTGCACAATCACTAACCCTTTCTCACACCTCACACGCACTGTTTGATGCGTTAAATTTTACCATCCAACGCGGCGACAAAATCGGCCTGATTGGTCATAACGGCTGTGGCAAAAGCTCCTTACTCAAACTGCTTAATGGCGAGTTGGAAGCCAGTGGCGGCCAAGTAATGAAAGCCAAACAATGCTTGATGCGCTATGTCGAGCAGTATCTGCCGCTTGCCGTGCAATCGATGAGTGTTATGCAAGCCCTCGCTGAACATTTAGCCGCAGAAAACACTTGGCAAGCTGAAGTGCTGCTGGGTGAGTTAGGCTTTGCACCAACAGAGTGGCACATGCCAGTCAGCCACTGCAGTGGCGGTCAGCAGATGCGTTTACTCCTAGCTAGAGCCATCATACATCAGCCGGACTTGCTGCTTTTAGATGAACCAAGCAACCACCTCGATTTACCCTCGCTGATTTGGCTGGAGGGCTTTTTATCTCGCTGGAAAGGGGCATTTGTGTTGGTCTCCCATGATCAAACGCTGCTCGACCGAGTGACCAACACCACTTGGATCATGCGTGATAAAGCCCTACACCACTTCGCCCTGCCATGCTCACTGGCAAGAGCTGCAATGGATGAGAAAGATCAGGCCGACCGACTGCGCCATCAAAGTGAGCAAAAAGAGATCGACCGAATCGAAAAAAGTGCCAAGCGTCTTGCACAGTGGGGCAAGGTGTATGACAACGAAGATCTCGCGCGCAAGGCCAAAACCATGTTTGCCCGCAAAGAGCGTTTAGAGGAGCAACAAACCGAGTTAAGCGAAGGAGCGCCTTGGTGTTTGAGCCTCAAAGGGGAAGCTCTGCCTGCCAAGCGGCTGGTGGAAATCTTGCCTTTTTCCGTGAAGCCAAGGTTAACGGATGTCACTTTATTCGCGATGAGTGAAGTACGGGTTAAAAGCGGCGATCGCATTGCTATCCTCGGCAGTAACGGCTGTGGTAAATCGACCCTGCTCAATGCTCTGCATGCGTCATTTCTGCGCCGCGACTTACCGACAGTGACTTTTCATGACCGCTGCCGCTTAGGGTATTACGACCAATCACAGCAGCAACTTTGTGATCACGACTCACTCAGTGACGCCCTGCTCACTTTTGCTCACCTTAGCAATGAGCAATGTAAACGCGCTTTGATCAGCGCCGGATTTGAGTACGCGAGGCACCAACAGAAAGTCGCGTCACTCAGTGGCGGTGAACGCGCCCGTTTACTGTTTGTCGGGCTGAGCCTAGCCTGTTATCACCTGCTGTTTTTGGATGAGCCGACCAACCATTTGGATATGGAAGGCAAGGAGGAGTTGATCGCCACCTTAAATACCTTTGCAGGCGCGGTTCTTTTGGTCAGCCACGACAGAACGCTGATTGAGCAAAGCTGCAACCGCTTTTGGTATATTCACGATGGCGCATTGACCGAATACCTCAGCGTTGAAGCGATATATCAGCACATCTCTGAACTCGATCTCAATGCTGACACAGAGCAAAACGCAGCGTTGCAGGCAGGTCAAACCCATTCAAGCGTAAACCTGAGCGATGAAGAACAATTGCTTGAACGTCTTTTGCAGTTGGAAACCCTGTTGGAAGAAGATCTCGGGCGAAAGCCTAAGCATCAGAAGCCACAGTTACAACAGCAATGGAGAGAGGAGATTGCCAGCATCAACGCGCAGCTGTAAGTATCGAATATCACTCAACTTACCACTGCAACTTATCAAGCCAGAGCACTTTGCTCTGGCTTGTTTTCTCATTTCGCTCAAAGGCGTTAATCACATCGACGACGTGGATGGGTGAGCGTTTGCATGACCGCTTCAGCATCCAATCCATCAGCTAACACCATAAAATACCAAGCAAATTTCAGCCCGCTGTTGCTCAGGCTATAAAACCGCCCGTAACGGACAAAACCGTGCTGCACAAGATTATTCGCCGAGGCCTCGTTGTGATCTTTAATTACCGCATACAGCAGCTCCAAACCATGGGCCTTAGCGTATTCAATCCGCAGCCGGGTGAGTTCTTTGGCGATACCTTGCCTTTGATACTCTGGCAGTACAGACAAGTGACCTAATTCGCCATTTTTTCCCTGCACTAAGCTCTTGATGGTCGCGACTCCCACTAACTGTTCACCATCCATCGCCACCACCACACAAAAGTCGCTGGCAAGATCAATGCTGCGCAGCAAACGTGCGGCATTTGGCAAGCTATTCAAATGCCTCTCGGCACAATCTCTCCGTTCTTTAGACGGATTAATCTCATAACGGAGGGAGGAAAACATTAAGTCTCCTATAACGCATTATTCCTAAAGAAATAAAACAAATTTATTCCACTGACTACGGCCACTCTAGCGTTACCTGAACCATAAAACCACAAGATCTCTAAGAATGTTAAACAGGTAACGTGATGGTTAACATTACCTTTTTCATCCTGATTTTTAGTTGGAGTAAACAACAATACATCAAAAGGTAAAAGACGGAACTAGGGACAAAATTCGTCAATTCAAACGTAAAACCCACAGACTTCGTAAGCATAATGGCGATATTTGTGCAAACTATGATTACCCAATTCACATTTTAACAATGGTAACAATAGTGTTACTTTACTTCCCACTGGTCACACTGACTTGAAGCCATCCAATCCCGGGAAAGCTTCTTTACAGTAAAAGAAAATGGATCTTTTGCGACCATCTCCAAAATGAATAGACACACCAATATGGTGCCCTTTTTGCCCGTGTATCAGCCTATACACGGGCTTTCTTTTTTCAATGTCCTGAAAAGAAAAAAGCCAGGTACATAGGAGACCTGGCGAACGGGGCAAACAAGGCGTATTTCACAACGGAAAGAATCACCTCATTTGCCTCAACTTTAAATTCGATCTGTTACGGGGCAGTGACAAGCGGTTCTGGCAAAGCAAAAATGATGCGCAGATTAAGACTCTTCATTGCCTTTTTGTTGGCATTTCAAATTCACTAATTGAGACTGTTCTTGTTTGATGTAGTTCACTAACAACGCGTCCCTATCTGCGATCGCTTTAACGTTTTCTTGCTGCACTTGAGCAATCGCTTCTTGTTTCATCGCTTCCATTTCGGCACTAAGATCACTGCTCAGGGAAGAGTTGTCCAGTGCGTTTGCGTTCGCAGCAGACGTCATCACCAATAGAAGCATTGCAGTAGATAGAATTGAACGGCGCATATTAAGTTCCTCGTATAAATGAATAATCAACCAACGAACTCTATATTGCACTTAGCGTGCCAAGTTTTTATTCATTAAAAATCAATAACTTAATTTACATCACTTAGAGATAAATACGTAACTTGGCGATATTTACAAAGTATGTGTAAATTTTACCAAATATTTACAAGATAAATAATATGTACATATTCCAACAGCATCACACACTCTGGTTCACCACTCCTCACTTATTGTGTATAGACATGATAAGCAGAGGTGAGCTCAGACCATTCGAGCTAACCGGCATCTAGGATGCATAAAAAAATGCAGCTCGAGAGCTGCATTTCGTTAGTGTTTGACCTAACTTTAACTTCACTAAGAGGAAGCAAGTTTACGCCGCCCAAACCAGCGCAGTGGGTAGGTCACGCCACGCCAAAGCTGTTTTAATCCGCGCTTAATGTCTTCCAAGATAAGATATAAACAGGGTACTAGCACTAAGGTTAACAGCGTAGCAAACAGCACGGCGAATCCCAATGCAACGGCCATGGGAATGACAAAGCGAGCTTGTAAGCTGGTTTCAAACATGATCGGCAACACCCCAACAAACGTGGTGATCGACGTCAGTGTAATAGCCCGAAAACGGGCGCAGCCCGCTTCAACCACGGCTTGTTTGATTGACATCCCCTCTTTTCTCACTTGGTTCACGTAGTCTGTCATGACCAACGAGTCGTTAATCACCACGCCAGCAGCAGCAATTAAGCCAAAGGTGGACATCATACTGATGTCGAGCCCAAGCCAGAAATGGCCCCAAATCGCGCCAGTCAAGCTAAATGGAATCACTGACATCACAATCAAAGGCTGGGTATAACTTTTAAGCGGTACGGCCAGCAGAATGTAGACGATGATCATCCCAGCGACAAAGAAGATGATCTGTTCATTGCGCTGCGCCTGCTGCTCTTCGATACTGCCACCCAATTCGGTACGAACACCCGGGAACTTCTCTTTGAGTTCTGGCAGTAGATTGTCGCGAATGTTGTTCACCACCTCATTCGGCTCGATCAGCTCTTCGTCAATTGAGCCATAAACGTAAACCGTTTGATAACCCTGTTCGCGGCGAATACTGGTCACCCCCGGTTGCTCGGTAATGTTCACCACATCGCCCAACATCACTTTCTTACCCGATGGCGTTGTGATCACCGCATAGCGAAGTGAGGCAAAGGCTTCACGCGTCAATTTGGGATAGCGCACCATCACTTTAAGCTCTTCACCATCGCGAATAATCCGCTGCGCTTCACCACCGTAAAAACTGCCACCAACCTGTTCGGCGATCATGGTGAGATCTAAACCCAAATCATAGGCGACTGGCGCTAGCGACAACAACACTTCTTTACTGCCTGAATCTATCGAGGAGGAGATATCAAACAAGCCATTTTGCTGCTGTAAACGGGTGATCAAGTAGCGCCCGGCTTCGTTAAGCTGCGCAATGTCCGAGCCAAAGAGTAGATAACCAAACTCATCGCCGCCATCACCACTGTTGGTCGCGTCACGAATGGTCAAACTTTTCACCCCAGCGAGCTCTGGCATGCGTTCACGCCACATCCGCGAAAGTTCGAAGGTGTTAAATGGTCTGAGTTCTTCGTCCACTAGCGGTACCACAATGCGTCCTTTGGTACGACCACGATTGTAGGAGAGCATGTCACGAATCATTCCGCGTCCATGCGTTGCCACCGTTTCTTGTTCAACGTCCTTGATGACCGTTTCAATCGCTTTCAAGGTCGCAATGGTTTGTGCGCTGGAGACGTTATCGTTCATTTCCAACACCACCGCCGGGAAGTCCGTTGGCACTTTTGGGTTCATCACAATGCGCACATGGTTGGATGTCATCAGCGCAATGCTTATCACCAACAGGCCGACAAAAAAGGCCATCACACTCCAACGCCAGTGGGTGCAAGCCACCACAAAGCGCTTGTAAGGGCCATTGATAAAACCAAAGAAACGGGCGTTGAAACGCTCACGCCAACTACCCGGTTCAATCGGTTTAAAATGGGTGTGTGCCAAGTGTGCAGGCAAAATCAGTTTCGATTCGATCAAACTAAAAGTCAGGCACAGGATCACCACCGAGGCGATGCCAAAAAAGAACGCACGCTCAGGGCCTGAAGACATCAAAAACGGTGCAAAAACGGCGATGGTAGTCAAAACACCGAAGGTTGCAGGGGTGGCGACCCGCTTTACGCCTTTGATGACATTGTCAACGCCACCACCCTTACTCTCAATCTCACTGTAGGCACTTTCACCAATAACGATCGCATCATCGACCACAATGCCCAGCACCATGATGAAAGCAAACAGCGAAACGATGTTGATGGTGACACCCAAGAACGGCATTAGCATCACTGCGCCTAAAAAACACACGGGCAAACCGATCATCACCCACAGCGCTAAGCGTACACGCAAGAAAATACTCAGCATCAGAGCAACTAGTACCGCCCCTTGCAGTAAGTTTTTCAGCATCATGTCGAGACGACCTTGCAGGTAGTAGGTCATATCCACCAGTGTTTTGATCTTAAGATCGGCAGGTAACTGAGCATTTTTATGCTCAATGTACGCTTTTACCGATTCCGCTACCGGAATCATGTCTTGCTCTTTGGTCGCTTTTACCGACAGATAAATCGCGTTTTGCCCCGAAAATTGGAAGTAACGTTCTGCCTCGGTAAAGCCATCTTTAATCGTCGCAATATCTTGCAGCAGCACTTTTGCGCCATTGGCACCCAGTTTCACCGGAATGTTGCGAAACTCTTCGCCTTTGTAGTACTGGTTTTCAATTCGAACCGCTATCATGCCCGCGTTGGTGGTGACTTCACCAGCAGAATAGTTGGCCGAATAACGGCGAATCGCATTGGTCACATCGTTTAAGGTGAGGTCGTATTTACGCAATACCAGCGGGTCTATCTCAATCGCGATCTCCTCTTCCGGCGCACTGAGCTCGACCAGCATCACGTTTTGCAATTGCAGCAGTTCATCTTCAATTTGCTTGGCGATCGGCTTGAGTTCTTCCAGTGAACGATCGCCCACCAGCGACATTTCAATCACATCTTGACGAAACTCATATTGATAGATATTGACCGGTTCCATCCCTTTGGGGAAGGTGGCGATGGTACTGATGCGCTGTTTGACATCGTCGAGCACCTCTTTGATGTCCGCTTTGACATCAATTTCCAGCTCAATCTGCGCACTGCCACGCGAGGCGGTGGAGACGGCTTTTTTTATCCCTGTGACATCTTTGAGCGACTCTTCCATCTTGATCAAAATGCTTTCTTCAATCTCCTGCGGTGACGCGCCGGGATAAGAAGCACTGACGTTGATGTAGTTCACTTCGATGTTGGGAAACATCTGCCTTTGAATGAAGAAGAAGCTCACAATCCCCATGATGATGATGAACACCATCAGCAAGTTTGCGGCCACGGAGTTATGAGCGAAATAGGCGATAAGCCCGCGTTGCTGGGTCGATTCCATGACGGCTCCTTTTAACCTTGCTTGTCGTTGCTGTCGGCCTCAGCGGACAATAACTTTACCGTCATGCCTTTTTGCGGATATTCAGGCACAGTCAACACCAGTTGGTCACTCTGTTCAATGCCTTCGGCGATGAGCATGAACTCCCCTTCAGCGCGCAATACATTGACCGTTCTTGGTTGTAACTCATTGTTTTCATTAACCACCCAAACCGTTCGATTGTTGACCAACTCTTGAGGCAAGCGGTAAATATGCTTGAGCTCTTTACCCGCAAAGTTCACTTCAACGTAAGAGCCAAATTTGATCGCTGGCTGCTTACTGTTAATCCCGTAGGGATCACTAATGCGCACCACCACATTGGTCATCCGCGTGGCTGAATCGATCAAACCTTGATCGCGCACTACCTTGCCTTCGCGCTGCGTTTTTTGAATACCATCCAACGTCACCAAAGCGTTTAGATCAGAGAGCTTCTCCGGCAAAAAGGCACTGTCGAACCCCGCAATCGGTAAGTGGATTTCGCCAGCTTCGATATTGTTAAGTACCGCAACCTCACTGCCCGCCGAAATAAACTGGCCGACACCTAAATTACGTGACACGACTAACGCGTCGTATGGCGCAATCACTTTGCAGTTTTGCAGATCGCGTTTGGCGCGTTTTAGTGCCGCCTGCGCGGATTTCACCTGCGCCTCTGCGCTAAGCAGTTGCGGTTTGCGTAAGTAGAGGTCGGAAACTTGCTTATCACTCAGTTTACTTGCTTGCTTTTCCGCCACTTTCGCTTTGGCTCGCTCTTCAATCAGCGTAGCCTGTGCACTGGCCAGTGCCGCTTCGGCTTGTAACACAGCGGCTTCGTAGTTATCACTTTCGATGGTGAACAGTACTTCGCCCCGCTTGACGATGCCACCGCTGACAAAGTTTCGCATGCCAAGAGGTCACCTCACCCGACACTTGTGCCGAGAGTCGAGTCACTTCAAACGGCACTAACTCACCATGGCTGGTAATGAGCACGCGATGATTGGTGGGAAACAAACCTGCGACTTCAACCGTCGGTTGCTTTGATTCGACTTTTTTCTCTTCAACCACCGGGCCATGTGCCGCGATAGCCTGATAACCAAGATAGGAGCTGCCCAGCAGAGCGACTGGGACTAGCCAACGAATGGATTTGTGTAACATATGCATCCTTTATTGTAATGTACGCTTCCAGCGTGATTTCGACCTGAATCTGCTCATTTAATGTTTCGCGAACAGTTCTCACGCAAACTATTAATATTTTTCATAGAACTCAGACCAAGGATCGATAATTTATATCCCCGACCAATAAAAAACACTGTAAAAAATATTGCCTAAATCGTTTGGCGTTCTGATAGCAAATTAAGTGCCATATAATAAATTTATATTTTACATATAGTTACAAACAAACTGCGGCAGTACCTCTGCGTTCTAACAGTGAAATTAACCAAAATTAAGTAAAATTCACCACATTTATCTGTTCACGATTCAAGCTGCGATGCCATACTATGCTCCACGGTTTGGCCGTGCTGGAAAATCGAATAAATCTTAGAGGCTTTAACATGCAAGTTCACCCGTGCGTATCATTTATCCTTTTGAAAGATAATCAAATTTTGCTTGAGAAACGCACCAAAGAGAAAGCTTGCGATCCAAACATGGTCGCCATTCCCGGCGGGCATATGGAAGCGGGCGAAAGCCAAATCGAGACGCTTGAGCGTGAAGTCACCGAAGAGCTGGGCGTCGCGGTTACGCAAGCCGATTATCTCTGCAGCCTCTACCATCCGACCTCTGAGCTGCAACTGCTGCATTACTACGTGGTGCGCGGCTGGCAAGGAGAGCTGAGCTGCCATGAAGCTGAATCGGTATTCTGGACTGCTTTGCATAACCAAGCCGCCGACACCGAAGCGGACAACACCGCGCTGCAAGAGTTAATCCGCTTGCAGCAATATGGGCTATTTCAATAACCCACCAAGGCGACAGAAAGTTTCAAAGTCTTCAAACATACAGCCAACATTGAAACTTTCAGGCAAAATAGGCACCCAAGGATAACCTAGAATGGTGTTCACCACTTCAAGGAGAACACTATGATGAAAACGTTACTTACAACCGCTCTAGCCGTCAGCGCCTTTTGTTCAGCCAGTGCCATGTCAGCCACCTTTACCTTAACCAGCCAAGATATTGCGGAAGGACACAAGATGCACCGCAGTTTCGAATACGCCGGATTTGGTTGCCAAGGCGATAACCTGTCACCTCAGTTGAGCTGGCAAAACGTTCCAGAAGGGACCAAAAGCTTCGCCATCACCGCCTACGACCCCGATGCACCAACAGGCAGTGGCTGGTGGCACTGGTCGGTGATCAACCTGCCCGCCAGTTTGGCTTCATTGCCTCGCGGTGCGGATATGACCAAACTCGGGGCACGCGAAATGCGAAATGATTACGGCCAACACGCTTTCGGCGGCGCTTGTCCACCCAAAGGCCATGGAATGCATCGCTACCAGTTCACCGTTTGGGCACTGCCTGAAGAGAAACTGGCACTAGATGAAAACAGCTCTGCGGCGTTAGTGGGTTTTATGCTCAATAGCATGGCACTTGGCAAAGCCACGTTAACCGCCACTTACGTGCGCTAAACAGACCCTAACATCGGGAGAGAGAATGAACACGCACTTTGCTATCACCCATTACCGCGGCAACAAACTGCAAATGCTGCGTAATGTCGCCATTATCTCTCCCAGCATCATTCAGGTACGCACCGGCAGCAAACGGCTGTATTGGCAGGAAAGTACGCTGGAGCTCAACCAGCGGCATTTGCTCTACTGCCCAGCGTCGCAAAAGCTCACTTTTGAAAATTTACCCGCACACGGACAATTTGCCTCACGACAGTTTAGCTTTTCTCTTTTGCCCAAGCCGGCGATGTTAGAGCTCAGTCAAACGCGGGCGACATCAGACGGCCCGGTGCGTAAAACTTCGCCGAGTATTCTGCACAGCTTGGATATTCTTGCCTCGCTCAACACTCAAGAACTCACTTTAGCCACACAGGCTTATTGGCTGTTAGGGCTATACCAGCAACTTGCCGAAGCAGGGAAATTGCACCTTATCTTTCCACTCGGCGCGGCGCGCTTTGAACAAAAGCTCAGTGAGTTCATCGCTGCCGAACCCGGAAAAAATCATCAGATTGAGGATGCCTGCCACCACTTTGCCCTGAGTAAAGCCACCTTGATTCGCCGACTCAAAGAGGAAGGTACTCAGTATCGCCAAGTGCTGACTAACGTCCGGCTTGGCCACGCACTTAACCTGATGCAAAACGGGGTTCGTTCTAGTGGCGAAACTGGCTCTCATGTGTGGTTATCAATCCACCGAACGTTTCACCCAACGCTTTCGGCAGCGTTTTGGTCTCACACCGCGTGAATACCTCAAAACGCTGCCAAGTTAGCCGTCCCACTGCGCTTGGCACTAGACAGTTCAACTGGATTGGGTTAATGATCACATTTCCTGTGCACCCAAACTAAGTTAAAGAAAACCATGCAGATATTTGACCTCAACGTCTCAGAATCCCTGATACATAAAGTGGTATTGGCGGTGGTGATGTATCTCATCTACCGCCTGTTCAAGCACCTGATAGGCAAAACGATTGTCGCGCTCGCCAACACCAAACAGGCGCATGCTTCACGCACCGCGTTCATTCTGCGCAGCGTCAATATCGCCTTACTGTTCGTTTTTGCTTCGCTGTATCTTATCGCCACCGGCGTCGGTTATGGCGATGTGTCGCTGTTTCTCTCTTCGATCTTCGCCGTGCTTGGCGTGGCCTTGGTGGCGCAGTGGTCGATTCTCAGCAACATCACCGCTAGTTTTCTGATCTTTTTCGTTTTTCCTTATCGCGTCGGCGATTTCATTAAAGTGGTGGAAAAAGATGAAGATGTGCGGGGCAAAATCATCGATATCACCATGTTCCATGTGTTGATCCAGCATGAATCGGGCACTGTCATCACCTACCCGAATAACCTGATTTTACAAAAAGGGGTGCTCAAACTGTCTGCGCCTGCCAAAACCAAAAGCAAATCCCGTCTCTATACTCGTATTGGTAAATAGTTTTCGCTCATCCAGCCATCGCGGGTAGAAAACCCGCGTGGCAGCGAGTGATCCTCTGCCCAGCAGAGCGCGTACAAGCAGGCTAAAAACCGAGACGCACGGCCGATGAAATTTGACACGCTACGCCTGATTTTGGGTGATCAACTCAATCGAGAACACTCCTGGTTTCAGCAGCCCAATGAAAACACTTTATATGTGATGGCTGAGCTTGCTCAGGAAACGGGCTACGTGAAGCATCACGTGCAAAAAATCTGCGCCTTTTTCGCGGCGATGCGCGCCTTCGCGCAAGAGCTACGACAGGCTGGCCACCACGTCTGCTATTTCACTCTTGATGAATTGGCGGCTTACGCCGATCTGCCTGCACTCTTACATGCTCTTTGTGATTCTCACTCCATTCGCTATTTTGAATATCAGCAGCCAGACGAGTACCGCCTGCATCAACAGCTCGCTGCATTAGCTTTGCCGGTAGAGAGCCTTCGCAGCGTCGATAGCGAACACTTTTTGCTGCCGTTTAGCGATATTTCAAGCCATTTTAAGCCCGGTCAACATCGACTGATGGAGCATTTCTATCGTCAGATGCGCAAGCAAAGCGGCATTTTACTCGATACGGAGGGAAAGCCCGAAGGCGGAAAATGGAATTACGACAGCAAAAATCGCCGTAAACTGAGCGCCAAAGACATTGCCGAGCTGCCCAAGCCGCTTGAGTTTCGCAACGACGTTCGGCCGATTTTATCGCTGCTCGAAAAACATCAGGTCGACCATTTTGGTCAAGCCGACGAATGGCTGCTCTGGCCAATCAACCGCGCCCAGTCGCTCACCTTGCTGGCCCATTTTTGCCAAGTCTGTCTGCCAAGATTCGGCTATTTTCAGGATGCGATGACGGGCGAGCATGAGAGCCAGTGGAGCCTGTACCACAGTCGACTCTCCTTTGCCATCAACAGCAAAATACTCTCGCCCCGAGAGGTGATTGACGCGGCCATTCGCACTTATCATCAAGCTAAGGGGGCCATTGACATCGCGCAGATTGAAGGCTTTGTTCGCCAGATCCTTGGCTGGCGCGAGTACGTGCGCGGGGTTTACTGGAGCAATATGCCGCACTACGCGGCGCTCAATTACTGGCAAGCTTCGCGCCCGCTACCGAGTTATTTCTGGACAGGCAAAACCAAAATGCGCTGCCTGCAACACGCACTGACGCAGTCGCTGCAACACGCCTACGCGCACCATATCCAGCGCTTGATGGTGATTGGCAATTTTGCGCTGCTTAGCCAATGCCACCCCGATGAAGTGGATGCGTGGTATCTCGGCGTCTACATCGACGCATTAGAGTGGGTAGAAATGCCCAACACTCGCGGCATGGCGCTGTTTGCCGATGGCGGGATTGTCGGTACTAAACCCTACACTGCCAGCGGCGCATACATCGACAAAATGAGTGATTATTGCAAAGAGTGCCATTATCAGGTGAAGCAGCGCAGCGGCCCCGGTTCTTGCCCGTTCAACAGCCTCTATTGGCACTTTGTTCATCAACATGATGCGCTGTTTAGCCAGCACCCTCGCCTTGGTATGGTGTATCGTAACTGGTTAACCAAACCCGAACATGAACAGCAAGCGATACTGGAAACGGCCAAACACTATTTGATCCATCTAGAGCGCTTGTAGAGCACGCTTTTTTACTGAAAATCTTCATCTTGCGGATTGGTCAGTAGGCTTTCTCCGCAATGCTGGGCTGCTTTTTCATCTTTCGGGTTGCGTAAATTGCAGCTTTCTAACGATAAACAGCCGCAGCCAATACACCCACCGAGTTCCTGTTGCAGAGCTTTCAACTGGGCGATGCGCAGTTCTAGCTTGTCATGCCAGCCAGTTGCCATCACTTCCCACTGCTGCTTGGTTGGCGCTTGGTGTTTGGGCAACTCAGCCAGCGCTTCAGCGATTTCTTCCAGCGATAAACCCACTTGCTGCGCCGCTTTAATTACCGCGATGCGACGTAAAACGCTGCGATGATATCGGCGCTGATTGCCCGCATTGCGCCAACTGCTGATCAACCCTTTTTGCTCGTAAAAATGCAATGCAGAGACTTTGACTCCGGCACGCTTTGCCACATCGCCGACACTCATTTCCATCTTATTTCTCCTTTGGCGATAAAAAGTGCTTTACCTCAAGTTAAGTTGAGCTTCTACAGTAACCGCAAGTTGGTTATCTAGATGGAGAAAAAACATGAACTTGCGAACTGGAACGCAAAACCGCACCTTGCCTTACTTGTCCGGACGTTTTTTTGATGGGATCTCTTCCGGTCTTTTTATGATGGCACTGCCGTGGATTATGCTGCAAACGCCCGATATGGGCTCCTTTGTGGCGATGACGGCACTGGCCTGTACTGCCATCTCCTTTGTACTCACTCCGTTTTTTGCCACTCTGGTTGACCGCCACTCTCGCAAACAGATCCTAGTGTTCAATCAGGTGCTTCAAGCCAGCACTGCCGCTTTGGTTGCGCTCGCGTACCTGTTCGATTTAGGCTCTCACCTGCTACTCGCCCTCGCGCAATTGATCTTCTGGGTTTCGAGCAACCTCGCGTGGAGCACCAACAACGCCTTTACCCAAGAAAACTACGATGCCCACGAGTACGCGGCCATTTCGGGCCAACAAGAAGTGGTGATGCAGGGCACCACGTTAGGCGCAGGGGCGCTTGGTGTCGTGTTACTGGAATACTGGGGAGTAGTGGAATTTGCCTTGTTTGCGGCCATCGCTTCGGCCCTTGCCACGCTCAGTTATTGCTTCACGCCTTACCGACGTCAGTTACGTTTGCATCAACCAAGCCGGTTTTGGACACAAATGGCTGAGAGTAAAACCATTTTTTCGGCCAGCCCACGCTTTTACGCCATCATTTTGCTCTCGTGCCTCTCGTATCCGGTGCTGACGTTTCTTAGCAAACTCGTGCCAATTTGGTTTGCCGAACAACAGATCTCCGGTGACTGGTTTGCAGGGTACAACATCGCTTTTGGCTTAGGCTCCCTTATTACGGGCTTGTTGGTTAGCCGCATTTTGGCTTTAACCAGCCCGTTGTCCATCATCCAATATTCACTTGGCGCTGCCGCTTTAGCCTTGGTTGGGATGAGTTTTTCCGCTTCACCCGCATTCATTCTGCTCTTTACGGCTGGTTTTGGTTTCTTCAATGCGTTAAACCGAATCGCTCGTATCAATTGGATGCACCACACCATCCCAATTGAGCAGCGCGGTCGGGTGGATGGAGGTATAGGCATGTTCTCCACCTTAGTGCAAAGTTTGAGTTACGTGTTGATTGCGATGCTCAACCACTATCAATCGACCCAAAGTGGCTTTGCCATTGCGGCCTTGGTACTGGCGGTGGCAACACTGGTGATTTGGCTGCTGCGCCGAAACGCTCACGCCACGTTGATGTCCAGCGCACCGGAACGCTCTGCCATTTAGTCGGTCAGAAGTTAAAAAAGCCAACCTCGCTTGAAGTTGGCTGACTTACCAGACAAATCGGGGGGATCAGGAGCTGGTAAAAGATTGAATCTCGACTAGGCTATCGCCAACACACTGTGGATCTCGCTTTTGATGTTGTCCGATTGCGTACCGAATATGGCTTGCAGACTGTCTCCAATGATCAACACTTCTCTTGCGCCTAGCGCTTTGAGCTGGTTGGCGTCTACGTGAGCAATCTCTTTGACTGAGACTCGTAAGCGAGTGATGCACGCATCGACCGATTTGATATTCTCCTTTCCACCGAGCGCGGCAATCACATCGAGCGCAATTTCGGCTGGCTGACCAGCAATCTGCACTTCCTTGAAATCGCTCTCTCGGCCCGGAGTTTTGAGATCCAATTTGACGATCAAGAAGCGGAATAAACCGTAGTAAAGCGCCGCCCACAAAGGACCTATGATGATGAACATCCAAGCGTTGGTCGACATCGGGTAGTAGAGGAAAAACTGAATCGCGCCGTGCGCAAAATCGGTACTGTGTTTGATCTCAAGAAAAGCGGTGATAGCAAAAGCGATGCCGGTTAAAAAGACATGGATCACATACAGCACTGGCGCAACAAACAGGAAAGTGAACTCAATCGGCTCTGTGATACCAGTGAGCCAAGAAGTCAGAGCTGCCGACATCATCAAACCGCCCACCAACTTCTTACGTTCAGGGGTTGCGCAGTGATACATCGCCAACGCCGCCGCAGGCAAAGCCCACATCGAGTACATAAAGCCACCAGACAAATACCCTGCGGTTTTATCGCCAGCGAAGAAACGCGTCAGTTCTCCGGTAAACTCTTTGCCCGTTTGCGGGTCAATGTAACTGCCTACTTCGAAGAAGAAAGGCGCGTTCCAGATGTGGTGTAAACCGACAGGCAACAGTGAGCGCTCACCTGCGCCATACACCGCCCACGCCAACACCGGATTTTGGTACGCCGCCCAATGGGAAAACGCGTCGAGCGCTTGACCCACTGGTGGCCAAACGAAACGCTAACACGCCGCCAACCACGATGGCTGAAAGCCCGGTGACAATCGGCACAAAGCGTTTACCCGCAAAAAAGCCGAGGTATTCCGGCAAGCGGATCGCGTAGAAGCGGTTGTACATCAGCGCCGCGACCGCGCCAATGATCACCCCGCCAAACACGCCCGTTTGTAAAGTTGTCACCCCCATAATGGTGGCATCGGTTTCCAGCCCGCGCAGCCCGATCACAATCCCCAGAGACGCGTTCATAATGATCAGGCCTACCAGCCCCGCCAACGCTGCCGCACCGTCATTCCCCTTCGACAGACCCAGTGCGACACCAACAGCAAACATCAATTGCATGTTACCAAACACCCCTTCCCCAGCGGCCAGCATCACCTTGCTCAGCGCTTCGGGAATAAAAGCGAACCCCGCGTTACCAATTCCGAGCATCAAACCCGCAACGGGTAATACCGCCACTGGCAGCATCAAAGAGCGGCCAATTTTTTGCAGTTGTCCAAAAACTGTTCCTAACATGTTCCCTCCTCATTGGAGATTAAGCTTCCACATTGCCGCGTTGCGCAGCCAGCAATAACCATCACCGTCAGCTTAACCAAGTTGCAAACGCTCAAGGTTACAAAGCGCTAGCAGTTTGTAAGCAGACACTTACAAAAAACCACGTTTGTAAGCAGCAAATTACAAGAGCGTGAATTGAGTTCAGCGCAAGGCCGTAGCATCATGTTGGCACGATAAATAAGCGGTGGTAGTGAACTATGGACAGTAAACTCATCATGGTAGTGGACGATAATCGCGACTTGCGCGAAGCCTTATCGGATTACCTGGGCAAAGCGGGATTTGCCGTGGTTGGTGCGGAAAATGGCCAGCGAATGTGGCAGAAGTTGCAGCAATGTCAGCCCGATCTGATTGTGCTCGACATCATGATGCCCGGTGAAGATGGGTTTAGCTTGTGCCAAAAACTCAGGCGCCACTCCGACGTGCCCATCATTATGCTCACTGCCGTAGCAGAAGAAGCTGATCGCGTGGCGGGGTTGGAAATGGGCGCAGATGACTACATCACCAAATCCTTCAGCCCGCGCGAGCTGCTGGCACGCATTAAAACTATTTTACGCCGTAGTCAAAACAGCAGCGAGGCCCGCCTGACACGCCGCGTGCGTTTCGCCGATTGGCAACTGGATACCGTCACACGTCAACTCACCCACCTGCCGAGCGAGCAAATTAAGCAACTCAGCGGCGCCGATCTATCACTGCTTGGGCTATTTCTCTCTCGCGCCGAATCGATTCTGTCGCGCGATGACATCGCACGCGAAATTTGGGGACGAGATGCCGACCCGTTTGAACGGGGAATTGACGTACAGATCAGCCGCCTTCGGCACCATCTGGAAGATAAAGATCGCTCCTTGATCCTCACCGTGCGCAACAAAGGCTACATGCTTACCGCCGGAGTGCGTTATGAGAATTAGGTTGCCGCTGCAATCACTGGCGATGCGCACCAGTTTGTTCTTGTTAGTGGTGATTGTCTCAGCGCAGATCCTCGCCGGGCTTATCTGGTATCAACACGCCAGCGACAAAGACAAAACGGGCCTCATCACCACAGTGCGCAGCCTCGCCATGAGCGCCTCATCCACCATCTCTTTCTTCCAAACTTTGCCTGCGGAGTATCGCCATTTGGTGCTCAATCAACTACGCAACATGGGCGGCACGCGCTTTTTTGTCTCGCTCAACAATCACCCGATCACCGTCGATGCGCTGCCACAAAGCGCGCGTAAAACGCTGGTTATTAACGAAGTGACATCGGTGCTCAATCGTGAGCTGACGGGCAGCCCAACCATGTTGGTCGATTTTACCCGTCGTGACGATTTGCGGGTGTTTAACAACGAGCTACCGATTGATGAACTGCCGATGCTGTGGGCGCACTATTCGCTCTCTTACGGTGATCTCAACCCGCCGATACTAGTGATGCAAGTGGAAGTGGCGCAAAACGAGTGGTTCTATCTGGCGGCGGTTCTGCCAGCGCCTTACATCCATTTGGAAACCAGTTATTTTGCCCTTCGCGAATGGTTCACTTTACTGCTTTCGGCGCTCTTGCTGCTGGTGTGCACTTGGTTGGTGGTCAGGCGTGAAATCCGCCCGATTCGCGAGCTGGCTAAAGCCGCAACCTTGATGTCGAGCCGTCTCAAAGTGCCGCAAGTGAAAGAGGCGGGGAGCACCGAGCTAAAAGCGGCCATTCGCGCTTTTAACAAAATGAATCGACGTATCGATAGCCACATCAAAGAGCGGGAGATGCTTTTCAGTGCAATTTCGCACGATCTCAAAACGCCGATTGCCTGTTTAAAACTGAGGGCCGATATGTTGGATGACGAAATCGAACGCGAACGCTTTAGCAAAATAGCCAACGATCTCGATTTGATGGTCAAAGGGGCACTGCAATGCATCAAAGCCACCGACATTCACGAAGAGATCGAGTCGGTTGATTTAAGTAAATTGGTGGAGCACATCGCTAGCGGTTTAGATCCTGACGGCAGCCGCATCGAGCTCGAAAGCGAAGAGGAGTGCACAATTTCCGGTAAACCACTGGCGCTCAAACGCTGTCTGCAAAATCTCATCGACAACGCGCTCAAATACGGTCAACGCGCGTTAGTGCGAATCCACAGCGATAGCGACCATCTCTACGTGACGGTTGAAGACAACGGCGCCGGGCTTAACGAGCTGCAGTTAGAACGCCTGTGTGAACCCTATTTTCGCGCCGACACGCAGACAGAGGGGAACGGGCTCGGGCTGACCATTTCGCAAAGCATTGTCAAAGCACACGGCGGCGAACTGAAGCTACATTTGTCGATGCGAGGCGGGTTAATCGCCACTTTATCCTTCCCAAGAGAAATGTTATGAGAACCTTCTTTTTGTCGCTGCTGCTGTGCAGCGGAGCCAGCCAAGCTGCCGAGGTGGAATTTCTCCACTGGTGGACTTCCGCAGGCGAGAAAAACGCGTTCAAGAGGCTAGAGAATGAACTGGCCAAAGCGGATATTCCGCTCAAGCCTGCCCCAGTGATCGGTGGCGGTGGAGACAGCGCAATGACGGTCTTGCAAGCACGCGCTTTAGCCGGCAACACGCCGAGCTTTGCGCAGATTGAAGGGCCAAGCATCAAGTCATGGGATGCGATTGGCATTTTGCACCCCATCAACAAAACGGCCACGACACATCATTGGGACGAGGTGCTGTACCCACTGGCCAAAGCGATCAACAAAACCGACAACGGCTATGTGGCGCTGCCATTAACCTTACATCGCCTCAACTGGCTGTGGACCAACCAGCGCTTACTGGCGCAGTTGCAACTCACACCACCCAAAACCTGGCCTGAACTTTTTCAAGCGATGGAAACCGCACATCAGCAAGGGTTCATTCCGCTGGCGATTGGCGATCAACCTTGGCAGATCGCGCAATTGTTCGAAAGTCTCGTCATCGCCGCAGGAGGCGTCAGTTTCTATCAAAGCGCCTTGGTTGAACTCGATAAGCGCAACATCGATTCGGCAGAGATGCGTCTGGCGCTCAGCCAGTTACGCCACATCAGCCTTCTCACTTCGCATCCGTTACCCGACCAAAACTGGGACAGCGCCACCCAAGCCCTGGCACAAGACAAGGCACTGTTTCAAATTGGCGGCGACTGGATTTTGGGCGATCTGCTTGCACACAAGGTTGCGGTGCCGGAACACATCAGTTGTCAGCCCGCGCCTCAGTCGCGACAAACCTTCCTCTACAATATGGATAGCCTGATCTTTATGGCGAGCAAAACCTTCTCAGCCCAACAAGCAGAAAGGGTCGCCAACCGTTTGGCCGATAAGGATTTTCAGTCCGAGTTCAACCGAGTCAAAGGCTCGATTCCGGTGCGAAACGATATCGACCTTAGCCAGTTCAACCTGTGTCAGCAACGCTCGTACCACGACTTTCTGTTTGCCTCCGCCCATGGTCTTGCCATACCAAGCATGACCGATTCCATGGCGGTCAACCCGGTCGCGCAGCAAGCGATCAACTCGGAAATCTTCCGTTTTTTCCGCAATCAGCCAATTTCTGAAGATGAGGTGATCCGTCGTATTGTCTCGATCGCGGCGAGCAATTGAGCACAAAATCAGAGCCGAAACGGGGTAAAAAGTCTGGCCGTGAGCACATTCAATCGCTGCCAGACTCGACGCCAGACAGAGGAGAGATACACTCAAAGAACAAAACTTGGGAGTATTGCCATGAGCAAACACTTATCCATTCGGGCGCTGGAACGCTCGGATTTGCGTTTTATTCATCAGCTCAACAACAATCGCAACATCATGTCTTACTGGTTCGAAGAGCCGTATGAGTCTTATGATGAGCTCGAAGAGCTTTATCAGAAACACATCCACGACGACACCGAGCGCCGATTTGTCGTCGTGGACGAAAAAAGCCAACTGATTGGTTTGGTCGAGCTAATTGAGATCAATTACATCCATCGCAGCGCCGAATTTCAGATCATTATCGCTCCCGCTTTTCAAGGCCAAGGTTTTGCCGCCACAGCGATTCACAAAGCACTCGACTACTCATTCTCGATCCTCAACCTACACAAAGTTTATCTGCAAGTGGCGCTGAGCAACAAAAAAGCGATCCATCTGTATCAGCAATGCGGTTTCATCGAAGAGGGGCACTTGGTCGAAGAATTTTTTATCAATGGTCAATATCAGGATGTGAAACGCATGTACATTTTGCAGCGCGACTATCTGAGGGCTTGACGCGTTGATCCGTACAACAAATTGAGCAAGTTGTGGTGCGCGTCAGGGTGGATGTCGCTCAGTATGAATTGAATCACATAAAAATTGGGGCGATGGGTACACACTCTTGCTGGTATTCATGTCGTGTCGAGACAGCCTGTGTATGGAGATCTGCGCAAAATGACTTGGAAGACGGGCAGGCGGTAACCCCGCCCGCTCAGGATGTTACGTCTCTTCCATTCATTGCAAGGAGCTCTTATGCCTATCAACCAAATCCGCAACATCGCTTTCATCGGCCAAACGGGCAGTGGCAAAACTACGCTCATCGAAAAACTGCTGTTTGCCTGTGACGCTACCACGCACTTAGGCAGCGTCGAGAAAGGCGATACCGTCACCGACTTTGATGCTCAATCAATCCAATATCAGCACAGTATTGAAGCCACTCCAGTGGCACTGCGCTGGCAAAATCACCGTCTTAATATTATCGATACTCCCGGACAGGGCGAGCTGCAGGGCCGTACGTTCAGCGTCTTTCCGGCCGTCGAGGCTACTGCGCTAGTGTTGGATCCGCACACGCCGCTGACTCAAATCTCCGATCGGTTATTTGAGTTTCGCGAGTGAGCGGAAAAAATGCCAGATGATCATCATCAATAAAATCGACCACAACGACAAAGCGCTCAGCCGCCTGCTGCGTCAAATTGAAGAACATTTTGGCAGCCATTGCCTGCCTATCAACCTTCCCTCTGCCGATGGCAACCAAGTCGTCGACTGTTTTTTCACCCCGCAATATCAAACACCAACACTGATTTCAGATGTCGAGACAACTCATGAAACCTTAGTGGATCAAGTGGTGGAAGTGGATGAGGATTTGATGGCGCTTTATCTGGAACAAGGCTCTGAGCTCACAGCGCAACAGCTGCATGACCCGTTTGAAGAAGCGCTGCGTACTGGCCATGTTATCCCGATCTGTTTTGTCTGTGCCGAAACGGGCGCTGGCATTGAACTGCTGCTACAAACCTTGTGCGAATTGATGCCGATGCCCAACGAGGGCAACCCACCGCTGCTGGAGAAAAATGGCAAACTTATTCGCGTCAACTGCGAGACGTTGGAGCACAGCGTGGCGCATGTGTACAAAATCAGCGTCGATCCTTACATGGGCAAACTGGCCTATCTGCGCGTATTTCAGGGGGAGATAAACACAGGCAGTCAACTCTATATCGGTGAGAGCAACAAAGCGTTTAAAGTCGGCCACCTCTATCAGTTACAAGGCAAGCAACGTAGTGAGATTTCACGAGCCCTCGCAGGCGATTTTTGTGTGCTCGCCAAAGTCGATGAACTTGAATTTGATTCGATTGTGCACGATTCCCATGATGAAGATGGTATCTCTCTGAAAACGTTACAGTTCCCACAATCGATGTACAGCCTAAGCCTCAAACCCACAAAACGCGGTGATGAACAAAAACTGGGCGAAGTGTTAAAACGCATCGTCAGTGAAGATCCATCACTGCGGCTTGAACACCGCGCCCGCAGCAATGAGACCATCTTAAGCGGCCAAGGTGAATTTCATCTTAAGATTGCGCTGGAAAAAATGGCCAGCGTCTACAAACTGGAGGTGGAGACCGAGCAGCCAAGCGTGGAATACTTCGAAACCATTACCCAAGCCGCCGATGGCCAGTATCGACATAAAAAGCAAAGCGGGGGCGCGGGGCAATTTGGCGAGGTGCATTTACGTGTCAGACCACTTGAGCGCGGCGAAGGCTTTAAGTTTGTCAACAAAGTCGTCGGCGGCGCCATCCCCACCTCACTCATTCCTGCGGTTGAAAAAGGCATTCTGCAAGCGCTAGAAGAAGGGGCGATTTCCGGCAACCCAATTCGCGACATTGAAGTGACCGTTCACGATGGCAAATTCCATTCGGTGGATTCAAAAGAGATCGCTTTCGTGATTGCGGGTAAAAAGGCCTTCCTCAATGCAGTGGAAAACGCTGGACCGATTGTGCTTGAGCCAATTGTACAAATGGATCTGGTGATCCCCACGGCCAGCGTCGGCGATGTCACTGGCGATTTGTCTGCCAATCGCGGCTTGATTGAGGGCACAGAGCCGCAAACGAACCACTTCTCACTGATTCGCAGCAAATCACCGCTCAATGAGCTGCAAGATTACGCGCGCAAACTCAGAGCAATGACAGGTGGTGAAGGCACATTCCAAATGACGCTCAGCCACTATGAGCCCGCGCCTCCTTCAGTACAGAAAAAAGTGTGTGAAACCGCCTAAACTTGCACAGCTAAGCTACAGGGAGCCTTGCGCTCCCTTATTTTTTTCTTGCGGTTCCGCTATCTGATACAGTTTGTGTTCGGAGCAGGTGGTTTCGCAATTGCACACTTTATCGACACCAACTTGGTTTAACCCGCCGCAACTGCCTTGGATAGCTTTGCGCTTAAACATTACGCCTATCGCCATCAACGCGATAACGATGAGGAAAAAAGCAAATGCGTACAACAAAGTCGTCATGATTTACTCCTTAAACAGCCTACGCAGCCCTTTGACTTGAAAGCCCTTGATGGGCGACATCGCCGCCGCGGTATCTGGTGTTGCGATCAAGCCACGAGCGCGCTCTCGGCGCGAGCCACAACAGCGACTTTTCGACTCGGTGCGACACTCACGTCCTTGGCTCGCCTCAGTCAGCGGCATGGCTCCAGCGCTCAACACAGTCGCAAGAGAGTTGCGCCCAGCAACACGCTCGACTAACACATTACCAGCCAGCAATTTCGCCAGCGATTTCTGCCCGATGTTTTTTACCAACACCTTGTTGACCTTGGCCGCGAGCAATTGCGCAATCAAGCGTTTTTTTCCGTGACAACCTTCACTGCTTAGCGCCGGATTATCTAAATAGTTTAGAACATTGCCGCGATCATCAAGCAAAGCAAAGCGCTGCGCTTTGGTGAAATGGTTCGCGACATTTTGATCGTTAACGGGGACTGCGATGATCATCATTCTTCCTCCAGTGAGAATTTCAACATTTTGCCTTGCACCAAACAGAGCGCGACTTTATGACGCGCACATTTGACAATGTTGCCAAACGTCTGTCGGGAGACTCCCATGCACTGCGCTGCATCGATCTGATTCATTTGCAGAAGATCGGCCAAACGCAGCGCTTCCAGTTCATCGGCATCAAGCGTTTCGGCCTGTAAATTCGATGTCGGAATGCCGTTAGGCTTAAAACAACTGGCGGGTGGTCGGCAGCCGATATGGCGCGGTTTTCGTGGTCTGGGCATGGTGTTTCCAAAAAGCAAAGCGATAACGAAAAGGTAAACCATGTTATTGGCATATGCCAATAACAAAAACTCAATGTAAGATTGCACAAAAAAAGCCGCATGATGCGGCTTTATAGGATGGAACTCAGGTGAAGGTTTATTTGTCGAGAGACAAGTTCATCTGACGAATTTTTTCTTCAAAATCAGCGAGGCTTTCCGCTTTGTAGGTTGGTGATCCATTAAAGTAACGTGGTTTTTCTGGGAGCATTGCCTCTTTTAACTCACGCTCCTGCTCGTGGTTGTCATGATAGACAGTGACACGATGCGGAATATCCTGCTTGAATGTAGCCATTCTGTTCTCCTTGCTGACTGACCGTAAAAACCAGCCTTAAGCGTAGTAAAGCTGGCTAGGCTGTCAACGGCAAAAAAGGTGTGTTTTGCAGCCAATTTCGCTGATCTTCTGACAAATCAATAGAAAACAGTGACAAGAGGCAAAGTAAGCGGGATTCGATATGACAAAATTGTGATCCAGCACGTCAATTACACTGCTCAAATGGCCACGGATAGCTTTGTCCAGCCAACAATCAGCACCATAGCGCAAAGTAGCCAAATCAAGGTCGCGCCAAATAAGGTCGCCAGCAGTGAAAAACGGTAGCTGAGGTAATAAACCGCCAACAAATAAGCCGCGTATGGCAGCAGTGACCACAATCCAAATAAAGCGGTTTGACGCAAATCCTCCATGCTACGCTCACTGCCAATAATGAAGTGAGCGATCAACGCAAAGGTGGGAAACAGCGGTACTAAACCCGCAATGTAAAAGCTTTTACTTTTGGACAACAGTGCAATAACGAGCACCGCAGCCGCCCCTAATAATGACTTGAAAAACAGGCTGAGCACTGGCCTTAACCTCTCGCTTAAAATGTGCGCAAATCGTAAAAGATCGCGCCCAAGAAGCCAGTTGAAATGGCTATCAATTCTCGCCCTATGAGAATTCAGCTCAAACTGGTTTCAGCCAACCATTTACTTACGACGCTACACTAATCTCACTGCGTGCCAAAAATACCAAACAGGTGGCGAAAGCACATCTTTCTCATCGCTTATTCGCTGCCGTGGCGTATAATCGCAGCGTTTATCACAGGGCATATACAATCCTCCAACAAAGAAGTCACAACCATGTCTGCTGCCAGTTTTTTTCGCTTACTCTGTCTTGCTGCCATTTGGGGCAGCTCTTTTCTCTTCATGCGTATCGCCGCGCACAGTTTTGGGCCTGCGTATCTGATTGAATTTCGAGTACTGTTTGCCGCATTGAGCTTGCTGGTGGTCGCTCTCTATTTGAAAAAAAATCTCGCGCCTTTGTTACGTCATCCGAAACATTTTTTGATGATTGGCCTGTTTAATACGGCCTTGCCCTTTCTCTGTTTCGCCTATGCCGCACAAACCCTTAACGCCTCGACATTGGCGGTGCTCAACTCCACGGCTGTCATTTGGGGGTCATCATCAGTTACCTTTGGTACCGCACCCCGATCTCCGCCAAAGGTGTATTGGGTTTGCTGCTCGGTATTAGCGGCGTCGTCGTATTAGTTGGCTGGGATGCGCTACAAATCGGCCAGCAAGCGATCTTACCGATTATCGCCGCCGTCTCTGCGGCGTTTTGCTACGGTATCGCCACCAACTACACCAAAAATGCTCCGCAAATTGCCGCGTTTGATAACGCGCACGGCAGCATGTGGATGGCGGTGCTGTTGGTGCTTCCTCTGCTGCCATTTGCACCGATGCGTGAAATGCCGAGCTCCTTTGAGATGCTTTCGGTTACCGCCCTCGGTGTGTTATGTACTGGTATCGCTTATCTGATGTACTTTCGTCTGATTGCTGAAATCGGCCCAGCTTCAGCTTTGTCGGTAACGTTTCTTATCCCTGCTTTTGGTATTTTTTGGGGCTATTTGGTGCTCGGCGAGCCAATTGGTTTAAATACCGTGGTGGGAAGCGTGTTAGTGCTGAGCGGCACTATGCTGGTCACTGGGTTCTCACTCAAAGCCGCGCTGAAACCACCAACCCCCAAAGCAGGAGCCATGTAGTTTATGTATGGATTTGTCAGGCAATATTGCAATTGAACGCCATTCAATTAAAATTATCGCCTCTTCATTTACGATGGCAATTTCTGATGAATCGAATCCTTACCTGCGCTGCCTTCACAATGTTTTTGTCGGCCTGTACAACCATGAGCCCAGACGAGTGCCGTGTCGCCAACTGGCAACAAATCGGCTATCGCGATGGGCAAAATGGTAATGACCCCAGCATCATTCAGCGTTACAGCCAAGATTGCGCGGAAGCGGGTGTCGTAGCCGATAGCGATCTGTGGCGCAAAGGCTTTCAACAAGGCACCGTACTCTATTGCTCGCCAGATAACGGTTATCGTGTCGGGAAACAAGGCCGGGAATACTACGGTGTTTGTGAGAGCGAACAATTTCTCAATAACTATCAGTTGGGTCGGCAAGAGTATCTCGTTCAGCAGCGAATTGCCGAGATTGACCGACAAATTGGCGACATCGACCGGCAACTGAACAGTTTAAAAGACTCCGATCAAGATAAGCAGAAGCGCAACGTGCTGCAAAGCAAACGACGCGATTTAGTTCGAGAACGCAGCTCGCTGCTATCGCCCTCTTACAACATCAATTTCTCTTTCTGAATCTTATCGACCAGATGTGTGAAGATTTGGTGAATTTCTCTAATTTTTCGCATCAGGCCGTTGCAAAGCCCCGTTGAACTGGGCACTCTCAAACCTGCCGTAACTGATTGTTCAGGAATAAAAATTGTGAATTTGATTAAACCGTTAACATACTTTTTATCGATAAGTTTAAGCGGATTTGCCGCTGCAGAGGTCACTCTGAACGTACCTGACGAGGTCACCTTACTTGTCGCCAATGGGCAAACTCCGAAACTCTCTGGCAGCCTCTTTTCCACCAGCAAAACTGCCACACTGCCCGATGGCGAGAATCAGATCGTCTTCCGCTACGAGCCGTTTTTTAGCCAAGGCAATGACCGTATCGGCGTTGAAAGTGACGTGATTGTGGCAAAGTTTAATGCCAATGACCGTGAACTGAGTTTTGTTATGCCGGAATACCGCGACCATCGTGTTGCTGAAAGTGAGATCAAACAGCTCAACTGGCAGTTGGTCGATGCCAATGGCCAAACGGTAGAGAAAAAGGAAGACAAACTGATCAAGGAAGGGCTGCAAATCGGCCGTGATTTTCGTCGTGAAGTTGAAGACTACAACCGCGCTGGCGGTATTGCCGCGATTGGCGCCCCGCTCACCGTTGCCGCGTTAAAGCCAGTAGTGGAAGGGCATCAAGCCTCAAGCGCCGCTGAAGAGATGCTGCACTTCTGGTATGAAAAAGCCGACGATGAAACCAAAGCACGCTTTAAGGCCTTTATCAATCAGCAGTGATTGACTGTGCCCGCTCAAGGGCGCTGATTTTATCAGGGCTCTTGTTTTTTGCGACATCCACCTTGCTGACTCACTTACCAATAGCGCTCGTAGAGGATGTGCCCGCCTGTTTGCCGACGATATTTTTCTAACCCCAAACTTTGCAACACCGCCGTAGTCTCTTTAATCATCTCAGGATTGCCGCACAACATGGCAAAACTGCGTTCAGCGCTGAGAGTACACTGCAAGTGGTCAAACAACACTCCCGATTGCAATAAATCAGGGATGCGCCCTTTCAGCGCGCCAGCACTTGACTCTCGCGAGACCACGGGCACGTATCTGAGGCGTCCTTGGTAGAGCTCAGCAAGCTGTTCTATCAGGTAGCGATAAACGAGATCTTTCTCGTAGCGAACCGCATGCAACAGAACAATCTGGTCGCAGCGAGGTGGCTGAGTGATGTCGTCAAGCAAAGAGAGAAAAGGTCCGATACCCGTGCCGGTGGCAAACAGCCAGAGATCTTGGGTTGACTTAGGAATCGTTTCTGCAGTGAGATCGCCGTGCGCGGTTTGCCCAACGTAAATCTCATCGCCGGGTTTTAACGCTTGCAGCTTCGGCGTCAATTGCCCTTCTGGGTTAGCGACAATGAGAAACTCCAACCAGTCACTATTGACCGAGGGTGCATTCACCAAAGAGTAAGCACGACTGAGCGCTTTACCATTTTCCCCTGGCAACGCCAGTTTGGTAAATTGTCCTGCTTTGAAATCGAGATTGGCCCCGTTGATACGCAGACTAAATAACTCATCCGTCCAATCTGTACGCTTGCCCACAACCGCTCGATTAAAACCCGCCAGTTCTGTCATCGCTACTTCTCCTTGCGCACACATTTAAGCAAAAGGTACGTTGCTCTCGCGTCTTAGTAAAGCTTATACCTTACCAATTTCAACACAAAATACCCTTTATTTTTACATTTTGTTAATCTAATCATTACATAATTGTCGCGTACACTTTAGAATAAAAACTCGAAATAGTAAGACGAATCACGAAAAGGAGCGCCAATGCATTCGCTATTAGAAGAATTTCCGGTCATCACCGAAATTAAGGTCGCGTGGGGAGAAATGGACGCGCTACAGCACGTCAACAATGTTGTCTACTTCCGCTACTTTGAAACCGCGCGTTTGGAGTATTTTGCGCAAATCAACTTGATGGATGAACTGAAAAAGACACAAATTGGCCCCGTATTAAGTGACACGCAATGCCGTTATCGCATTCCAGTGACCTACCCAGACACCTTGCTCATCGGCTCCAAAGTGACGCAGGTGGGTGAAGATCGCTTTACCATGGAATATCAGGTCGTGAGTAAAAAAATGGGCAAGGTCACCACCATAGGCAGTGCGACTGTGGTGATGTTCGATTTTAAAAATCAGTGTAAAGCGCCACTATCAGAGCGCTTAAGAGATGCGATGCTCACCTTGCAGCCCACGCTTGGCTAACGTTCGTACCAGCCTCAGCTCTATGACTGAGGCTTTTTGCTGATAAATCGGCTATAGTCGGGCAAAATTATCTCTCACGACACCTCCGATGAAAGCACTGAACGATCTGAACATTTTCGTGGAAACCGCTCGTCAGGGCAGTTTTTCAAAAGCAGCCAACAGCCTCGATCTCACTCCTGCCGCCGTCAGCGCTGCAATTAAACGCCTTGAAGAGCAGATCCATTTCCCGCTGTTTGTTCGCTCGACGCGCAGCTTACGCCTCACGGGGGATGGCACGCTTTTCCTGCAAAAAACCAGTGCAGCGCTCAACTTGATTGAAGAGGGTCTCAATGAGATCAACTGCGCTCGGGGCGAATTGGCCGGGCAGCTTTATGTCAGCGCCCCTTCCGATTTTGGCCGCAACATGCTCTTGGAGTGGATTGATGAGTTTATCGAACTGCACCCGCGCGTGATGGTCAAACTCGACCTGTCAGACAGCCTTACCGACATGTATAGCCAGCCCGTCGATGTCGCTATTCGCTACGGCGAACCAGCCGATTCGAGCTTAATTGCTATTCCTCTGTGCAAGTCCAATGAGCGCATTTTGTGCGCGTCACCGGAGTACCTTGGCTCTCATGCGCCGCTTCGCGAGCCTAGCGACCTGCTTCAGCATAACTGCTTGTGCTACATGCTCTCTGGCTCGCTGCACAACAAATGGCAGTTGCATCGTCAAGGAGAAACGGAAAGCGTGCTCGTCAGCGGTAATCCAACCACCAATGACGGCGAAGTGGCGCATCGCCAAGCGTTAAAAGGTAAAGGTGTCGCGTATAAATCGCTGATGGATATTAGCCAAGATATTCTAAGCGGCCGATTGGTGCGCGTGTTGCCTGAGTGGGATGGCGGCGTGGTACCGATTTACATGATGTGTACCGATCGGCGCGCAATCACGCCACTTATCCGTACTTTCCAAGAATTTGTGCAAGAGAAATGCTGCCAGCAACGTCAAGCGGTACTGGCAGCAATTGAGCAACATTGTCAGCTAAGCCACGCAGAACTAAGCCACGAATGAGAGCGAACGAAGGTGCAGGTATTCTAAAATATCGGCACTGTCCACTTGTTGCTTGAAGGCTTGAAAGTGGTCGCTGGCGACGTGTGTATCAAGACTTTGCTGCGAACACCAGATCTCTTGCATCAAAAAAAGGCCTTCGATTTGGCTGTCGGCAAAAAGCTCATACTGGCAACAGCCCTCTTCCTGACGAGTCGGTTCAAGCAGCGCTGTGAGTAAACCGCGAACTTGTTCGATGTGCTCAGCGTGCGCTTTAATTTCCACTAATAGATGAATCATGATTTAGATCTCGGTAAAAACCGTTTCGGCTGGCCAGCGCGATTTCGGTAGTTTGGCATTAAAATCGGCTTCACTGTGATAGCCCAGCGGCACAATCACTAAACTGGTCAGCCCTTTATCACGCAGACCAAACTCTTCATCGAGCACTTTGGCATCGAAGCCTTCAATCGGCACCGCGTCAATTTCCATCGCAGAAGCGCCCAAAAGCAAGGTCCCTACGTTCAAATAGACTTGTTTCTCCATCCAGTGATGCGCATCTTTGAGATCAAAACGGTGCAAATTGACAAAGAAGGAGCGACCATTGTGCATGCCAGTTTTGCTCGCTTCATCGGCAAAACGTCCATCTTTGTCTTCGTTTTCAAGGAGATCCAGTAGGTAGTTTTCATCAATGCTGGTTTTGGCACAAAACACCACAACGTGTGATGCATCCAACACCTTGCGCTCGTTAAAAGCAAAACCGCCTTGAGTCGCTTTGGCAATGCGCGCTTTGCCCTCGTCGCTGCTAGCAACGATAAAGTGCCAAGGCTGAGAGTTAACGCTCGAAGCACTCATACGCAGTAGCTCTTTGATCTCTTCAACTTTCTCTGGCGCAATTTTTCGGCTGGCATCAAATGCTTTGGTGGAATAACGGGATTTGGCGGCGTGAACAATACTCATATTTTCTCCAATTAGTGGACCGTGATCCTTCATGTCGTTTGTGTGGCTAATCTAACCAATTGAACCCTTTTGAAAAACCGCCAGTGATTAACTTCTTTTTCAAATTTTTTTTGAAAATAGCCTCGCCACTATTCTACATCCGTCGGATTTAAGACAAACGCGGCAAGACCCGTTAAACTACGTCCGCTAACCCCAAACAAGGAAAGAAAATGCATCACGCACTGACGTTTCACCACGAAGGACTGACGTTCACCCCGCACTATTTTAACGTACCGTTGGATTATGCAGACCAAAGCAAAGGCGAGATTGAGATTTTTGCCCGCGCCGTGCGCCGCACTGGTGATGAAGAAAAGCCTTGGCTCGTTTACTTTCAAGGTGGACCGGGCTTTCCTGCGGGCAGACCCACAGGCAACAACGGCTGGCTCAAGCGTGCATTGCAACAGTATCGCGTACTGCTTTTGGACCAACGTGGCACGGGCAACAGCAGCGTGATCAGCCATCAGACCTTAGCCGAGCTCAGCGCGCAGCAGCAGGCCGATTATCTGCAACATTTTCGCGCCGATAACATAGTGCGCGATGCCGAGTTTATTCGCCGTGAGTTAGGCATCGAAAAGTGGGCCATTTTAGGGCAAAGTTTCGGTGGTTTTTGTTCCCTCACGTACCTATCGCTGTTCCCAGAAAGTCTACTGCGCAGCTACATCACCGGTGGAGTGCCATCAATTTCGCGCCACCCCGATGATGTCTATCAGGCGACGTTTAAGCGCACCATGGACAAAAACCGCGCCTTCTTCGAACAATTTCCGCAAGCGCAAACTCTCTGCCAGCAGATCGCCGACCATCTGCTGGCACATGATGAATATTTACCCAACGGCCAGCGTTTTACCGTCGAGCAGTTCCAACAAACAGGTATTCACTTTGGCATGAGTGACACCTTCCTTGCGACCTATTATTTGCTGGAAAATGCCTTTATCAACCTGAACGGCAAAGCGGCGCTACGCTATGAGTTTTTGCAGCAGATGCTGGAGCAACAGTCGTTTCACACCAACCCAATCTACGCCATTTTGCATGAGTCGATTTACTGTCAG
Source organism: Vibrio cidicii (assembly GCF_009763805.1). NCBI lineage: Bacteria > Pseudomonadati > Pseudomonadota > Gammaproteobacteria > Vibrionales > Vibrionaceae > Vibrio > Vibrio cidicii. Next base: position 1,081,433 of record NZ_CP046803.1, on the reverse strand, counting down.
GGTTTTGCGTCAAACTGGAGCGCGCACCGCGTGCGCCAAGCGCAGCAAGTGTTCGACTATCAGCCGGGTCAAGCATTTTACTTCACAGGGGAAATGGTCTTTCCTTGGATGTTTGATCAATACACCAATCTTAAACCACTTAAGCAAGCGGCCGAGATCCTCGCACAAAAAGCTGACTGGGATAACTTGTATGATGCCGAACAGCTCAAGCGTAACAGCGTACCGGTAAGCTGCGCGGTGTACGCCGAGGACATGTTTGTGGAGCTGGATTTCAGCCGAGAAACTTTAGCGCTGATGCCCAACGCCAAAGCGTGGATCACCAACGAGTATGAACACAACGGCTTACGTGCCGACGGTGAGCGCATTCTCGATCGCTTAATCGCTATGGGCGAGCAGATCGCCGCCAATCAGAGCATGTCTCGCTAAGCCGCGCTCTCATCCGTGAGTTAGCAAAAACAGCAACCGGGCGATCGTGCCCGGTTGCTGTTGCTTATCTTTTCTCAACGTTAAGGCTTTATTTCACCTCTTTAAAGCGCGCAGTGAAATGTCGCAGTACGGGCGGCTCGTAAGTAAATTCCAGCCCTTTGACGTTTGCCGCATTGGCTTTGACCTTTTCAAACGCTTCGATAATAAAATCCATGTGCGTTTGCGTGTAGGTTGCGCGGGGAATGGTAAGGCGCAGCAGCTCCGCCGGGGAGGTAAGCTGCTTGCCTGTTGCCGGGTCACGCCCGAGCAGCAAAGAGCCAATTTCCACCGCGCGAATCCCTGCCACTTTATAGAGCTCACACGCCAATGCATGCGCCGGGAACTGCTCCGCCGGAATGTGGGGTAGTAATTTTCCAGCATCAACAAACGCCGCATGACCGCCTGCTTGTTGGCAAACGATACCCAGCGCTTCTAACCCATCAACTAAATATTGCACTTGGCTGATGCGATAGGCGAGCCACTCTTGGCGCATACAGTCATACAGGCCAACCGCTAAACGTTCCATCGCGCCGCCTTCCAAACCGCCATAGGTTGGAAAACCCTCTTGCACCACACACAAGGTGCGGCATTCGTTGTACACATCCAGCATGCGCTCGTCTTTAAAACAGAGCAAACCACCCATCTGTACCATGGCATCTTTTTTCGCCGACATTGCCAATCCATCGGCGTAGCGGTAAGCTTCTAAGGTGATTTCGGCAATGTTTTTTTCCTGATAATCCGGCTCGCGCTGCTGAATAAAATAGGCGTTTTCCGCAAAACGCGCTGAGTCCATAATCACCGGTATGTCGTAGCGCTGCGCGATTTCATACACCGCTTTCAAGTTGGCGATCGACACAGGCTGGCCGCCCGCAGAGTTGCAAGTGATGGTGCTGACAATATAAGGAACATTGGCAGGCCCGGCTTCAAGGATGGCGTGCTCAAGCTTTTCTAAATCAAAGTTGCCCTTAAAATCGGCGGTCACCGAAGTGTCAAACGCCTCTTCGGTGTAGACGTTTTTCGCCACACAGCAGTTGATTTGCGTATGCCCTTGCGTGGTGTCGAAAAAATAGTTTGATAGCGCCACCATTTTACTGCGATCTAACCCTTTCTCCTGTTCGCGTTTTTTAATCAGCACCGGAATATAAATTTGCTCAGCGCCCCGGCCTTGGTGCGTTGGGATGGTGTATTGATAGCCAAAAATATCTTGTACTGCATTTTTTAAGGCGTAGTAACTGCGGCTACCGCTGTACGCTTCATCACCACGCAGCATCGCCGCTTGCATGTCTTGCGTTACTGCGCCAGTACCACTGTCGGTCAACAGGTCGATAAACACATCTTCGCTGTCGAGTAAAAACGGATTCATACCGGCATTGATAATCGCCTGTTGGCGATATTCTTCTGTGGTGCGTTTTACTGGCTCAATAACGCGAATACGAAATGGTTCTGGAAGATGTTTGAAATTGTTCATTATTATTACCTTTCTTGCAGGTAATCAGATCCCGCCCGAATAGAGACTCAGAATATTCAGGATAAATATATTTAAAGCGTACTTTTTCGCACGCTACGGAAATAACCGTTCGCATGTGAATGAGTAAGCAGATTGTGGGATTCTGATTAATTAACGGTTTATTATTAATTTAAAATCAGACAGATAGTGGAAGACCCACCAATAGAAGAGACTATGCAGGAAAGAAGAAAGCGATTTTGTAATCTTTAGTAAACCAATAACTTGAGTAGTTGTGCATATCCATATCACCACCATTTGAAATCGGATTGTTTCAAATTTGTCATACGAATATCAATATAATCAATATTAGTGAGTTTCACTATAGTTTATTTTGCGATATTTACCTCGTTTTTAGAATTTATCACTCTATTATCAGTCAATGTGCAAGCAAGGACATGAGAATAATAGAGTGCTTTCAAAGGGATGTCGCCACGACCCACAACGCCGTGGCGAGTTTTATCCTTTAGCGCTTATCGTGGATCACTTCGTTGAGTAGGCGATCAATCATAGTGACCACTTGTTCACTGGACGATTCCATTGATTCTAGTTGGCTGACTAAACGGTTCATATCACGCTTGCCGCCCGCATCCAACGCGGCGCGGCCAGCGTCGTGTACACGCTGATGTGGCGTTTTCAAGCTGCCATAGCTGGCGAGGTGGCTGTATTGCTTGGCGCCTTGTCCTTCAAAGTACCAGCGCCCCAAACGGCATTCGCTGTGACTGTTCACCACAGTGTCGAATTTGCGGCGGTTAATGCTGTCGTAGACGTTGTTTTTCCACACTGCATGGTCTAGCTTCACCGTGTCAAGGAAGGCTCGGGTTGTCGCTACGCGGATCACCTCCTGCATCTGGCGGGATTTAACCACCACATCGCTGACCACAGCGCCGATTTGTTCTGACGAGCTGGCGACTTCTAACGAGTAAGTCTGGTTTTTACCGATCGACTGTTTGATGTCTGAGGTTTGCACAATCACTTTGTTGACCAGCTCTTCGATTTGCTCACTGGCCGTGTGCGCCTTGCCCGCCAAAGCGCGCACTTCGTCCGCCACCACGGCAAAACCACGCCCAGCTTCACCAGCACGCGCCGCTTCAATCGCAGCATTGAGCGCCAACAAGTTGGTTTGCGCTGAGATCTCTTGAATCGCGTGGATAAGTTGGCCGATGGAGGAAGCAGTATTTTCCAACACTTGAGCCCCTTGCATATTGCTGTTGGCCTGCTCATTGATGCGTTTAGCACGACTTTCCAACCTTGCCAGCGCAGCGTGCGTCTGTTCGAACATCTCGTCCAGTTCGACCAGCGACTCGCGCTCACGAATCAGCTCTTCGGCGCTAGAGGCAAGCCCGGTGCGAATCGCTTCAAGCATAGTGCCGCCTTGTAGTTGGCTTCGCACAAGGGCCGACTCAATAAAACGCGATTCTTTCAATTCTTGTATTTCTCGCTCTTTTTGCTCAATTAAGGCAGAAAACTCGGCGATTTCGGTGGCATGTTGTTGTTTGGCAGCATCCAATTCACTCTGTAATTGGCGTATTTCTAATTTGAGTTTTTGATTAAACATGACTGGCTTTCCTGGTCTCTGCTCACCCTGCAAAGCTGAAGGGCGAAATGGCGTTTCTTTTTAACTATTATTCTCATCACGTCAGGGCACAGCACACTCGCCGTTGTGGCTCATACATTGCACGGGAGTGGCAGCAATCACTCTCCCTCACCTAAGCCAGTGTATTTTCTCACTAGTGCCACGGTTTTAATATGGGCGAACTCTGAAGCACGGCTTTTTTTCTGTGACTGCACTTGCGTTTATTGGTAAAACCAGTCAATTGACTAGCACACACCACACCAAAAAAAGCAACAAGATGCATATTAAATTACTGATAATATTACGAATACACTAAAGAGTATTAGCAAACTCTACGAAACACACAAGCAGGTCAGAGACGATTTTTCTCGGAACATTGAGAAACGTTCAGGCAACCGCCTCCGTTGCCTGAACATAGATAGACGAAGATTAGGATTTAGGATTGAGTACACTGGTAAAGCGTTTGGCCTCTGGGCCAAAGGCGTGCTTAGCCAATCGGCGAATCTCTTGCAGAGTGATGCTGTGAGCGGTTTTGTCCACATCAAGCAACACATCTACTCCATAGCCGCTGATCAGATAGCGGGTGTAGAACCAGCAGCGCTGCTTGGGGTCCTTGTCAAGATCTTTCAGCGCCAAACTCAGTTGCTGCGCAGCGGTATCGACGTCTTGCTGCGTAATGTCATTCGCCAGTTGCGACAGTACGGTGGTTAACTGGGCTTCCATTTTTTCCACATCTTGCGGATTCAGTTGCGATACAAAATACCAATCGGAGACCGCTTCATTGTCCAGTGCAACTGAAGTCACATTTGGGCTGTAATCTAAACTCGCTTCCTCACGCAGTTGTTTGAGCACGCGACTAGTGCTGATGCGCTGGAGCATGTCTTCAGCAAATACCGCTCTGCCCTGCTTGGCCTCGCCTTGTGGGTTCCACATCCGTACAAGGTGCATGGATGATGCTTCTGCCCCTTCATTCAAAGATTGATAGACTTTTGCGTCTGGTCGATATTTTGCGCTGAAGTCGACAGGGTCGGCGTCTTGCAGTTCAATTGACGCCACATATTGACGCAGCAAGGGCGTTAATTGCTCACTGGTCAAATCAGCGACAATGACCATTTTAAAACCGTGATTCTTATGAAATAACTCTCGATGCAGCGCATAGATCTGTTCTGCCGTAACCTCCTTAATATCCTCCGGCAGCAATAACTGGTTACGACTTTGCGGTTGGTAGAAGTTACTAGCAATACTCATCATCCACCGACCGAAAGGCGACTTGATAAACGACTCTCGGTTTTGCACAAAGCTTTTCTTCGCCGCTTCAAGCTGCTTAGCTTCCACCTTAATTTCTGTCGCGGTGTTGTATAACGCTTGCATCGCCACCGCTAAGTGCTTTTTCGCTGCGGTTATTTCCACGCCGTGGTGTGTCAAACCCAGATAGGGATTGAGGGCAACGTCCTTGCTGCGCAAAAAGCGATCTAGCTCCGGGCCTGAAAATTGTCCCAAACCGCTTTGTATCGCCGCGGCCGTGCCCACGTCGAAACGCAGCGAACAGCGAGGGATCCAACGCCGCTTTTCCACCTGCACTGGCAAAATTGACGTAAGCGCGATCGCCTGCTTGTTTGTCTTGCTGGAACCAGACTTCCACCCCATTCGATAATTGGAAAACTTTAAAACCGCCGGGATAATCAGCCACGCTTAAAATGCGCCCATCCTGCTTAGGTTGCAGCAAACCATTGCTTTTTACTTCCATATTGAGCGGCTTGATGCCCGCTTGTTGGTAAGCGGTACGAACGGCGTTGGTTGCCCCGACCCACTGGGCAATCTTATCGCCTCTATCTAACCCCATAATAAACGCAGGATCCGAGGATAATAAATCGCGTAGCTGCTGATTGGTTTGGCTTAAGTCGTAGCTGGCAACAAACTGGCTTAAGCTCTGCTGATAGTCCGCTTTGGATTGATTGATGCTATTTTGCTCGAGGGCAAAAACGCGCTGATCGGCGAAGTAAGCAGGCGTGTGCTTCGACCAATCGCTCTCTAGATTGTCTAGCCAGCCGTGATATTCAGCCAGCACCGTATCCAGCTCTTGCTGGGTCACACCATGATCGCGCAGTGATGCGAGTGTGCTGGTGAACAACCGATTCATCTCATGTCGCTGTTCGGGCGCAAAAAATATCCCGGCAAAAGAGACTCGGCTGTAGTTGATGATTTCATTAGTGGCGTAGACGTCTAAAAAAGGCTCTGCCGAGTCATTCAGCGTTGCATACAAACGCTGCTGAATGAGCTTGGCGCTAATCTCATCACTCCAGTTTTGCCACTGCTGTGCGCGGCTCTGCACGCTGGCGGCACCACGATCAATCACGTAATGGACACTTGGCGATTCTAAGGTATTGCTCAGTAGAACCCGATCTTCAACCACTAAGGGGATATCACGCTGTTTTGGCAAAGGCTCAGTGCTGCTTGGCTGCCAACTCGAAAAAGTCTGCTGAATCACTTCGCTCAACTGCGCAGCATCGACATTGCCAGTGACAATCAGTTCGCTATATTGCGGCTGATACCAGCGTTGATAGTAGTTTTGCAACGCCATGGCACTGGCATTTTGGATGGATGCTTCCGAGCCCAGTACATCATGCTGCTCGTAGGCCGTGTCATCGATCATGGCATTGTATAGATTATAAAAAAACGCTTTATCTTCCGGGCGAGAGCGACGCCACTCGCCCAAAATCACCCCTTTCTCTTTTTCAACTTCATTGGGGTCAAACTCAAGGCCATCGCCAATGTCACGCATCCATGTTAACGCGTCTTTAAGCCTTTTATTGTCTGCCAGATCCAATTTATAAGTTGTTTGCTGGTAACTGGTAAAAGCGTTGATATCGGCACCAAAGCTACCCCCAGCTTGCTCAAACAGCTCAATCACTTGATTACCCGCAAAATGTTGGCTGCCATTAAACGCCATGTGTTCAATAAAATGCGCGTAACCTTGCTGCTGCGGCGTTTCTTGAAAAGAACCACTATTGATCACCAAGCGCAGTGATACTTGCGAGTCGTCAGTGGGATAAAGGTGATATTTCATTCCATTCGGTAGTATGGCCACCTGCCAGTTGCTGTCTGGCTGAAGTGGCAGTGACGACTCGGTCAGCGTGCATCCAGCCAGCAAAAGTGCAGGTATAACGGGTATAAACAGCATACTTCTCATTAATCTAGCCCTTCGTTAAATTGCTCTGACTAATATATCGGCCAGTAGATATGCATACCATTCAATACTCGCAACATCATGAAAGAGTTAGAAATCACTCGCAAACTGCTCAGTGAAACGAATCTGTCACGCTCTGATTATTAACGGCTAATCTTTAAGTAACGAACAAGAATAAAAGTGATGCTGCCTATGTTGTCTATGCCTACTCGCCCTTTTCTGTCCAAGCTCGCCTTTCTCCTCACCTTGTTGCCTTTTGCCGTTTTTTCCGCCACTGAAACGGCGAGCACCCAGCAAAATGAGATCCACTACTTACCGATGAGCATTGGTCTTTTCGGCGGTTTGGCGATTTTTCTCTATGGCATGGAGAAAATGTCCGATGCGCTAAAACGCGTCGCGGGCAACAAGATGAAGCAGTGGCTTGCCAAACTAACCACCAACCGTTTAGCGGCGGTCGCAACCGGTACGGGCATTACTGCGATCATTCAATCGTCGTCGGTGACCACGGTCTTGTTGGTGGGTTTTATTTCAGCGGGACTAATGACGCTGCCGCAAGCCATTGGCGTGATTATGGGCGCCAATATTGGTACCACAGTTACGGCACAAATCATCGCCTTTAAAGTCACCAAAGCGGCGCTGGCGATGGTAGCAATTGGTTTTATGATGTTCTTTGTCTCGAAAAAAGAGACCACCCAGCATTACGGCAACATGTTGTTTGGCTTAGGATTGATTTTCCTTGGCATGAATCTGATGAGTGAGGCGATGGAGCCGCTGCGCAGCTACCAGCCATTCATTCAGTTAATGGCGCACATGCACAATTTCTTTCTGGCGATCTTAATTGCCGCCCTATTTACCGCACTGGTGCAGTCCTCGTCCGCCACCACAGGGATTGTGATTGTGCTCGCTGGCCAAGGTTTTATTCCGCTAGAAACCGGGATCGCACTGGCCATGGGCGCGAACATCGGCACCTGCATCACCGCCATCTTCGCCGCGGTCGGAAAAAGCCGCGAAGCGATGCAAACCGCGGCCGTGCATGTGCTGTTCAATGTGCTGGGAGTGATGATTTGGTTACCGCTGATTGGTTGGCTGGCGCAAATGAGTATCGCACTTTCACCGACGCAACCGGGCCTAAGCGGGGTAGAAAAACTGGCCGCCGAACTGCCAAGGCAAATTGCCAACGCCAATACCCTATTTAATGTGCTTAACACCACGATCATGCTGCCTTTTGCCGGAGCGTTTGTCTGGCTGGTGCGCAAAATTCTTCCGCCTCAATCGGGCGAGACAAAAACGCAATTGCAGACCAAATACATAGACGCAGCGTTTCTTCCCACCCCTGATATCGCGCTCGATCAGGCGAAACTGGAGATTGGCCGAGTCGGACGACGGGTCTGCAACATGCTCAACATGTTGCCTCCGCTCGCGCCGGGTTGTAAAAAGCGTCAAGAGGTACTCGCGGTAAGAAACAAACTCAAAGAAATTGAAGCGATTGAAGAAGAGGTCGATCAACTGCACGGCGCGATTCTTTCCTATCTTGGCCAACTGCGCAAAGAGCCACTTTCTGATCAACAAAGTGCGCGGCAGATCAAATTGATCAGCATTAGCCACCAGCTTGAAAGCGTCGCCGATATCGTCGTCAACTCACTCTTGCCACTGGCCTATAAAGCACTTAACGATGACATCAGCATCAGCCCCGAGATGCGCAAGACCTTAGACACAGTCCAAGAAAAAGTGAACCACACGTTACTGGATGCGGTTAACTCGGTGCGGCGCAGCGATGCCGCCGAAGCGCAAGCAGTAATCAACGCCAAGCGTGAACTCAATGCATTGATTGATGCAGTGTTGGCCCATCAGGCGCAACGATTGGCGCTGCAAGATGGCAATCGCCTACGAGTTTTCCGCTATGAAATGGAGTGGGTGGAATCACTAAAACGCGTGTATACCTTAGCCAAACGGATGGCAAAGGTGCAACTGCGCAGCCGTGCCAGTGAAGAAGAGAGCCAATCGATTGCCAGTTAGTAACCGCTCCGTGGCACGAAAATAAGGCTAAAGTTGCACTGCAAACACTATTTTTTGCACCGCATACTGAGTACTGTTGCACTATATTTTAAAGGGAACAACGTCTGCAAAAAGCCGCGAGCAAACTCGCTCTGTGCTGGGAGGGCTATCATGGAAACGGCTAAACATCACGGAAATGTCACCTTTGCAGTGAACCTGCAACACGCTTTGATTTGGGTTGCTCGTGCGCTCGATTATGTCGGCATTGATGATTTACACCACAATCAACGAGTAGCTTACATCGTCTATGAATCCGCTAAAGCATTGGGCTGGACACAAAGTCAGCAAGAGTTCTGTTTTTTCGCTGGTTTACTGCACGACTGTGGCGTATCGCAAACGCAAGAACATGAGAAATTAGTCAGCCAGATGCAGCCAAAAGATGCCGACACGCATTGCCAAGCTGGTTACCAAGCTTTGAAAGCGTGCGAATTGCTGGCGCGTTTTTCGAGTATCATTCTGTTTCACCATACCGAATGGCGAGAACTAAAAGACATGCCGATCATGGAGGATGAGCGGAACATCGCCGCATTGATTTTCGCCGCAGACAGACTTGATTTCCTGCGCGCCAAATACCTGCAAGATACACATCATGATCTGATAACGTTATACAAGCAGCAGATGATCGACGAACTGAATGTTCACCGAGGTACGCTGTTTTGTCCTGAATATGTCGATGTGCTGAGCCAACTTGTCAAGAAAGACGGCTTCTGGTTCGCCATGGATTCAACCCATATCGAAACCATTCCACTCCATTTTGAACATCTGGACTGGCTACACCAAGATCTCTCACTCCCTTTGCTGATCCAGCTTGGCCGTTTTATCGCTGGTATCGTAGACGCTAAAAGCCCCTTCACCTACCAACACTCGATCAAAGTCGCGGAACTGTGTGAGTTTCTAGCACACAAAATGGGGTTAAATGCTGAAGTGGGCCGAATGTTGTATGTCGCCGGACTGGTGCACGACATCGGTAAATTACGCACTCCAGACGAGATATTGCACAAACGCGGGCCACTGAGCAAAGATGAGTACATTCACATTAAGCGGCACACCGTCGATACCGAGGTGGCACTCAGTATGGTTTTCCCCGATTCAAAAATTGGTGAATGGGCCATCAATCACCACGAAAGGCTAAACGGCAGTGGCTATCCCTACAACAAAACCGACAAGGAGTTGGATTTGCCTTCACGGATCATCGCAGTCGCAGATATTTTCCAAGCGTTGTCGCAAGATCGCCCCTATCGAGCCAGACTTTCAAGCGATGAGATCGTTGCTATCATGCAACCTTTGGTCGATAAGGGAGAAATTGATAAAGACGTCTATGCCTGTTTGGAACGTCATTTACAGACATGCTACGCACTTTCAACCCAAGCAACTGAAGAACCAGTGGGTAAGCCGATACCAGTGAACGCCTGATCGCACCGTCCCAGCACCGTAAATACAAGAGCGCGGCTAGCCGACCAGCGAAAAACTTACGTCCTAACAAAAAGGAATGGCGTGGCATTCCTTTTCTATGGCTACTTGCAAGTGGCGCTTACGCCGGATTAGCTGCGTTTGGCAAGTACTTGGTCGATGTCCGCGGCGCTGTGTCTTTCGGCCACCATCTCCCACTCCTCGCCCCAAGTGCGGTTGACAATACGCCCGCGTTGCACGGTGGTGCGCTGCTCAATCACTTTTGCCCAGCGCACCACGTTTTGATAGCTCGCCACATCCAAAAACTCCGCTGCGTTGTACACGGTGCCGAGCACCAAATTGCCATACCAAGGCCAGATGGCGATATCGGCGATGCTGTACTCATCACCCGCAATGTAGGCATGTTTGGCTAACTGTTTATCCAACACATCCAGTTGGCGTTTGGCTTCCATGGTAAAACGGTTGATCGGGTACTCAAATTTTTCCGGCGCATAGGCGTAGAAATGGCCAAATCCGCCACCAAGATACGGCGCCGAGCCCTGTAGCCAAAACAGCCAGTTCATCACTTCAGTGCGCGCAGCGAGATCTTTGGGCAGGAAACGACCAAATTTTTCTGCGAGATAGAGCAATATGTTGCCCGACTCAAACACATTGATTGGCTGCTCAACAGAGCGATCGACCAGTGCGGGGATCTTCGAATTGGGGTTGAGCGCCACAAAGCCAGAAGAGAACTGATCGCCATCGCCGATTTTGATCAGGTGCGCGTCATATTCCGCTTGTGAGACGCCGAGTGCCAGTAACTCTTCGAGCAAAATCGTAACTTTTTGTCCATTTGGCGTGCCCATCGAATAGAGCTGCAACGGATGTTGCCCTACCGGAAGCTCTTGTTCAAAGCGTGCACCGGAATCAGGTCGGTTGATGCTTGCCCACTGACCGCCGTTGTCCGCATTCATGGTCCAAACTTTAGGTGGAATGTAGGTATCTGCCATGATGTTTCCTTGTGTTATTGGAGGGTGTCTTAACCAATATCAGGGCAAGAAAGTAAAAACAAAAGCGCTCAAGACAAAACATTGTCGTCTTATCTAGAACATTTGGTTATGTAAACGAAAAACCGGGCAGGAGTGCCTGCCCGGCCTGATTTTCTGTAAAACAAACCACTTAGTGTTGCAGTTTTAGTGTCACGCCGTTGTAGCTCGAATAGCCACGCAGCATCACATGGTAGGTGGTGCCGGGTTGCGCATTCACCGAACAGCTCTCGCTGTTGCCGTTGCGATAAGGACGGCAATCCCAAGAACTGGTGGTAGGTTTGCTACCTGCCTTGAGATAGAGATCCGCATCGCCGCTGCCACCAGAGATGGAAACCACCGCACTCGCTGCACTGTCCACAGTAAAGGTGTAGTACTCAAGTGAACCAGATGCGCCAGAAAGGTTGTTCACTGGTGTTCCATTGACCAACACACGTGAGTTATTCGTACCACAGTTGGCGTTAACACCCACTTGGTTAAACGCATCAACCACATCGTTCACGCTGTATCCCATGTCACCAGCGGCTTTCGCAACACCACAAGCACCAGCATCAAAGGTACTGCTCGCGGTCCAGTACAGTTGGTTTGCCAAGGTAAACACTTCAAAGCCTTTGCGCACATTCCAGCCGGATTTGTTCGCTAACAGGTAGAAAGCGCGGTTGTAAACACCACTGGAGTGGTGCACGTCCAAACCGTTGTAGTATTGCGAGGCGTGGTCGATTGAGCGTCCATCGCGTGATGGTTGCTCAAAATAGCGCAGACCGCCGCTCGATTTGAAAATATCCGCCCCCACTAACCAGTCAACGCTGCCTTTTATGTAAAACTCAGCCGCTTCCCCTGCGATATCGGAGAAGGCTTCGTTCATACCGCCGGACATGCCGCTGTAAATCAGCCCTGAGTTTTGCTCGGTAAAGCCGTGGCTCACTTCGTGGGCACTAACGTTGATATCAACCAATGGATAGAAAGTGGACGCCCCGTCACCGAAGGTCATCGCAGAAACCATCCCAGAACGCATTCTCATAGTTGCTGCTGTAGTGAACGCGCATGGTCAGTTTGAAGGTCAGCGGCGAAGTGTTCATCCAATCTTGATACATGTCGTACACTACTTTGCCAAAATAGTGCGCATCATTGAGTGGAGAGTAAGCGCCGTTAACCGCTTTGTAGTCGTTATAGTTGCTTTCACCAGTACAACTATAACTGTATGCTGTGTTTCCCGAAGTACGGTTTTTCAGGTCAACGGTTTTGACCACACTGTTGTCCATGGTACAGGTGGTGCCCACTTTGTCGATGACAAAACCCGGGTAGTTGGTACCGTACTCATAACGGCCAGTTTTGCTGTTTCCGCCAGGGCCAGTACCGTGCGCCTCTGCATGGTTAAGGCCATCCCAGCTTTGCAGCACTTCGCCACTGTTGGCATCAATGAACATAAACGGACGAGATGGCTCTTCTTCAGCAACAAAGAAGCTGACTAAGTAAACCACTTGCGCTTTATTATTTTCATCAAGGCGCACCATCAGTTGACCTTTCTCGTTTTCCACCTTAAAAGGTTGGCCATTGAAGCTGATCTTCTGGTGGCGCTGTAGCGCGATGTTGATAGCTTGTTTGAGGTCGATAACTGGTTTCACCGAGGCCACATCGCCTGCGATGCCTTGCGCCATGGTGCCATAAACATTGCTTAAACCTGACTGAGTTTCTGTTGCGACCACCGCAGTGTCAAAGACAGGAATCCCTTGGTAAGTCTGCTGATAACGGACTCGTACCTGACCGTTAGGAAGCTGAACACTCTTGACTGCCTGAAAGCCATTGTCGACTGGAGCCACACTTTGTGCCTGTAGCGAAAGCGCCTGCTCCAAGATATTACTATCGGATACGGGGACCATCTCGGCAGCTGTGGCTGGAAGAGAACAGATGACTCCGGCTGCAATCAGCCAAGGAATTTGACGTTGGTTGTGTTTCATTCTTGATTCCTGTTGATATAGTTTTTCCTTCTCCAACCTCATCTATGTGGTTGAAGGCCAACAGAACACCGCTGGCACGAGAAAGATGGTCAACAAAAAATCACTCAGCCAATTTTTTATAAAAATAAATTTAACCACATGTATACAAAATGATACATATTATTAACAATGAGACATTCAGTATTGATTTATTTTATAAAATACAACTATAAAAATCAGTGAATTATTCGCTAATTATATTTTTGTGCTTATCTGTTTTGACACAGAGTTATCAATAATATTACTGCGAACATTCTCTCAGAATTTCACTTAAGAATTTGATTTATTTGTGTTATATGCAGGGTTCATTCACAAGGAGAGTTCATGAAAATTGCAATTTTGGACGATTATCAGGATCAGGTGCGGCGCCTTAGCTGTTTTTCGCTACTTGATGACCATCAGGTGACGGTCTTTAATCAAACCATCAAAGACGAAGCAACACTGGCGCAGAGAATCAACCGCTGCTGACGTTACCCAACGTGCTCGCCTCGCCGCACCTCGGCTATGTTGAGCAAAACAGCTACGAGCTGTACTTTCGCTGTGCGTTTGAGAACATCAATGCGTTTGCCAATGGTAAAGCGCAAAATATCGCTAATCCTGAGACACTCACCACACAAATAAGCGCGATTTGAGATCTGTTTGTACCTGTTTGATTAATCAACACTGCTAGAATGGCAATCTGTGCTTAGCAAACGATAACCACGTGAAACGGAGTCACCATGATCAGTTGCAGCCAATATGACTACATTGAAATCGCCTGCTTATACGGCATTGCGGTTGAGTTAACTTTAATCAACGGCAACAGCATTTCCGGATTGGCCCTCACGACCAGTTACAACCAACAGAAGCAGGAATGTATGGAGATTGAAGTTGGCGGCGATGCGGTGTTGGTGCCCACCAAACAGATCCTCGCAATGACCGCACTTTGCGAAAATCCCCATTTTACTCAAATTGAATTCACCCAAGAGTGAGGTGAGAGAGAAGGAAGAAGAGGAGCCTTGCCGGGCTCCTCTTAATATAAGGAACGAATTAGATAACTGACGGGCGAAACTTCGCCAAATAGTTAGTGAAACGGTGTTCTTTGCTGATGGTGTCTGTTTAAGCCGATTAGAATTTATAACCACCAGTGAACATCACAACCCAAGGGTCAATCGTCACATCGGTTTTATAGGTTGTACCGCCCGCTTTGTAGGTTGCTTCGGTATCGATATCGGCATACCACAATGAAGTGTTTAGGAACCAAGTGTCGTTCAGTGCGTAGTCAACACCAACGTTGGCCACCAATCCCCAAGAATCTTCTAAGCTCAGATCCGACAAACCCGCACCTTTGCCGCGATCATTAAACCCTTCGTTAAAGAACATGGTGTAGTTCAGACCCGCACCAACGTAAGGGCGCCACGTGCTCTCTTTAGTGCCAAAGTAGTACTGCACCATGAAGCTCGGTGGCAAATGCTTGGTTTTGGCAATGTTGTCCAAACCGCCCAGCTCAGTCGAGATGTTATGGCTAAATGGCGTTGCCGCCAGCACTTCGAAACTGATGTTGTCGGTGTACATATAACCGAACGTTAAACCAAGCTGGGTGTTTGAGTTGACTTCCAACTCATGAGAGGACCCTAAAATCTTATCACTGCTGTCATTTGGCATCACAGAGGCTAAACCGACACGTAAGATGTAGTCGCCTTCTGCGTGCGCCAAAACGTTCGTAGAAAATAGCGCTGCAACCACTGCAAGACTAGAAAGTGTTTTTCTCATTTTTTATTCCTTTTATGTAGGGCTAAATTATCTTTCTAATTTGTAAGAATTTTTTGTTGCGCGCACAGTAGCACATAATAACCCTACCATTTTGATGGAAATCAATTTGTAAAAATTAGTGATGCTTTGATTACAAAAATGCTTCACCGATCAACATTTATTGCAAATAAACCACAATTATGTAATGCGAATTGCGTGTGTCACACCTTGCGTGTTGACCATGTCATTGACCAGCGTGATTTTCTTTCCTCAGTGTTATTTGAGAGCGGTAAAACTTTTTTTGCTTACCGCTCATACTAAAAACAAAAAAACACCACCTTAAAACCTCTACTAGACCGCTTATTTAAGCGATTTTGACACCTTTTAAATTCTTGTTTTTAAAGAAGTTAATTTCTTGGATTTTCAACAGCTTAACATGATAGCCTGCACGTTAACTGAGGAGTGACGATGCAGTACAAAAACCAACAATTCCACCAACACGACTTTTCCGCTCAAGATCTACAACATGTGATCTTTGAACATTGCCACTTTATCGAGTGCCGTTTTGATCGCGCCAATCTCAGTGAATGCCAGTTTATTCACTGCCGTTTCATTGAGGCATCTGGCCTTGAAGGATGCAGTTTTCGCTACAGCAAACTCAAGGAAGCCAGTTTCAAACATTGTATGTTGGCGATGAGCCAGTTTGTCGGCGCAGACTGTTTTGGCATTGAGTTTCGTGAATGCGATTTGAAGGGAGCTAATTTTAGCCAAGCCAACTTTAGCAACCGAGTCAGTCAGCGCATCTATTTCTGCTCGGCGTTTATCACGGGATGCAATCTCAATTACACGAATTTTGAGCGCGCGATGTTGGAGAAGTGTGACCTGTTTGAAAACCGTTGGCGCGGTGCCAACCTGTATGGCGCAAGTTTTCGCGGCTCCGATCTCTCCCGTGGCGAGTTTTCTGCCGATCAATGGGGCACATTCACGCTAGAGGAGAGCGATTTAACCCACGTCGAACTCGATGGGCTGGATGTTCGCCGCGTCTCTCTCCAAGGCGTTAAGATCTGTCAATGGCAACAGGCTCAATTGCTAGAGCAATTTGGCTTAATCGTTTTACCGGATTAGCTCATCAGCGTTGATTTCAAGCGAAATCGCTCAGTAACCCTTCTGTTTCTCGATCACTTTTTTACCGATGTATTCGCCAATCGGAATGGCCGAGGTGGCAGCGGGGGACGGAGCATTACACACATGCAAACTGCGTGGGCTCTCCGCAAACAAGAAATCATGCACTAAGCTACCATCCGAGAGCACCGCTTGGGCGCGAATACCCGCGGGATAAGGTTGCAGATCCGCCAAGGTGATGTGCGGGCAATATTTGTTGACCAATTGCAGATAACCCGGCTTCCACCACGAGTTAATAAACTCTTTCACCCCGGTGCGCAAATGTTTGGCGGTTACTTTCCAAAAACCGGGAAATGCCAACATCTGCGCGCTATCGCGCCAACTGAAATTGAACTTTTGATACCCTTCTCGCTTCCAGCCTTGTACGGCGTTTGGGCCAACCGTCACACTGCCATCAATCATTCGAGTCAGGTGGACACCAAGAAACGGCAAGTCGGGATCGGGGATTGGGTAAATCAAATGCTTCACCACCTGATTATGGTGAGCCGGCAAGCGATAATACTCGCCGCGATAAGGAATGATCTGGAAATCAGTGGCAATGCCCATCATTTTAGTGAGCCGATCCGCCATGAGTCCGCCACACGAGATCAGAAATCGCCCGTTAATCTGCACGCTTTGTCCGTCAGAAACACAGGTGATCTGCACTTCTTCTGCGTGCTCTTCAATTGCCACCACTTCGCTTTGCAAACGCACTTCGCCACCGCATTCGATAAACTCCTGCGCCATTTTTTCCGTCACCTGCTTGTAGTCGACAATACTGGTCGACGGCACATAAATCGCGCCAAGGCCAACGATATTGGGTTCCGCCAGTTTCAGTTGCGCAGCATCAAGCCGTTCAACCTCAATGCCGTTGGTATGGCAGCGCTGATAAAGCGCCTCCATCCGTTCCATTTCTGCCCCGCTTGTCGCCACCAACAGCTTGCCGCAGTTTTCCACCGGGATCTGATGCTTAGCGCAAAACGCCTTGGTCGCTTCTACGCCGCGTTTGCAAAAATCCGCCTTCAAGCTACCCGGCGCGTAGTAAACGCCTGCGTGGATCACCCCGCTATTGTGGCCAGTCTGATGTTTGGCAAACTGCGCTTCTTTTTCTAACAGCAGCACCGATTTATCGGCAAACTGACGTTGTAATTGCCACGCGGTAGAGACACCCACAATGCCACCGCCGACGATGATGTAGTCATACACGTTTTGCTCTCCTCTATGCAGTCGCCACAGGCGGCTGCGTTTTATATGCCCGGCTACTGTAAATAAAAATCCCGATAAAAATCGCGAGCGAGAGCACACGTCCCCACAACGGCACATCATGCCATACCATCAGCGCGCCCACAGCTAATAATACGAGTCGGATCAGAACGTTAATCTTACTTTCCAAATAGCCTTCAATCGCGCCGATCAAAGCGTACGTGCCAAAGATGGCGAAAAATCCCGTCATCAGCACCGTGGTCACATCCCAGCTCACCAGCCCGGTGTACGCAATCAACAGCGGCACCAAATACAAGCCTTTGGCAATTTTCCACGCGGTTAATCCGGTGCGCATGGGCGGCGTTTTGGCGATGGTTGCCGCCGCAAAAGCGGTCAAACAGACAGGCGGGGTGACGTTACTATCTTGAGAGAGCCAGAAGATGATCAGATGCGCCGCCAACAGTGCCAAGCCAACCGCTTCCATGCCTAAACTTTGTTCAAGCAAGGTTTCTTTGAAATCAACCGGAACCAGAGCCAACATCTCCGTCGCCGTTTGCAGCGACATCGGCGCGCTAAGCAGGGCAAATTTGTCTGGCGCGGCCAACATAAAGATCGCTTTGGCTTGCTCTGGCATCTGTCCGTTGACCATTAGCTCGAGCAGTTGATTTTCCGCGATCAGTTGATACAACGCGGGCGCGGACAGCGTACCCAAGACGATGTACGCAGCAGTCACGGGCAGCCCCATGCCCAGCACCAAGGATGCCAAAGCAATCAGCACCAGCATGATCAGCAGATCGCCCTGCGACCAGCCGTTAATCATCAGCGAAAAGGTATTGCCAATGCCGGTGGTGGTAATCACGTTGATCACCAGACCAATGCCGACCAGCAAGACCGCTGTGGTCGCCATGTTTTTCGCCCCTTGCGACAGCGCATCAATGATCTCTTTTGGCCCCATTTTGTGATCTTTAGAAAACCAAGAAGCGACGATCACCGAAAGGATAGAAATGCCTGCGGCATAAGTCGGGGTAAACCCTTTCACCAGCAGCGTCACTAACACCAATAGCGGGATCAGGTTATGCCAGCCAGACAGCAGCACTTTAAACAGCGACTCATCACTGGTGGTCACTTTTTGCACCCCGCTGCGTTTGGCTTCAATGCGGACAAAAAACGCCACAGACAAAAAGTAGATCAGTGCCGGAACAAACGACACCGCCACAATATCGACATACGGAATTTGCGTGTAAGAGGCCATGATAAACGCCCCAGCGCCCATCACTGGTGGCATCAACTGCCCTCCGGTTGAGGCGGCGGCTTCCACGCCTGCGGCGAAGCGCGATGGAAAACCGGCTTTTTGCATCAGCGGAATGCTGATAACCCCGGTTGAAACGGTATTGGCGACACTCGATCCCGACACAGAACCCATCAGCCCCGAGCCGAGCACGGCGATAAAGCCGGGGCCGCCAATAATTTTGCCTGCCGCCGCGCGCGAAACATTGATGATGTAATCACCGACGCCAGATTTGACCAAAAACGCGCCAAACAAGATGAACATGAAAACGAAGGTCCAGCTAATGCGCGAAATAGAACCAAACATCCCTTCGGATGAGAAGAAACTGCGATACAGCAAGGTTTCCATACTCAAGCCGGGAAAGTGGAAAATGCCACCCGCCCATTTGCCCCACCACACGACGTAGCTTAAGCAAATCACAATTAGCACCGGGATAAACCAGCCCATGGTACGGCGGATCACTTCTATCGCGATCAAAATCGCCACGATGGAGACAACCCAGTCGGAAATAACAAATTTCACGCCACGCTGATAGAGCGCATCTTCGGCAAAAGGAAGGTAGACAAGGCAGCCGAGTGCAGCGAGCGCGATCAACACATCGACCATTAAGGCCAATTTGCTGCGTTTTAACGAGGCGTGCGCGGGATACCAAAGCAGGCAAATCAGCGCGAAGCCAGCAAAGTGGGTCGCCGAGATCCACAGTTCAGAAAGGGTTGATAAGGTGTTAAACCAGATGTGCAGCAGCGATAACACCACGCCGATAGCGGTAATCGCTGCCGTCACCCAAGGAAAATCAGTCCGAGTGGGTAACTCAAACTGCTGCAACTGTTGTTGTAAAGAATCACTCATTCGTTCGCTCCAAGGGGCTGAAATCACAAAGTCAGGGCACGCTGAACCAGCGCTCAGACATGCCCGCAAACATCAGTTCGCCATCAATCCTTGCGGGATTGAGATACCAACTTCTTTGTAATAGCGCGCCGCCCCTGGGTGCAGTGGCAAAGGCAAACCATCGATGGCTTTTTGCAGCGCCATGTCTTTGGTCGCTTTATGAATGCCTTGCAAGAATGGCAGGTTTTCGTAAATCGCTTTGGTCAATTGATAAACATCTTCTTCAGAGACATCTTCACGCACCGCAAGGAAGTTCGGCTGCGCGATGGTGGTGATGGCTTTATTCACGCCGGGATAGGTGTTAGCCGGGATGACGTATTTGGTCCACAGTTGATACTTACCGTTGGCTTGTTTGATCTGTTCATCGGTAAATGACAGTAGCGTGATGTCATTGCCCATCGCCGCAAACGCCTGAGTCACCGCACCAACAGGAACGCCTGCTGGCGTGTTCATGCCGTCAATGGTGCCGTTTTGCATCGCGCTGGCACTGGCGCCATAGCCCATGTAGGCGAGGTTGAATTCTTCCGGATTGACTCCCAACCCTGCCATGATTTGCCGACCCGAGTTCTCTGTACCGGAGTTTTTGGTACCGATGGAGAATTTCTTGTCCTTCATCTGATTAAGATCCGCCACCGTACCGGAGGGAGCAAGATCGGTGCGGACGATAAAGTGCTCAACGTTTTGCCACAGCATAGAGACAGAACGCAGTTGAGTCTGCGGGCCGCTTTGCGCATATGGGCCATCACCACTGGAAGCCCAAGCGCCGTAAAGCCCTTGCAAAATCGCAAATTGCGCCTCTTTTTCATTTAACAACTTGATGTTTTCGCCCGATCCCGCAGAGCTTATCGCCGAGAGGGAAAATTTATATTTTGGCTCCAGCTTTACTTTGCTCAGCGTCGCCAGCGCCACCCCTACAGGGTAGTAAGTGCCGCCAGTCGATGCGGTGGCCAAGATATAACTGCGTTGTTCGGCGGCCTGTAGATTGGACGCGGCAGTAAGAGACAGGGTTGCCAGCGCAAGGGATTTCATCAGTTTATTGAGTTTCATCGTTACACTCCGTGTAGGGTAGTTGTTATTTTTTTGTTACTAACAACCCACTAGAGCAAAAGCGATGCCATACTTTAAGTCATTGATATTAAATATAAATACGAGAGAAACAATACGAAATGAGCCATTTTTTGCTTATAAAGGACAAAATCAGTAAGCAAGATCTTGCCTATAAGCACATATAAATAAAAACAAACAAAATCATGTAATTATAGAAAATCAGCTTGTGACTCCAGCCACATTCCAACGCTGAGATGTGACCAAAGTAATGGATTTGTTAATTTTTATGATAGGCAAGATCTTGCTCATCGACAAAACGTGCAGCGGCAGGGTTAGCCATCGGTGTAATCGGCCCGGTTGAGCCCCAATTTCTGCATCTTTTGATTGAGGGTACGGCGCGGCAGATCCAGCTCTGTCATCACCTCGACAATACTTCCCTGATGACGAAGTAACGCTTCATGAATCACTTTGCGCTCAAAGTTGTGCAACTGTATCGCCAGTGGTATGCCGCTCGGCAGGCTCTCTTGAGCAAAACCCGCGCGGTTGGAGAGAATTTCCATCACCGACAAACTTTCATCCAGCGCAAAGCGTATCGCCACATTACGTAGCTCACGCACATTGCCCGGCCAGCCATAGCTAAGTAGTGCGCGCGATTCTGCTGAGCTTAACGCTCGCTTGTTGGCATTGGACTGAGTCGCAAAATGTTCAAATAGCAGTAGTGCGTCTTCTTCCCGCTCACGCAAAGGCGGAAGATGCAACTGTGCCACGTTCAGGCGATAGAACAGATCCTGACGAAAATCGGGATGGTTAAACAGATCCGCTTTCGCCGCGGCCACCACTCGCAAATCCACACCAATCGGTCGGTTACCGCCCACTCGCTCCACCTGATTTTCCTGCAAACTGCGCAGCACTTTAACTTGCATCGACATCGGCATGCTTTCTATCTCATCCATAAACAGCGTACCTCGGTCGGCATATTCCAACTTACCAACCCGCCGTTTATTCGCGCCAGTAAATGCGCCTGCTTCATGACCAAACAGCTCACTCTCAAACAGATTTTCCGGAATGGCGCCACAGTTGATCGCCACAAATGGATTGGCCCGACGGGTACTTTCGGTATGTAGGCTGCGCGCCACCAGCTCTTTACCCGTACCGGTTTCCCCATAGATGATCACATTGGTGTCCATGTCAGCCACTCTGGCGATCTGTTCACGCAGTTGGCACATCACCGCACTGTTACCAATCAGTTGTTGCTCGATGCCGCGTAGCTGCTGCAGATAGTGGCTACGATGGGTGCTTTTGGCTTGATTTTGATAATCACTCACGGCGGTGTGCAGCGTTTGCGACAAACGCTCAGGATTAAACGGCTTTTCAATGAAATCGTAGGCGCCTTTTTGCAGCGCTTTCACCGCCATGTCGATATCACCATGTCCGGTGATCAAGATAACCGGACAGCTCACCTGCTCAGCCTGAATCGCCTCCATTAAGGACAAGCCATCCATGCCAGGTAAGCGCACATCACTCACCACGCCATCAAAAGCCCGGCGCTTAATTTCCGCCAACGCCGCTTCACCTTGGCTAAATGCCTCAACGTGAAAACCCGCCAGTTGTAGCCATTGTGCGGTCGCTTGACGCACAATGTCATCGTCTTCAACCAGAGCAATGTAAGGGGGGGAAATTGAGTCCATGTCGCTGCTACCGCTTATGCTGTGTGATGTTTCGCTACGTTAGGCAAAAAGCGCCCGAGGGAAAAGGAGCTGGATCTCACTTCTTGACAACAAAGCTTTAACAAACGAATGAGGCGGCGCACTCTTGCACGGTTGAAATGCTCAGGGAAGTGAGTCGATGAGAGCAAAAGTGCTGCTAATTTTCGCGATTTTGATGTGGTTTTTGCTCAGCCAATGGGCCGGAAAAGAGTTGGTCCGACAGTGGCAAAGTGCACAAAGCATCGAACAATCTCAGCAGCGCTTTCTCGACTATATTGGCGATGTTCGCCGCACTTTACACCGTTTTTATCATCTGCCATATCTGATCACCAACAACCGCAACAGCCAAACGTTTTTAGCTGGCGATAGCACGCTTTACCCAGCACTGCGCAATGAGCTGACCTTACTCGACAAAGCCGCCAATACCAAAGGCTGGTATTTGCTCTCGGCCAGCGGCGACATGCTCATTTCCAGCTTGGAAGATGAACGCCTCAGCGAGGCTGACATTGATGCGATTGTCGAGCAGATCCACGCCCAGCGTGAAGGCGTTTCGCTGGTGAGTAAAACTCGAGGCTCCTCGCCGTTTTTCTATCTCGCCGCGCCCATCAACATCGATTTCGATATTGTCGGCATCGCCGTAGTGCAGATCAATTTGCGCCTGCTTACCGAACAAGCGTTAACCAGCAACGACGCGATCTTGTTTCAGAACCTGCGCGGCGACTATTTTCTCTCCAGCCATCCAGACATGACCGCCGACTGGCTCAACGAACACCAACCGCAAATTGTTCACCAACATTCAGAGCTCAAAGACGGCACTTCGCTGCTGTTTTGGCACAACCAAGACAACACCTATCTTGCACAAACCATCGTCTTGGACGATCTCCATTGGCAACTGACCTATCTGAGCAGTTACAAGCCTGTTCGCCAAGCGGTCGTTTCTGCCAGTTGGGGGATAACCATTGGCAACCTTGTGCTGCTGATGTTTGCCGTTATCGCCTACCAGCGTCAGCAAAAAAACTTGAGCCAGCAACGCATTCAAAAACTGATGGACGAATCTCGCCAGCGCATGAGTCAGATGATCAACAAAACCCACGTTGGGTTATTTCTGCTCAACGCCCAAGGCCAGATTGAAGACATCAAC
This sequence comes from Vibrio cidicii, assembly GCF_009763805.1. NCBI lineage: Bacteria > Pseudomonadati > Pseudomonadota > Gammaproteobacteria > Vibrionales > Vibrionaceae > Vibrio > Vibrio cidicii. The sequence continues at coordinate 1,058,049 of NZ_CP046803.1, read as the reverse complement.
CCCATGGCCAAGCGCTACTTCAGCCTCTCCGACAGCATGACCACCAAGATGCCAGCGTGGCAGTTGTTTGATATTGGCAATCCCGCTTCCACGATTTTGCCGTTGTTAAAAAATCTGCCCAAACACCGAGATTTAGCCGAACTCACGGCCATCGAAACCATGGGGCGGCGCAGTGATGGCAGCCAGTTTCCTTTGCTGTTTTCCCTCACCGCTTTTCCTTGGCACGGCGAGCATCACTATTTGGTGACCGTGCTCGACATCAGCAAACGCAAAAAAGCCGAACAGGCACTGCAAAGAGCCAATGAAGAGCTGACCAATCGAGTCGAAGCGCGCACCGCCGAGCTAAAAGCGGCGCAACAAGAGCTGATTGAGAGCAGCAAGCTCGCCGCACTGGGTAAGATGTCCAGCGCGATTACCCATGAGCTTAACCAGCCGTTAACGGGCTTAAAAACGCTGCTCACCAGTAACGAAGTGCTGATGGAAACGAGGCGAGTTGGCAATGCTGAAATCCAATAATCAGTTGATTCATCGCCTGATTGATCGCATGGGTAAAATGACCAGCCAGCTAAAATCTTTTGCCTATCAAAAGCCGGAACAACTTTGTCCGGTGTCACTGCCTGAGGCTCTGCAAGAAACGCTGCGGATTTACCAAGCGGAACTGGCCCCCATCGACGTGCGAGTGCGTCTGCCTCATCCACTCGCCAATGTGTTGGGCGAAGAGCAGCGTTTGCGACAGGTGCTGGGGAATTTGATCTCCAACGCCATCGACGCGATGAAAGCCACCGCGCAACCTCAATTGATGATTTCCGCTTCAATAGCGCAAAACGAACTGAGCCTTGCTATTAGCGATAATGGTTGTGGTGTGAGTGAGGAGCAACTAAGCCAACTATTTGAACCTTTCGCGACCAGCAAAAAAATCGGTGAAGGGCTTGGTTTGGGCTTGTCTATCACCGCCAATAACATGCGCGACATGCAAGGGCGCATCTCGGTCAACAAAAACGCCAGTGCCGGATTAACCTTCACACTGACGTTTTTACTCGAGTCTCCGCCAGACTAGATGCCCTTACCAAGGCATAGTGAGTAAATCATCAGCGTATTTCTTAAACGCTCATATCTTCATTTGCTTGGCGTCGCAGGTGATCGATAAACATGGGGATCTTTCTCGCCAGGTGTTTTCTCGATGCATAAAAAGCGTACAAAACCAGATCGTCAGGCTGGTATTCCAATACAACCGTTTCAAGATGGCTGGCCTTTATCTCCTCTTGGCAAAAATCGATTGGCAGGATGGCGAAACCGAGCCCTGCTAACGCCGCCGATTTGGCAAGATTGCCACTGTTGACTCGAAATGAGGAGTGAACTCTCTGTGTCACCAATCCGCCTTGCGCAGTTTTGAAAATCCAAGGCGTTCCGTTAAGCGCCGTTAAGCTGCTGATACAAGGGAGATGTTGCAAATCGGTGATGTGATACGGCAGAGGATGCGCTTGCAAGCGTTCAGGCGAGGCCACCACCACACTTGGCCAGCGCTTTATTTCCGTCGCTATCCAGTTGCTATCGGCAAGCGGCCCACGCTGAAAACTCAGTACCACGTCAAACCCATCGAGGAGGTCTTCTTTCGGGCTTAAGCTGGTATCACAGCACAATCCAATCGAAGGATGCTGGCGACAAAAAGTAACCACCGCCTGAGCTAATGTGGGTGAATCGGGCATCAAAATCTTGAGCTGCCCCATCACTTCGTGGCTATGCTGCGTCACCTCTTCAAAAGCCTCATCCAAGCGTGCTAACAAAGCGTGGGTTCGCGCATAAAGTTGCTCTCCGGCATCGGTTGCCGCAATGCGGCGTGTGGTTCGGTCGAATAAACGCGTTGCCAATTTCTCTTCCAGCAAGGCAATGTGACGACTGACATTGGACGTCGGCAAATTGAGGAACTCGGCAGCGCGCTTAAAGCTTTGGTTTTCATAGACACAATGAAAGCTTCTTAACCACAGTTGATCAATATGATTGAGCATTCAATAATCCCATAAAGTTGGATTGTTAAATCAATTTTTGCCACTTTATTGCGATTTTAGGGTTAGTACAATCTTTCTAACTGGTGATTCACTGAGTAAGGAGCAGTATGGGCTGGCTAGAAAGACTCTTCGACAAAAGAAAACTTATCGCAACACGTAAAGCGACCATCCCAGACGGAATATGGACTAAGTGCGACGCCTGCGATGAAATTCTTTATCGTTTAACCTTGCAGGCCAACTTGCAGGTGTGCCCAAAATGTCATCATCATATGCGAATGGCAGCGCGGGCACGTCTGGAAAGCTTTCTCGATAACGCGCAGAGAGTAGAAATTGCCAGCGAACTGCAACCCAAAGATGTCTTGAATTTTAAAGACATCAAATCTTACCAAGAACGCTTGTCGCTGGCGCAAAGACAAAGCGGAGAGAAGGACGCCTTAGTGGTGATGCAAGGCCGCGTGCTAGGTGTGCCCGTAGTGGCCTGCGCGTTTGAATTCTCTTTTATGGCAGGTTCAATGGGCTCAGTAGTGGGGGCACGATTTGTCAGCGCCGTTGAAGCAGCACTCGCAGCGAAACTGCGGTTTGGTCTGCTTCTCCGCCTGTGGTGGCGCACGAATGCAGGAGTCTCTGATTTCCTTGATGCAAATGGCCAAAACCAGTGCTGCCCTTCGTCATCTTTCTGAGGCTGGGCTTCCTTACGTTTCCGTACTGACGGACCAAACCTTTGGCGGTGTGTCGGCCAGTCTCGCCATGCTCGGAGACATCAATATTGCCGAACCCAAAGCGCGCATTGGCTTTGCAGGACGTCGGGTGATTGAGCAAACCGTTCGTGAAACACTTCCGGACGACTTTCAGCAAAGTGAGTTTCTCTTAGAACACGGTGCGCTCGATATGATTGTTGATCGGCGTGAACTGCGCGAACGCATTGCAAGACTGATGGCAAAACTGACTCATACACAGATTGCTGCCAGCGAGTAAGCGTTGCCCAGGCAAAGTGACAAATCTCTTGTCTGCTATTGCGACGCGAGGCAAAAACATTGGCCAATGCGTAAACACTGGCCAATGACTAAAGCTGACAATCAACCGTTATTTCACCAGTGCCGCTTCTTTACCCCACGCACCGTCACGGCGTTTATCCAGTCGGCCGCTTAAACGAGTGAGCGCCAGCGCAAGCAAGACAATCAACGCGCCTACCCAAGGGGTGTGCATTAAACCGGCTTTCGCCACAATCACGCCGCCGCCCCACGAGCCCAGTGCAATGCCGACATTAAACGCCGCGATGTTCAGACCAGAGGCGACGTCCACTGCATCTGGTGCGTATTGTTCCGCCAGTTTTACCACGTACACTTGCAGCCCGGGCACGTTGCCAAAGGCAAAGGCGCCCCACAGCAAAATGGTGGCGACCGCCGCCATTGGGTGCACCGCGGTAAAGTTAAACACCACTAAAATCGCCGCTAGACCAGTAAAAATAATCGTCAGCGCTTTAACCGGCCCCATCTTGTCGGCCATTTTTCCGCCCCAGAGATTGCCAATCGCTACCGATACGCCATACACCAGCATAATGATGCTGATCGCGCTGGCGCTAAATCCGGCTTCTTGCTGCAAAATCGGCGCAAGGAAGGTAAAAGCGGTAAAGGTGCCGCCATAGCCAAGTGCAGTAATGGCGTACACCAGTAACAAACGAGGCTGCGTTAACACCCTAAGCTGGGAGGAAAACTTAGCCGCAGCAGGCTGTTTTAGGTTGTTGGGCACTAAGAACGCACTGCCGATTAAAGCAATCAGCCCCAGTAGCGCAACGATCAGAAACGTCGCCTGCCAGCCAAAAGTTTGCCCAATGTAAGTGCCAAGCGGTACCCCCGTAACCAGCGCGACGGTCAGGCCAGTGAACATCAGTGCAATCGCACTGGCCGCTTTTTCTTTAGGCACCAAACCTGTGGCGATGGTTGAACCAATCGAGAAAAATACCCCATGGGCTAAACCGGTCAAAATGCGGGCGAGAATCAAGGTGTTGTAACCGGGTGCTTGCCATGCCAGTAGATTACCGATCACAAACAGCGACATCACTGCCAGCAGAACGTACTTGCGGTTCCATTTTCCGCTCAGGGCGGTCAAAACAGGCGCGCCAACGGCTACGCCAAGCGCATACAGGCTGACCAGCAAACCGGCTGAGGGTATCGAAACGGTTAAATCGGCGGCCATCGTCGGGATAAGCCCAACAATAACAAATTCGGTGGTACCAATAGCAAAGGCGCTGAGCGTCAAGGCTAAAAGAGCTAACGGCATAATCTCTCTCACTTATTTTAAAAATGGGCTTTGAGGAAAACACCGTCGCGACTGGCGTCGTCATGCCTAACACGTCGGTGTTGATGGGAGGATTATGCGCAAGGCTTATTTTGCGAAAAATAGGTGTTTTAACAAATAATATTTGTTATTAATGCAAAAATAACCCAACAACGCCGAAGCGAGAAGACGATGAAAACACGATCCGATGACTTAGAAATACTGCTGGCGGTGGTCGATAGCGGCGGCTTTTCTGCGGCAGCGGAACAGTTGGACATTCAGGTCGCGCGCGTTTCTCGCGCGGTGAGCAAAGTGGAGAACCAAGTGGGCGTGTCTATCTTAAACCGTACCACTCGCCGCATCGAACTCACCGAGGAAGGACGCCAGTTTGTCGACACAATACGAATCGGTTTGCAACAGATCCAGCAAGCGGAAGAGGAGATCATCTCGCGCGGAGAGTTACCCAAAGGACGCCTGCGGGTCGATGCCGCCAGCCCGTTTGTCTTCCATCAACTGGTGCCGCTTATCCAGCCATTCAAACAAGCTTATCCCGACATTGAATTGGAGCTCACCTCCAACGAAGGGTTTGTCGATCTGCTGGAAAAGAGAACCGATTTGGCGATCCGCATCGGCGCGTTAAGCGATTCAACCTTACACGCGAGGCCGCTTGGCCGCAGTTCACTTTACATCGTCGCCTCTCCCGATTATTTGGCAAAACGCGGTTTCCCCCATAAAAGCAGCGATCTCGCTCACCACGATACGCTTGGGTTTTCGACGCCAAAAATACTCAACGAATGGCCACTCAAAGGGTTTAGCCGCCTAATGCCAACCCTGACATCAAGTAACGGCGAAACAATAAGACAGCTTGCTTTAATGGGCAACGGTATCGCCTGCCTGTCGGGATTCATGGTGAAAAAAGACCTCGCCGAGGGACGCTTGATTGCACTGCTGGAGAGCGAAAAAATCCTCAATACCGGCCGTGAGCAGATCAACGCGGTCTACTACAAATCCTCTTCTGTGGCCAAGCGCATCTCGGTTTTCATTGATTTTATTCAGCCGAAGTTAACGCTTTGACGCCATGCCAGCGAATCACACCGCTCTGCTGACGACGTAATATTTTGTCAACATTTCCCTCAGCTTAGATACACCTTTTTCCTCGGTTTACCTTGGCAAAATTGATACAAATCAAATTTGCTTGCCACGGGGTTTCCCTCGTGGCGACTAAACCAATCCAGTCGCAATGACGTAATAGTCAATAAAGATGGGGCTGACTTGCCTTCACCATCACTGGTTTGTTTCATTTTTTGAGGAAAAAAGATGTTAGATACCCTCATGTTGTCGCGGATCCAATTCGCCGCCAATATCAGTTTCCACATATTGTTCCCCACCATCACCATCGCTTTGGGCTGGATGCTGGTGTTTTTCAAATGGCGCTATGTGCGAACGCAGGCCCAACAGTGGCTCGATCTCTACTATTTCTGGGTCAAGGTGTTCGCCTTAACTTTTGCTTTGGGGGTGGTGTCGGGCATCACCATGAGTTTCCAGTTTGGCACCAACTGGCCGGGGTTTATGGAACGCGTCGGCAACGTCGCCGGCCCCTTGCTCGGTTATGAAGTGATGACCGCCTTTTTTATGGAAGCGACTTTTCTTGGCGTGATGTTGTTTGGCCGCGGCCGTGTGCCGGAATGGCTGCACACCTTAGCGACCGTGTTGGTGGCGGTGGGAACCACTCTTTCGGCATTCTGGATTTTGGTACTCAACAGTTGGATGCACACCCCAACAGGACACGAAGTGATCGACGGCATCGTGCATGTCACCAGTTGGAAAGAGGTGATTTTTAACCCTTCCATGCCGTATCGATTCGCGCATACCCTGCTCGCCTCTGCGCTGACCACCAGCTTTTTGATCGCCGGGATCAGCGCTTACCAAGTGCTGCGCGATGGCAAAAATCAAGCGGCGAAACTCGGGCTAAAAGTGGCGGTGAGCGTGGCAGCCATCACTATTCCTGTGCAGATCTTGGTGGGCGACCTACATGGTCTCAACACATTGGAACATCAGCCAGCGAAAATCGCCGCGATGGAAGGAGTGTGGCAGACCGAACGAGGCGCACCTTTGCTGCTGTTTGCCATGCCTAACGAAGAGACGCGCAGCAACGATTGGGCTATCGGCATTCCGCACTTGGCGAGTTTGATTTTAACCCATGAAATGGATGGCGAAATCGTCGGCTTAGATGCCTTTGCACCGGACCATCCTCCAGTCGCGCCGCTGTTTTTTGGCTTTCGCGTGATGGTGGGCGTCGGCGTGCTGATGCTGCTGGTCAGTTGGTTCGGCGCTTGGCATTTTTGGCGCAACAAACCCGTGCCGAAACCGTACATGTATGCTTTGGTGGGAATGACTTTCTCCGGTTGGGTCGCCACTCTTGCCGGTTGGTACGTGACCGAAATCGGCCGTCAACCTTGGCTGGTGAACGGCGTTTTGCGCACCTCTGAGGCCGTCACACCCGTGGCAAGCAGCTCGGTCGGAATCTCGCTCGCGCTCTATCTGCTGACCTACGTGGTGCTGCTCGTCGCCTACATCCACACCTTGTTCTATCTCGCGCGCAAAGGCGTACAAGCCGCGCCGACTTCCTCAACCACTTCAAAGGCCGCGTTATGATGCAGTATCTTCCAGAAATTTATCTTCTGTTACTTGGCTTTACCGTGTTTATGTACGCGGTGCTGGATGGCTATGATCTCGGTGTTGGCATCTTGCTGCCGCGCAATGATGTGGTACAGCGCGATCGGATGATCGCCTCCATCGGCCCGTTTTGGGATGCCAATGAAACTTGGCTGGTGCTGGCGGTGGGTATTCTGCTGATTGCGTTTCCCACCGCGCACAGCTTGATTTTTACTGAGCTCTACTTACCAACAGCACTGATGCTGATTGCCCTTATCATGCGCGGAGTGGCGTTCGATTTTCGTGCCAAAGCCAAAGCAGATCACAAAGAGCATTGGGATCTCTGCTTCAAGCTCGGCTCGCTGCTCGCCGCGTTAACCCAAGGCTATATGATTGGCCGCTATGTGGTAGGTTTTGATGCTTCGCTGGCCGCTTACGGTTTTGCTGTGCTCAGCGCGTTGTGTGTTGCTGCGGCCTACGTGTACATTGGCGGTGCATGGCTGGTGCTCAAAACCGAGGGCGAATTGCAAGTGCGCGCTGCGCGTTGGTCGCGCAAAGCGGGTTGGCTTGCCGCACTGGGCGTGCTGGCAGTAAGCGTGGTGAACCCATGGGTGAACTCCGCCGTGGCCGAGCGTTGGTTCAGCTTTCCTGAAGTGATTTTACTCGCGCCAATTCCGCTTATTGTGCTCGCCACCATTTTGGTGGTGGATCGCTATCTAAAGCGGGTGCCGACCGTCAATGACGCTGGCGTGCAGTGGCCATTTTTTGGCGTGGCGCTGATTTTCGGCCTGAGTTTCTTAGGGCTCGCCTACAGCTTTTTCCCAGAAATCGTTCCCGGAATGATGACGGCCCAGCAAGCCGCTTCCTCACCCGACACCTTAATGGTAGTGGGTATTGGCGTGGTCATTGTGATGCCGACCATCTTGCTTTACACCTTTTTCGTCTATCGGATCTTTAAAGGCAAAGCAACCGATCTCAGTTACTTGTAATTGAAACCAGCAGCGATGTGAACAGGGCTTTGTCCATCGAACGGGCGGTGACATTCACCGCCCGTTTTGTATTGACGCTAGCGGCACAAATCAGACACAAAGAAGAATATGGCCTGCTTTAAAACGCGGATTGAACCAATTAAGGCCGCATTCAGTTGCAAAAGACGTATCCGGTTGAAAAGCTAGTCATTATTTTCATTCGCGCCGCTGCTTGGTGCCTCCTTGCGCAGCCCCACATTCGACAGTTGCACGGGGACAAAGTGAGGTAACGCTTCGACTCGTTTCAGCCACGCTTGCACATCAGGGAAATCCGCCAAACTTATGCCGCCTTCTGGCGCTAACTTGATGTAACTGTAGAGGGCTAAGTCAGCAATAGTCGGCGCGCTTCCGACCAACCACTGGCGGCCATGTTGGTAGCTCTCGAGCTGTTTTAGCAGCTTATATGCTTCTTGAGTCAGCGGTTCACTGTCTATCGCTCGGTTAAATAAATTCGCCGCGCGCAGTTTGGCGATTGAGCCCGCGAGTCGATGCGCGGCAAGAGAAAGAAACTGTTCAATATGCGCGCGCATTTGCGGTGAATCCGGCAGCCATTGCCGCTCTTTATCATAAACGCTGGCGAGATAGACCAAGATCGCGTTTGAGTCAGCAATGACCGTTTCACCATCCACCAGTACGGGGATCTGACCAAAAGGGTTAAGCGCCAAGAATTCGGCTTGTTGATGCTCCCCAGCAGGCAGATCAACGGTAATGAGTTCAAAATCCAATTCGAGCATACTCAATAGCATATGCGCGCGGTGTGCATGCCCTGAAATGGGGTGCCAATATAGTTTAAGCATCGTTTTCTCCTAACTGATTGTTTTTCTATTTAAGAACAACTTGCTAAGAAGAAAAACCCCGCTACCATGGAATGATAATTTCCACTATGTTGATAATGCATGGATACTATCGATGGAATGAGAACAGTGGTCGCCGTCATAGAGACAGGCTCATTCACTGCCGCTGCAGAGCGTTTAGGTATTTCTAAATCTCTTACCTCCAAATACGTTAACAGTGTCGAAGAGCAGCTCGGAGTCAAACTGTTTCATCGCACGACCCGCAAACTTTCTGTCAACCAGTCTGGCCACGAATACTACATTCAAGCGCAACATGTTTTGGCCAATCTTGATAAGTTGTACCAGCAGCTCCATGCCAAAAACAGAGAAGTCTCTGGGCCTTTGCGTATAACGGCCTCGCAAGGTTTTGCCGAGGAGCTATTAAGTCCGCTCATTCCTGAGTTCCACCTTCGCTATCCCAATATTCAAATTGACATCATCGTTACCAATCAGAAGCTTAACTTAGTTGAGCAAGCGATAGACATCGCGTTTCGTGCCAGTGAAACTACCAGACTCCAGTTTGAGATATCGTAAGATAATGTCACTTCAAAGCTCGGTGTATGCCGCACCCGATTTAGCAAAGCGGTATAGCCAAGGTATGGCGCTGTCACAACTTCCTTGCCTTATCGATAGCAACCTTCACCCGACAGCGCGTTGGCCCGTGCTCAGCTCTTTGGGCCAAGGGAATAGCTTTACCGTAAACACCGTTTTCAAAAGCAATAGCCCAAGGATGATCCGCCAATTGACGCTCTCCGAGGTCGGAGCAAGCTATCAGCCGGATATGATTGTTGCCCCTTATGTTAAAAAGGGCTTATTGCAAAAGCTTGATGTCGGTTTTAAGCCGCTTGAGTATCCGTTAAACGCGCTATATGGCGGAGGCAATTACCAGCCTGAACGAGTAAAAGTCTTTTTGGACTTTGTGATTGACAAGCTCGCCACGGCGAATGGAAATAACATAAATACAAAGGCTTAACCCTGAAGTGCGTATTACCATAGATTATAGATAACGACTTATCAGTACCTATATGTCAGGACACATTTGTGAGCTAGCGGTGCAGGCAGATCGAAATTGCCCCTTTCTTTGTTTCGCCAGATTGAATACACACTTTACCAAGGCATCACTTGACTTACTTTTTATAATACAAGTAAGACTAAAAAAACGGGAAAACATCATTTTAGGATGACTATCTATTACACAAAGCTACGCCAGTATGGTTTCGCTGGCGTTTAGCAAAATATGGCAGTCGATGTATTTCCCAGTAACATATATACAAAAGTCCAACACCCCATGTTTAACAACTTGAGTACTAGACATAAATCACACTTAACACGGTTGAAAAATGCACCACCAAGAGCCATAATCAACAAAAATATGTTGATTATGGCTTTTGCATGCTAATAAAGTTTATCTGTAAAAATTTCTACTCATTTGGCAACGAGCAAGAAGTTTCTTTTGAAGTTGGGAAAAAACCATCAGCTTCCTACTACGACATAAACCTAGAATCTGGTGAGCGTCTAAACAAGGTATTGGCAGTTGTTGGGGCTAATGGTGCTGGTAAGACTCAGCTGTTGCGTCCACTTGCTTTCCTTGGTTCATTTATATCGACTTCTGCGTTCGACTATAAACCTTCTGAAAGTATCCCATACATGCCCCACCGATTGTATGCCGATAGGCCGACTGATTTTGAGTTGCACTTCATGCTCGGTGGGGAGCAGTACAAGTACAACTTGTCGGTTACAAAAAATGATGTCTTGTTGGAATCACTGTATAAAAAAACTAGTCGTAGCTACTCGTATGTGTTTGTTAGAGAGAAAGCTGATGATGGGTACAGCTACAAGCAAAAAGGCTTCGGCTTTTCTGTGGCTCAAGCTAAAAAAGTGAGAAGTAATGTCTCTGTTATTTCAGCTGCATTCCAGCAAAACGTCTCTAATGCATCCGAACTCTATACGTACTTTAATAGTTTTATTTTCAATGTGAATATGATGGGGCGTAGACATTTCAATGATGGTGATATTCTGGAAGCGACCGAATTTCTAAAAGATGAGAGTAAGTTGAAACAGAGATTACACCAAGCTGTCTTTGATTTCGATTTGGGAATTCACGATATTGAATATAAACAGCAAAAGGTTACAGATGAGAAAGGAGAGGAACACGAGTTTGACTTTCCTTTCGCTATCCATAAGTGTGAAAAAGGTGAATTTACACTCCCATTATTCGAGGAGTCTAGCGGTACTAAAGCTCTTTTCGTAATGCTTCGCAGGGTACTGCCAGTATTACAATATGGTGGTGTTGCTATACTAGATGAGATTGATAACGACCTCCACCCTCACATGCTTCCAGTCATTCTGGATTGGTTTAAGCATAAAGAGACTAACCAACATGATGCACAAATTATCTTTACTTGCCACACCCCAGAAATACTAAATATGCTCAAGAAACATCAAGTCTACCTCGTAGAAAAAGAGTGTCTTGAAAGTGATGCATGGCGTTTGGATGAAATGGTAGGAATTCGTGCCGATGACAACCTTTACGCTAAGTACCAAGCTGGTGCTCTAGGTGCTGTACCCAACGTATAGGAGTGTTGAAGTTGGCTAAAAAGAAAGTTAGAAAGGCTAATGTTGCATCACTAATCGTCGTTGGTGAGGGTATTCACGACAGAGCATTTTTGAATCACATGAAAGACAACTATGACGGCCGAGAAACTGGCCAAGTAGTTAAAATAGAATCATCAGATGGTGGTTCACCTAGAAATATTCTCATGTCTGCTAAAAAGAGCCAAGAAGCCGCATACGACAAACGATATGTGTTAATGGATAGTGACGTCGCAATACCGCAACAAGATTGGGCGTATGCGAAAAAGCATAAGATTGAAGTAATTTTATCCACACCTGTATGTCTTGAGGGGATGCTGCTTGATGTTCTTGGTGTTAAGGCTGGAACCTGTGGTGACAGTTGTAAAACTAAACTTAGACCTTATCTTGGTGGCTGCCCTACTCAAAAGACTAGCTATCAAAAATCATTTTCAAAAAAAGTTTTGGATGCTACTGAAAAAGAGCAGATTGTTAAGCTCAGAGAATTGCTCTCTAATCAAAAATAAATACAAATAGTTTAATTTCCATTGATGGGGTGTGGGTAATATCTTCACAGTCGAGAGTTAGGCACGGAAAACGTTACGGGACATTTTCTAAATTTCTATAGAAACAAGATACTTTTTCTTATCTGACAGAACCCTTTTAGAACAAGTACTCTAACAAGGTTCTGTCCAAAAACAAGTTAACCCCCCAAATTTACACTGTAAAAGGGCGTACTACGCCCTTCTCTATTCAACCGCCTTTGGGCTGACTTTGCATCACCAAACATCCACCAATCAGGGCAATGCCCAGCCAGCCAAGCAGAGAAATGCTCTCACCAACAATCCACACAGCCAGAAGGCTGGCGACCACGGGCTCAAACAGCGTCAGCAAGTTGGCATTGTGCACTTCGACATGGCGCAGCCCGTAGCCAAACAGCAGGTAACCCGCGCACATAGGAAACACAGCCATATACAAGGCAATGCTGCTGTTGAGTGGGTTTGCGAACAAGTTCTCACCAGTCAGTGCTAGGCTGGGCAACAACAAGAGCGCGCCAAGGGCGAAGATAGCTCCTACCGCCGCTTGTGATTTAACCCCTTGAACGATCATCGCTTTCGCAACCCAAGAGTAAATCGCGTAGGCTAGCCCTGCTACTAAACCAAGCGCGATACCAAACAGATAATCGCGACCACTTTGCGCATGCATCGGCGTTTTCGCCCCCGCCAGTAATGCGATACCCAAAGCGCCAGTTGCAAAGCTCTGCCACCAGCGCCGAGAAATGCTTAACCCTTTGCCAAAAAGACGCTCGATAAGCACGGTAAAAAACGGCGCACTGGCAATCGAAACCACCGTTCCCACCGCCACACCCGCTAGTTGCATCGACGTATAAAACGCCAGCGGATAGACGGCTAAAGCAAGCGCACTGCAAAGCAGCGCCGAGCGAAACTGCCACAACTGACGACGTTGATAAGCGATTATCTTGCTGGCGATCAGGGCTTGCAGCAAGCCTCCAACCCCCATGGCAAAAGCACCCGTCGCGAGGGGCGAAACCGCTTGGGTAAAGCTGGCCGCCGTACCCGTGGTGCCCCATAAAATGCAGGCCAGTAATATGGCCGCTGCGCCAGTTTGGTATTGGTTGGTGTCGGCTTTGCTTGTTATCTCGGCCATTTTTACGCTCGTTTTTAATCGAATCTTGCCGTTATCCTAACCAGAGAAATTGTTTTTGACTTTGCTAAACGGACGCAAAAATTGTTTTGTCAGACGTTTTAGGTAGAAAAAAGCCCACTCGATGGAGTGGGCAAAAGCGTAATCGCATTTTAGGGGGGTGTATTACGCCGTAGCGCGAACGCCTTGTTTGGCTTTTTCGCGCATACCAAGCATGACGGTTAAGCCGAAGGCAACAGCAAAAGAGATCACCATGCCCACCACGTAGTAGCCGATCTTCTCTGGGTTAATTGAGATGACGCCTGGCAAGCCTGCCGCGCCGAGCGCCTGAGCTTTAACGTTAAACAGAGTGATAAAGGCACTGGAAACCGCCGCGCCGATGATCGCAGCAATAAATGGGTAGCGCAGTTTTAAGTTCACACCGAACATTGCTGGCTCAGTAATACCCAGTAGCGCCGTGATACCCGAAGGCAACGCAATGCCTTTCAGCTTGGTCTCTTTGGTGGTGAAGCCGACGGCTAAAGCCGCAGCACCCTGCGCAACGTTTGACATCGCCGCGATTGGGAAAATAAAGGTGCCGCCCGTAGTCGCGATGTCGGCTAAAAGCTGAGTTTCAATCGCGATGAAGCTGTGGTGCATGCCGGTGATCACAAATGGCGCGTAGATAAAGCCAAACAGTGCGCCGCCAATAAAGCCCGCCGAATCGTACAGCCAGTTCAAGCCGTCGCCCAACATAAAGCCAACATCGCGAGTGATCGGACCTACCAGCGTGAAGGTAAGAAAACCAGTGATGAAAATTGCCAACATCGGAGTAAGCAAGTTATCGAGAACCGATGGCACCACTTTACGCAGGCCAAGCTCCACTTTCGCCAAGATGAACGCCGACACTAGCACAGGAAGCACCGAGCCTTGATAGCCTACTTTTTGGATTTCCAGACCGAGAATATTCCACGTCGGCACCGTACCGGAAACCGTCGCGCTACCAAAACCCCAGCCATTGAGCAGATCAGGGTGAACCATCAACATGCCAAGTGCCGCGCCAAGGAATGGGTTGCCACCAAACTTACGAGAAGCAGAAAATGCCAATAAAACAGGGAGATAAACGAAAGGCGCATTGGCAAAAGTGTTGATCATACTGGCGAGATCAGCAAGGCCCGGATTGGCGTCAATCAGCGATTGCCCATCAATAAACAGCCCCTTGGCGGTTAGCACGTTAAACAGACCCATCAGCAGGCCGCCCGCGACAATCGCCGGAATGATAGGGACAAAAATATCCGACAAACCTTTAACCGCACGCTGCACAACGTTCTGCTTTTCTGCACCCGCGCTGGCGACGTCGTTGGTCGACATCTCTGCCATGCCGGTGAGTTTCGCCATTTCGGCATACACTTGGTTGACGATGCCAGAACCAAAAATAATCTGGTACTGACCAGCGACCTTAAACTGACCCTTTACCCCGTCTAGAGAATCAATCGCACTCTCATTGATCAGCGCTTCATCTTTGACGACTAAGCGCAGACGTGTCGCACAATGCGCTAATGCCTGAATGTTGGCTTTACCGCCCAAATGTTCTAAAAGTTGTTTTGCTATGACTGGATAGTCCATAACTCACCCCGATTGTTGTTTCGTTTCAGTATAGTGGTTGACTGCGATTTCGTTTTCATTTTTGGGAACGTTTGCAAAACAGATTCTTGTCAATAAATCGCCATTGGTCAAAACATGCGGGTGAAATCTGTGAGTGGGATCGGTAAATTCAACGCAGAGGATCCGTAAAACAGGGGTAGAATCACGTTAAAAGCGGATTGAGATCGACCCGTTCTGCAATCAATCCCAAATGAAATGTGAAATAGGATGCTTTATGGCAAGTTTGCATGACGTCGCCAAAATGGCTGGCGTGTCCAAATCGACGGTTTCTCGGGTGATCAACGACGAGTACGGCGTAAAAGAATCAACAAAAATCAAAGTGTTACAAGCTGTTGCCGAATGTGGTTACGTCGTCAATCAAGTCGCCAAAGATTTAAAATCACAAAAGACCAATTTGATCGGGGTGATTGTACCGCGCGTCTCTTCCCATGCGACGGCGCAAGGTGTGGATGGCCTCACCGCCATTTTTGAACAAGCAGGCAAACACGTTCTGCTGGCCAATACACATCAAGTTCATGAAAAAGAACTTGAATATATTCAGATATTTAACCAGAAGCGTGTCGAAGGCATTGTCTTTTACGCCACCCATTTAGACGCACCGCTGGTCAAGGCTATCCAACAATCCGCCGTGCCCGTGGTGCTGGTTGGGCAAGATGGCTCCATGCACAATATTCCCAGCGTGGTGCACGATGATATGCGTGTCGGCTTTGAGGCCGGTAACCGCTTAGTCCAAGCGGGCTGCTCGCAAATCGGCTTTATTGGTGTGCAAAGGGACGACATCGCCGTGGATGTGCTGCGCTCACAGGGGTTAGAGCAATCTTTGGCGTTTCATCAACAAGCGCTTTTGTTCCATGTTCGCGGCGATTTCTCTATTGAGTCGGGCTACCGTTTAGCAAAGGAACAGCTTAAAGCGCATCCTAAACTCGATGGCCTGTTTTGCGCCACCGACCGTTTGGCTGTGGGGGCGGTGAAAGCCTTGCAAGAAGAGGGCGTTCAGGTTGGCGAGCAGATCAAAGTGCTGGGCGTGGGGAACGATGAACTCGCTTACGTCAGCACACCCTCACTTTCAACATTCAACTATGCCTTTGATAAAGCGGGAGAAAATGCCGCAAAAATGCTTCTTGAACGCATCGCGGGGCGCGGTCAGGAAATGAGTAAAGTGGTGCTTACCTTCCAAAATATCAGCCGCGAAACTTGCTGAGCTCCCCTCTCAGTTTTTTCTCTTTTGCGCCGGGTTTCTGTGCCCGGCCTCACACTCACTGACACTCTGCCCTCCTCTTTTGCCAGAAAGACTTGCCTAAATCTGCTTTGTTTTATATTTTTGAGAACGTTCCCGAATTTATTATTAGGTAAGTTATGTCACTAGAAAAGCTTATCGAACTCGCTGGCGGGCTCGATAATATCCAACGAATTTTGGCACCGAAGGGGCAAGTGACGGTTGCCGTGATCGACGCAAAGCGCGTTACACAGCCCGACGCTGTCTGCGCCGAGTCTGTCCTCGGAGAATGGCAACTGTCGATGGCGCGCGATGCCAGCATCAGCGATGAGGATCTTGCCAAGGTGGGTTTGGCTATCGCTGCTCGCCAGCGCCAACAAGCCTCACAGCATCTGCAACCCACCGCTTGCCCCTATCGCCCACAATGGCACATTTCACCGCCGCAAGGCTTACTCAACGATCCAAATGGCTTTGTCTACCATCAAGGAGAATATCACCTTTTTTATCAATGGTACCCTTTTGCTTGCGAGCACAAAGACAAATACTGGGTACACCTGAAAAGCGCGGATCTCGTCAACTGGGCTTGGCAGTCCATCGCCCTCACCCCTTCAGATTGGTTCGATAGTCACGGGGTATTTTCTGGTCATGCCGTGAGTGATGGCGACAATTTGTGGCTGTTCTACACCGGCAACACTCGCCTTGGCCATGAACGTGACAGACAAACCATGCAGTGTGCGGCTCGCCTTAGTGCAAACGGCACTTTTGAAAAAATGGGGCCTGTGATCCGCACGTTGCCGCCCGGTGTCACCGAGCATATTCGCGATCCCAAAGTGGTGTTCAAACAAGGTCGTTGGCACATGTTGCTTGGCGCGCAGACGCGAGATTTGCAAGGCAGGTTGGCGGTGTACCACAGTGAAGATCTGCATCAGTGGCGGTTCGATAGGCTCTACGGCGTTGAACTCGCGCCATATGGATATATGTGGGAATGCCCGGATTGGTTTGAGATCGATGGTGAGCAGTTTGTCGTGTTCGGCCCCCAAGGCATCACCTCAGATAACCCGCACCACACCATAGTGCACCAAAACCGCATCTTTCGTGTTGAGCAGGATGAGCAAGGCGGATTCCATTTTCTGCAAGGTTGGGAACTGGACGCTGGCTTTGATTTTTATGCTCCGCAAAGCCTGCAAACCGCCGATGGTCGCCGCGTAATGTGCGCCTGGATGGGGCTGCCCGACGAAATTGATCACCCAAGTTGTGCTAACGGTTGGATCCACCAGTTCACCGCGCTGCGTGAACTTCGTTGGCAAGAAGGTCAAATTATCCAGCAGCCAACGGCCGAACTGGACGCTCTGCGCGGCGAAACACAATCACTGGCGCTAAGCGCTCAGCCAATCACGCTTGGTACTAAAAGCTTTGAACTGCAAGTCACTCTGCCTTGGGGCAGCGAACTGCACTTAATGCACGATGAGCAGCATCGCGTGGTGCTAGCTTTAGACGCACAGCAGCGCGTACTGCGTTTTGATCGCAGCGCCACCGATATTCGCCAAGGCGACACCATTCGCGAACTCGCGCTCACGTCCGATAAAGTGAAACTACACATTCTGGCCGATAACTCTTCGCTGGAAATCTTCATCAACGACGGAGAAAAAGTGATGACAGGGCGCATCTTTACTCCGCCAGAGGCGACGCAAATCTCGCTCCATCATACCGAGGCGCAGGCGCATTTTACCCCGCTAAATACTATGTCATGGTCATTTGCACCACGCTAAAACCAAAAAACCACCGCATGCCAACGGTGGTTTTTCTTTCTCCTCTGTTTTACCACTCAGTTAATAAAATTCACTGGCGGCAAACTCTCAAAACCGGGCTTGGCAAAAAGATAACCTTGCATCAACACCACCCCAGCCTCTTTTAGCCAGCGATATTCACCCTCACTCTCCACTCCCTCTGCAAGCGGGTTGATATTAAGATCGCGAAACATCGCCAAACAGTGCGTGACGATGGATTGACGCGTTGTATCGCGGTCAATATCCCGAATCAAACCCATGTCCAGTTTGACAATGTTGGTTTGAAAATCCGCCAGCAGACTCAAACCAGAATAACCCGAGCCAAAATCGTCGATCGCAGTTTTAAAGCCTAACGATTGGTAATAAGAAACGATGCGTTCAACGTGCTGGCTGTCTTCTATTTTTTCGACTTCGGTAAACTCAAACATGATGCTTTCTGTCGGGAAGTCATACTTTTTCGCCGCTTCCAGCGTGGTGCGAATGCAACGTTCAGGTTGGTAAACCGCATTGGGAAGAAAGTTAATGCTCAGCATCGATTCTATGCCTAGCTTCGCCGCCAACGAAATGGCTTTGACGCGGCACAACTGATCAAACAGATAACGATTTTCGTCGGTAATACGAGAAATGATAGAAAAAGCAGGTTCGTTCTTCAGCCCTCTAACCAAAGCTTCGTAACCAAAAACAGTTTGCGTGTGGCAGTTAATGATGGGTTGAAACGCCATCGAGAAATCGAAACCCAGCTGATTTTTATCAGCACAATTTCGGCAGGTTATTCGCTCGCCTTGCATCAATTCTTCTGCCATATCCTAGCCTTATTAGAGATTTACTCTAAAGACTAGCTGGCTATTGAGTTGAGCGCAACTAGGCAAGCTGGCAGTTTACGCATGGGAAAAGTGGCAAACGCTCCCCGATAAACCAATTCGCAATATGACAAGTTGCAGTATCTTTCGCTAACACGCTGTTGTGTGCTCTTTTCAACATCACAGCCAACCTAGTTAGGTAGCAAGCATGCCTGCGTTATCTTGTGTAGCTAGACTATACTGCAACCTTAGGGAACGATCCCGAAATTTAATAGAAAACTTTAATCTGATTCACGATCTGAATCGGTTTTGTGATCTAGGCAGATAAAAAAACGACAACAGAAAAAAGGCGAGCTCGCAGCTCGCCCAAAACAAATTCACTCGCACCATCAAGCAAGAAAGGCCATAAGCGCCGCTTGATTGGGCAGTGCCGTCATCGCGCCTTTCTGCGTCGTAGCAAGCGCGCCACAGCCGTGCGCCCAAGTAATAGCCTGACCGATGGCCTCTGCCGAGCGCCAATCTTGCGCGACAGACAGTTGGTAAAGTAAGCCGCCAACAAACGCATCGCCCGCTCCGGTCGTATCAATCGGCTTCACCACTTTTCCGCTCACCAACGTTTGCGTTTTGCCCGCCACCACTAAAGCCCCCTTGGCACCTTGGGTGATCACCACCAGCGGCAGTACATAGCTTTGCAATACCGCCAAACCTTCTTCAATCGAGGCCGTTTGAGTGAGGAGCATCAGTTCTTCTTCGGAGAACTTCACCACATCCGCCAGCGCAACCGCACGCATCACCACCTCGATCAGCTCCTGTGGTTTCGCCCAAACTTCTTCGCGCAAGTTTGGGTCAAAACTGACAAAACCGCCTGCCTGTTTCATCCGCGCGATCGCTTCAAACGTGCTGCTGCGGCTTGGCTCGTTGGCCAAGGCAATTGAGCAAACATGCAGCCACTCTCGCGATTTAAATCTCGGTATATCAGTAGGTTGGAGAAATTGATCCGCACTTGGCTTGACCATAAATGTGAAACTACGCTCACCGTGGTCGTCCAAATCGACCACCACCGTTGAGGTGCGTTTTTCGCTATCTAGGGCTAAATGCTGGCAATCCACCGCTTCATGGCTAAGTGTTTGCTGCATAAAACGCCCAAAGGGATCGTTCCCGACTCGACCAAAAAACGCGCTATCTCCACCTAGGCGAGCAATCGCCACCGCAACATTGGCAGGCGCGCCACCCGGACATTTAAGGTAGTGCGTTTCACCATCGGGGATCAAATCGACCACCGCATCGCCCGTTACCCATACTCTGCTCATCTCAATTCTCCAAACATGATTTGTTTCAGTGTAAGAAGATTTACAGCACCACTCAAGCCTTTAACGGTCAGTTTCGGTAACGTTCCCTAAAAAATTTAACCTTCATCTCACTTGCTGAAAATCATCAACGGCAAAATCAATCAAAGCGCGTACTTTTCTCGGCACAACATTCCCCGCGAGGTACACCACGCTGATGGGATGGGTTTTCATCGTATAATTACCCAGCAGCTCAACTAGCCGACCTTGGTGTAGCGCATCATGCAATACAAAATCTGGGCATAATGCGATTCCGCGTCCATCCATCGCCCAATCTCTGGCGATCCGCGCGCTATTCACCAGCAAATGGCGTTGCGGCGTAAAGGTAACCGGGGTTTCCCCACGATAAAACGTCCACTTGCTGTGATCACGTCGGTTGGTATCGACGATACACAAATGCGATTTCAGATCTTCCGGCACTAGCGGCGTGCCGTAATTCGCCAAGTAGTGAGGTGAAGCAACCAAGCAGCTGTTGATTTCACCCAGTTTGCGCGCTTTGAGAGTGTTCACTTCTGGCTCTCCGATGCGAAAAGCGAGGTCAAAACCATCGGCCGCCAGATCAACGTATGAATCGGTTAGGCGCAAATCAACACAAATTCCCGGATGCAGCGCCGTAAAACGGCTGATAAGGCCCGTGATGTAAATCTCGCCAAAGGTGACGGGCGCAGACATTCGCAGCTGCCCAGTTAACCCCTGTGAGGCTTCAGACACGCTTCCGAGCAGATCGTCCAGCTCGTCGAGCAAAGCAGGTGCACGCGTCAATAACTCCTGCCCGATTGGCGTTAAGCCCACTTTGCGCGTGGTGCGTTGCAACAGCCTAGCCCCCATGCGCTCTTCCAACTGAGCGACATATTTTGAGGTAATGCGATTGGAAACCCCCAAACGCTCTGCCGCCTCAGTAAATGAGCCCGTTTGCGCCGTTGCCACAAACGCTTTTAGTCCATCGATTAAGTCCATTTTGCCACGCCAATTAAGAACATTTTGAAGATTGTTATTCTACATAATCGCCATTGCGTGGAAAAGCAGCGAGACGGATACTCTCTATATCGACGACAAAAGCATGACCGAATAGGAAAGAGTATGAGCCTTGCATCTTCACTAGAAAAACTCAAACACAGCCTGAAAAAATCACCGAGAATGCCACTCGTCTTCCTCGGGCATGGTTCGCCAATGAATGTGATAGAAGATAACCCTTTTAGCCGCAGTTGGGCAGAGCTTGGCCGGTCGCTGCCTCGGCCACAAGCCATTTTGGTCATTTCAGCACACTGGATGACACGCGGCACCACATTGGTTGATGTGTCTGCCAAGCCTCGCACCATTCATGATTTCTACGGCTTTCCAGACGAGCTGTACGCCAAGCAATATCCAGCCAATGGGCATCCGCAACTGGCAGGCGAAGTAGCAACATTGCTCTCGCCGTATCAAGTAGAAGCCGATGATACTTGGGGGTTAGATCATGGCGCGTGGGCACTCTTAGATGCCTTGTTCCCTGCCGCCGATGTGCCAGTGTTCCAGCTTTCTGTCGACATCACTCAAACGATGGACTGGCATTTGCGTATCGGTCAGACCTTGTCTGAACTGCGCGATCGCGGTGTGCTTATCCTCGGTTCCGGTAACATTGTGCACAATCTGCGTGCGCTGCGTTTTGACGGGAAAGCGCACGACTGGGCACTTGAGTTCGATCGCTTTGTTGCGGATAGACTGAATGAGCGCAATTTTGCCGCGCTTGCCGATGTGAGTTCGATGGGACAATTGATGAACATGGCCAATCCGACATTGGAACATTACGCACCAGCATTGACTATCGCGGGCGCTTCCAGCAGCAAAGATGAGCTCTTCTTTGCGACCGAAACCATCGACCTCGGCTCCATCGCCATGCGATCGTTTGTGTTTCACGGCGGGTAAAGAGCGCACTTCTACCACTGGCTGCAAACAATGATTGCAGCCAGTATCTTCCGCTGTTATTGGCATATGCTATTAACTCAATTTGCCTAACCAACGGGATCACCATGAATCACGCTCTCACCCTGCACAAAAGCTGTGCTGTCTGCGCCAGCGAACAACAAAACCCGTACAGCCTTGGAGTGGAATACCAATTGAGTGAAGAAAACCTCGTCTTTGCGCAGTTTACTCCGCAGGTTCGTCATATGGGCTATCAAAATCTGCTCCATGGTGGTATCGCCAGTGCCTTGCTCGATGGCGCAATGACACACTGTTTGCTGTTGCAAAATATTCCAGCGCTGACGGCAAGGCTCGACGTTCGTTACCATGAACCGATTGAAATTGGCGATCAGGTGATGATTTTCGCCCGTTGCGATACGCAGAAACGGGGCATATATCAGCTTTCTGCCGAGCTGTCTGTTCAGGGAAAGGTTCATGTGAGCGCAAGTGGCAAATTTATTGTGCCAAAGCCGCAAAACTAGCGAGCACACTCGCGGGGAGATAGGCCAAAGTGGAGCGAAAAACGGCGGCTGAAGGCGGAAAGATCGCTGTAGCCAACCTGCTGCGCAATCAATTGAACAGGCAAATCTGTATGGGTAAGCAGCGCTTTGGCTTTTTCCATCCGTCGCTCAGTAACATACTGCAACACACTGCAAGAAAGGTTTTGTTTAAAACGCTTTTTAAACTGAGTTGGGCTTAAACAGGCCACCGCCGCAAGCCGATCAATCGAGAGCGGTTGATCGAGGTTTTCCGCAATATGTCGCTGCACCGCCCGTATTCTCGGCTCGATCTGTTTGCTGCCGTTTTGCTGTTGCAAAAGCAGGTTAAACACGCTGAGTATCGAGCTTTCAATGCCGCTATCTACCTGAAACTCAAGCTGCTTTTCGATGAAATGCAAAAAACTTAACATAGGCGGCGTAAGCTGAAACACCAGCCATTCTTGCTGGGTCAGCGAAGCAGGTAGCTCACTTAAGTCAGCGACAATGAACCTCGCTAGCTCATCGGCTTTAAACGCATGCGATGTACCAGAGGCAATCACTACACACTCCCCGACACTCACCTTACCGCAAAAACTGGCCATTTCGATATCGATACTGCCCTGCACTGGCAGCACCAACTGGTGATAGTCATCGTGTGCATGGCTTTGCAATTGCTTGGTGTAGGCACGAATACTCAGGCTGTCTTTCATCAACATCGGCTCAGAAAAAAAGAGAGTGGGCAGTATAACTAGCCAAGCCTAGCTCGCCTAGCGAGAAGGGCAAGCGTCATCGCTGACCGAAGAGACATCGCGAGATCGTCAGTCGGCTTCACACTGTGGGGCGTTTTTTCTTTCAGCTCATTCGCATCAAGCTTTACCGCTCATTTTGCCGGAAGGGAAAACTCCCTCTAGTTCAATATGATAGAAACCGCCGCGCGACTGGTTGATACTTCGTTGTTTAACATGTTGTTTAAGAATGTGCTAAACCACGATGTAAGCAATTGTGACAAAAGCTATAATCCTTAATACTGTCCTTCGCCCAAGGTAAACCGACATGTTTTTTAATAAATCTCAGCAAAGAGAAAACCAACAACTAAAAGAAAGATTGTATTCGCTTGAACAGACAAATGAGAGCCTCAACAATGACATGTTGCGCGTGACGCTTGACCCACAAGGGAAGGTCATTGACATCAACGCAAATTTTGAGCAAGAACTGGGCATTAAGCTCGCTAATATCTCTGACCAATACCTCACTAACCTCGTCCCCAAACATGCTAGAGCTACCCCACATTATACGCGGATGAAAAGTGCCATTGAGAAGCGTGAACAT
The DNA here is from genome assembly GCF_009763805.1 of Vibrio cidicii. Lineage (NCBI taxonomy): Bacteria > Pseudomonadati > Pseudomonadota > Gammaproteobacteria > Vibrionales > Vibrionaceae > Vibrio > Vibrio cidicii. The sequence continues at coordinate 1,034,472 of NZ_CP046803.1, read as the reverse complement.
TGGAATGGCGCCTTGCAGATTGAGAAAGGTAATCACCAAGAAGCCTGGCTCAGAGCGATTATTCAACCTGTGATAGATATTAAGGGCAAAGTCCAAAGCTTCGTCGTTTTTGCCACTGAGCTAACCCGTACCATCAGTAAATCTCGCGAGCACGAAGATTTGCTCAAAGCGCTCAATCGCTCTACCGCTGTAATTGAATTTAACCTTGATGGCACAATTATCCGCGCCAATGAGAATTTCTTGCGCGGCATGGGATTTAGCAACAATGAACAAATCGCCGGGAAACATCACCGCATTTTTTGTCATAGCGAAGAAGCGAATTCTTCCGCTTACATAGAATTTTGGAAAAAGCTGGCAGCAGGTCAGTTCATTTCAGACCGCTTTCAGCGTATCGATAACTACGGACGTACCGTGTGGCTCGAAGCCTCCTACAACCCCATCCATGATGACTTCGGGGAACTGTATAAAGTCGTCAAGTTTGCCACGGTGATCACCGATCAAGTGAATCAAGAACAGGTTGTTGCCGAAGCCGCACATTTGGCTTACAGCATCTCGGAAGAGACTGGAAAGCAGACATCGCAAGGTCAAGAAGTGGTCAGAAGCATGATCGACAAGATGGAGAGCCTAGTCGAGCAGATGCAGCGTGCCACGCAAGACATAGAAAAACTGAAAGACGACTCACAGAAAATTGATGACCTCGTAGGCGATATTAGCGCCATTGCCGACCAAACCAACTTGCTGGCACTAAACGCGGCGATTGAAGCGGCGCGAGCGGGCGAAACAGGGCCGTGGATTTGCCGTGGTAGCGGACGAAGTGCGCAAACTGGCATCGAGAACCAACCAAACCACCAAAGAGATAGCCGATGTGGTGTCGGAGAATTTACAAAGAACCACCAAAGCGGTTGAGCTTATCGCGGACTGCCAAGTGCAGGCTGGCGACACGTTGCAATTATCCAATCAAGCTGGGCAATTGATGGAAGAGATCAAATCTGGCGCGGAACAAGTCATCGAATCGGTCAGTCAGTTCAACCAAAAGCTCTAAGCCGACAACAAGCGAAAGTGCCACTGGAATTCACCACTTGTGGCACAAAAGCAAAACGCCCACAGCAATGTGAGCGTTTTTTGTTTTTGCGGTCATCAGGTGGGTTATCAGCCAATCAAACGTTCGCTGTTTTCCACTTGTTCATTCAGCGCGATGGTCTGCGCACGTTTGAAAAAGTTAAAGTCCGTGGCCGTCGCGCTGGTGTACGCGCCCATGGTACGGCCAATCACCAAATCGCCGTTTTCCAGTTTTGGCAGCATGATGTTTTCCGCAATCACGTCCACACTGTCACAAGTTGGGCCAGACAACACGCTTGGCAATAGCTCACCGCCTTGTTTGATAGTCACCAATGGGTATTTGGCATCATCGAACATCAAACCACTGAACGAACCGTAGATACCGTCGTCTAGGTAATACCAGATCTGTCCTTCACGCTCGGCTTGCCCCATCACCGAAGCAACGCTAGTTACCGCTGGCGCGCAGATAAAGCGTCCGGGTTCAGCCAGCACATGCACCGTATCAGGCAGTTCATTTAACGCTTGGTTAATCGGCGCACAAAACTCATCAATCGGCATCACTTGCTGAGTGTAGTTGACTGGGAAACCGCCACCGATATCGAGCGTGCTCAGTGCTGGTAGGCCCATTTCCACCACTTGCTGCATCACACGATGGCAGGTGTGGATCGCTTCTACATATTTATGCGGATTGGTGGTTTGTGAACCAACATGGAACGACAAGCCTTTAATGCGAATACTCCACGCTTGAGCGGTTTCAATGATGGTCAGTGCTTGCTCTGGTGAACAGCCGAATTTTTTCGATAAATCAGCAAACGCTTCTGAGTTGCGAAAGCTCAAACGCACCAACAATTCCACCTCTTCGCTGTACGCTTTGAACTTCGCCAGCTCATTGAGGTTGTCGACCACAAACACATTACAGCCATACGCCAGCGCATCGCGGATATCCGCATCACGCTTGATCGGATGGGTGTGGATGGTCTGCTCGGCCGGTACGCCTTCTTGCGCAACGAGATCGACTTCTCCGCTGGTTGCCAGATCAAAACTGGCGCCTTCCGCCAACAGCGTTTCTGACCACAACAGGGTGCGGCAGTGGCTTGAGCGCGTAGTGTAACGTCACGCCGGGTAAGGCATTTTTCAGTGCACGGTACTGCTGACGAATAATATCGCAATCAAGCAGCAACAGCGGCGCGCCAAATTGTTCAACGGAAGATTCGATCAGCGCGATGTCGTCATTGGACAGCGCAGGAGAAGAGATAGATTGAAAACCAAATGCAGAATGAGCCATTGTAAACCTCCAAGTCTGTTGGGCACTTTTCATGTGAGTCGTGATGAAAAGTGGAGCGTCAATAAGAGCGCGCGTGCGCCGTCAAAGTCACTCTTGGATAGTTGCTCTATCGCCTTGCCACAAAACAGAATGTGATGTACTCGGATTGGCTATCATCAAGAAGCAGGGGGATAATAAGGTCATCGTTTACTCAGCACAATAAAAAATGTCCCGCCTAAGGAAAAGATTTTTTATGGTAAAGAACACGATTATTTATAACTATATTTTGCATATCCATCTAATAAATCCTAATGCAATTACATTTTTCCTTTTGGCTCGGCCTCTTTGCGCTGATGAGGTACACTTGGCGCTTAAAGCAAAAGATAACAAGGCGTTGTGATGAATCTGGCTCTGTTTGATTTCGACGGTACACTCACCAACGAAGATATGTTTTCACTCTTTCTCAACCATTCCGCCTCAGGCACGCGTAAGTGGATGGGTCGAATGGTGATCGCGCCGTTTTATCTGCTGTACAAAGCCAATCTGTTGCCAAGTCATCTTATGCGCCCCATCGCCAGTTGGATCGCGTTTAAAGGCCGCCGAGAGGCAAGCTTGCAAGTAATCGGAAAGCAGTTTGCCCGTGAGGTTATTCCACGTTATCTACGGCCGGAGGCAATGGCGAAACTGGCTTGGCATCAACAGCGCGGCGATCGGATCATCTTGGTCTCCGCGTCGCTCGATCTCTATCTGCGCCATTGGTGCGACGCGCAGGGCATAGATCTATTGTGCAGTGAAATGGCGGTCAGACAAGGCCGATATACGGGCAAGTACCAACAGGGCGATTGCAGCAGAAAACAGAAAGTACAGCGGGTAAAACAGCACTGTCGCTTAAGCGACTACAGCAAGATTTATGCGTATGGTGACACCGAAGAGGATAGGCTCATGCTCAATTTGGCCGATGAAGCCTATATGAATTGGCAGCGCGTGCGCACTGCCAATCGTTAGTCGCGAGACTATTTCCAAACGCCCCACTCTCCAGTGGTACCCGGTTCCTCACCTTTGGTCCACCATTTGGCCGTCCATTCGCGTCCGTTGTGGCTCACTACATCGCCCGCCTGATAAACTTTGCCTTTGCTCCAAAGGTTGTCTGGCTCGGTCGGTGGTGTGGTATCGCCTTTGACCAGCGACAGCGCGTAACTGAAATCGGCGCTTGGCGCATGGACTTGGTTGGCAAACACGTTGCGCGTATCGAACATATAGTGGTTCATCTCCTGATGCCAGATACCGATGTACCAATCTTTGTGTTGCTGACCATTAAACTGCCCTGCCAGCTCAGCTCCCCAAGTACTGGTGTTGTTGGCGCTGATCGGTAAAGAGAGATCCACCAGCTCTGCGCCGGACGCATCAAAGGTTCGAAAACGCACCGTATCTCCCGATTCCACCGTAAAGCCTTGCGGAACAAAATAGCCCAGCACGCTCAGGTTGTTACCCGGCTCAGTCGGTGGATCCGTCGGGTCAGTGGGAGGCGTGGTTCCTCCGTCTTTGAACGTGATGTCGCTACAGTTGTAGAAGCCTTCGCCACCGGCATCAACACGCTGCCAGCGAGTGTAGAGAATGGCATCACCGCTGCGCCCCGCCGGAAAGCGGACCTTAATGCGATAGCGTTTTTGATCATCCACTGCCACATCGCCAGCACTATCGATCAGCTCGAGATCATCCCAGGTCAGTGGCAAAGAAGGATCGTAGCTTGGTTTGGTGAGATAAAACTCCCAGTAAGAGGGGTTATGTGGCACCACGCCAGCGAACACTAAATCCAGTTGATTGTTGGCATCCAAAGAGACATTGGTTCTTTGCCAATGGGGCGAAGGCAGATTCAAACCCGCTTTCGCCGCATCGCCCGCCGAGCACAGCTCGCCATTGGCCACAATCGCTTTTACATGGGCCATATCACGATAGTTAGGCACATTGGCCGAGACTTCATTGCGCTGCACAAATGGATACGCGCCAGAGACATCATACGCCGCCTGACACGCTTTATTCGGTGTTTGATTAGTCCAGAAACCGCCATCTTCATAACAGATATTTTGTCTCGCATTGGGGTATTCGACCCAGCCATGGGCACTGACATTGAATGCGCTGAGCGCGGCGATGACACTCGCCCCCAAGGCAGACAGAGTAATTGTATTTTTCATCCTGATCCCTTTTGATTCTCAAAACGTTACGTATTGAAAACCTATCCCGCTTAGTGAGAATAGGCGCTTGTAAAGCTAGCAGGATGTGCGTGGCATGCCGCGCTCAAAATGGGATTCAGTGGGACTTTTTGCCCGGTTTGCTAGCTTCTTTCCAACCTGTTTGTAGCACGCCAAAGCGCTCGACAAACATTTTCGAGCCACTTCAAACCGTGCAGGTAATTGGCGATGAAATCGGATTGGCGGCAGAGCCAAAATCAGGCATAGTGATTTGCAGGCATAATGGCTTGGCTATTTAGCGTAGTTCATTGTTATTTTGGGAGATTTTAACATGCGCACCGTTCTGGTAACTGGCTTTGAACCCTTTGGTGGAGAGTCCATCAACCCCTCTCTTGAAGCGGTAAAAAAGCTGAGTGACAGCCCATGGCAGCAAGTGCGCCTGGTCAGTTGCAGCGTTTCCTGTGGTGCGTTATCAGTCGGCGCAAGTGGTTATTGAGGCAATTGAACACCATCAGCCGGATGTGGTGATTATGCTTGGTCAAGCTGCTGGCAGACACGCCATTACTCCTGAGCGTATCGCGATCAATCTGGATGATTTTCGTATCGCTGACAATGCAGGCAATCAGCCAGTAGACCAAGCGATTGACGCGGCAGGCCCTGCGGCCTATTTTTCAACTCTGCCAGTCAAAGCCATCACAAAAACGCTACAAGACGCCGGTATTCCTTGCCAGATCTCACATTCGGCCGGAACATATGTCTGCAATCACCTCTTTTACAGCGTACAGCACTATCTCGAACAACGTGCGATTCGCAGTGGATTTGTGCATATTCCGCTGCTCACTCAACAAGCGGTTTTGGGCCAGCAGCCCAGTATGAGTTTGGAGACGATCGTACACGGGCTCAAACTTGCCATTCTCGCCTCGCTAGAGCATCCGAACGACATCGCACTGGCTGGCGGCACGATTTGTTAACCGTAAATTGACATTCTCAGCTGAACCGCAAGTGAAGGTGCTAGTCTTAAAAAAACCGTGAACCCACCCATGCCAGATGATGACTATTCGCCTTTTTGCAGCTTTGTTACCGACTATCACCACTTTTGCCGCACTCACTCAACCGCTCACTTATCAAGTTCAGGTCGACCCGCTATTAAAAAGCCAACTGCACTTTTCCATTGATACGAGCTCGTTACCCAAAATGACGGTTTTGCCGCCAAGAAGTGGCCCCATTACCGCCCAGCCTGATCTCTTTTGTCTGCGTAACGGCACATCCACACCACTGGATTACCACCGCGAAACAGCGTGTGATGCGCTCACGTGGCAAGTGAACCTGCCAACGGTTGATCCGCAAGGTTTTGATCCTTCCAGCCAAGAAAGTACTTACTCAGCGAAATCCGGTTGGTATTTTATTTCTGAATTCAATACCTTGCCGCGCATCGCCGGCAGCAGTAACGCGCAAGTGTGCACTCCGCAAGCTCGTTGCTATCCACTGAAAGGGGAAGATGCGCCGCCGCTATACTTGTTATGGGGGATGCCAACAGCGACGTTGAATATCAATGGCCAGCCCGTAACTATTCACGTTGAAGACCCGCAAGTATTGCAACAAAAGCAGCGCTGGTTACCCACGTTAGAGCATCAGTTGCAGTATCTGCAAAAAGTGTTTCCAGCACAAATGCAGGATTGGGAATTGGCCTTTTTCAAGCGTGAAAAAGAAGGCGGCAGCATTGGCGGCGCGGCAGGCAGTAACCTGTTGCTCACCAATACCCTGCTTGAGCAGGGCGAGTTAACCGATGAATCACTACGTCATTTGTTAAAAATTTCGGCCCATGAATCGGTGCACTACATGGAACACCGCAACCTTGCCGGTTGGAAAGCCGAAAGCTTGGCTGAGTATTATGCGCAAAAATCGCTGTTTGGCAGTAAATTCGCCTTTGACACGCCGGACGTGCTTTGGCAGCAAATGGCGCAGAAGTTTCCCTTTGCCAAGCTGGGGTTATACGAGGCGCATCGCCAAGTCAAAGAGCTCGGCAACTATCAATACTACCCTCTGTTTTACTTCAAAGGTGCCGCATTTTGGTACGCTCTTGACTTAGCGCTACAAGCAAAAGGCCACTCTTTAGATAACCTGCAAAACATCGACCTTGGTAGCCAAGTTCAGCTCAGTAGCGACTTTACCACTCAGGTAATTCAGCTTATCGGCCAAGAGAAATGGGAGGCGTTAGCGAGCGCATTTCTCTAGCGTTCATCCTTTGGCGAGTCCATTACCACCATAGTGGTGATGGATTTGACCTGCTCGCACTCTCCTAACACATCGGCGTGAAATTTCTTGTAGCTGACCAGATCGCGGGTTTCGACTCGAAGTAAGTACTCATTCGCTCCCGTGATGTTGTGACACTCGACCACTTCATCGACAAAGCGCACATGATCTTCAAATTGTTGCTGCGCTTTTTTACTGTGCGACGCCAGCCCAATCGATACATAGGCGACAAAACCGATACCAAGTTGACTGCTGTCGAGCATCGCCCGGTAGCCCTGAATCACCCCTTTTCGCTCCAAATCTTGCACTCGCCTTAAGGTGGCCGAGGCCGACAACCCGACACGCTCTGCCAGCTCAACATTAGGGAGACGACCATTATTTTTCAGTGCGTGCAATATTTTTTCGTCAAACTTGTCCATGGTGAAATTTTCTTGCTGATATTGTGTTTTGTCATCAAATATAAGCACAAAATTGCCATTGAAACTACTTATGATTGTCGTGACCGGTCAAGCGTTATCTCATGAACCAACAATAAGAGAAATTGAGGAAAAAATGATGGAGTTGCAACAATTGGGGGCTTTGGCCTTGTTTGCGTTTGTTTCTACCTTTACCCCCGGTCCGAACAACATTATGTTGATGACCTCAGGGGCCAATGTCGGATTTGTGCGCACCATTCCGCACATGCTTGGCGTTACATTCGGTTTTGCCCTGATGGTGATCTTAGTCGGCGTGGGGCTGATGGGGCTGTTTAACCACTACCCACTCAGCCATGATATTTTGAAATACCTCAGTCTGAGCTATTTACTCTATTTGGCGGTGAAAATCGCCACCAGCGGCAAAGCGGCCGAGAAAGAGAATTTCACGCCGCTCAATTTTTTACAAGCCGCCAGTTTTCAATGGGTAAACCCTAAAGGCTGGTCGATGGCACTGACTGCGGTCAGCGTTTACAGCAGCGGCAGCCATTGGTGGGAGCTGACGTTGATCGCCGGGATTTTTATCGCTGCCAACATTCCTTCGGTCAGCTTTTGGGCCGCCGCTGGCACACAATTGCAGCGTTGGCTTACCACTAGCACGCGAGTCAAAGGGTTCAACATCAGCATGGCGCTTCTACTGCTGGTCTCCACCCTCCCTATGCTGGGATAAGCAAAGAGCCGGACAAGCCGACTCTTTTTGATTGCGATGATTTGCTGGTAACAATCGTTGGTTTTACTGCGCGCTGGCCAGCGACCCCCACAGATCGTACTCATCGGCGTGCTCGATCACCACCTCAACCAGCTCACCCGGCTTGAGGCTGGTTTCGCCATTAAGGTAAACCAAACCATCGATTTCCGGCGCATCAGCGTAGGTACGGCCAATCGCGCCCTCTTCGTCCACTTCATCGATGATCACTTTCATGATGCTGCCAACACGTTTTTGCAGCTTGGCGGCACTGATCTCTTGCTGAACCAGCATAAAGCGCTCAAAACGCTCCTGCTTGACCTCTTCGGCGATCTGCTCCGCGATCTCATTTGCCGCCGCCCCTTCAACCGGAGAGTATTTAAAGCAGCCAACGCGATCCAGTTGCGCTTCTTTTAGCCACTCCAGCAGCATCTCGAAATCTTCTTCTGTCTCGCCAGGGAAACCGACGATGAAAGTCGAACGGATCACCAACTCAGGGCAAATTTCGCGCCATTTTTTGATTTGATCCAGCGTACGCTCGGCGCGCCCCGGACGTTTCATCGCTTTCAAAACATTCGGGCTGGCGTGTTGGAACGGAATATCCAAATACGGCAGGATCTTTCCTTCCGCCATCAGCGGGATCAAATCATCCACATGTGGATACGGATAGACATAGTGCAAGCGCACCCAAATGCCCAGTTTGCCAAGTTCTTCGCTCAGCGCTTTGATGTTTTGACGCACAGGCGTGCCGTTGGCAAAGCCTAAGCTGTGTTTGCTGTCGACCCCGTAAGCACTGGTGTCTTGGCTGATCACCAGTAGCTCTTTCACGCCAGCGTTTTTCAAACGCTCCGCTTCGCTGATGATTTCACCCACCGGACGGCTAACCAGATCGCCACGCATCGATGGGATGATGCAGAAGGTGCAGCGGTGGTTACACCCTTCCGATATTTTCAAATAAGCGTAATGCTTTGGCGTCAGCTTAACGCCATGATCCGGCACTAGGCTGGTAAACGGATTGTGCGCGGGTTTTGGCGCAAACTGGTGCACGTGTTCAAGGACGTTTTCGTAGGCATGCGGGCCAGTAATACCAAGCACATTCGGGTGCACCTCGCGGATCTCATCTTCACGCGCGCCCAAACAGCCAGTCACAATCACTTTGCCGTTCTCTTTTAACGCTTCGCCGATGGTATCCAGCGATTCCTGCACCGCACTGTCGATAAAACCGCAGGTGTTGACGATCACGACGTCAGAATCATGGTAACTGTTGACGATTTCGTAGCCTTCGGTACGTAACTGAGTCAGGATTCGCTCAGAATCCACCAGGTTTTTTGGACAACCCAAAGAGACAAAACCGACTTTATTGCCACCCGTTGGCGTCATTTCTTGGCTTTGCTGCTCGATGGTTTTTTTTGCCGTCTCCAACGTAGTTGTTTGGTTAGGCGTAAACGTTTGAACTGTCATTACTTGGTCTGCTTCCAGTGTTGATTACTTCCAGCCGGTCGTGATCGAATTGCCACTTTTCGCTGCTGGCGATATCTCTAAAGAGCGCGAATTATAACTGACGGCAAAAAATTGCAAAGAGCCAGATAAGGATTTTAGTGCAAAATTTAGCCAATAAAAAATGGGAACGCTCGGTTCCCATTTTTGCCGATCTAGAAACGGATTTTTAGCCCAGTTTATAGAACAGCGTCGACAGCGGCGGCAGGTTAAGCACAATGGATTGCGCCAGACCTTCGCTCGCGATGGCTTCCGTTTTTGCTTGTGGCAGCACGGCGTAATCAGCACCAGCGTATTTGCCGTCATCGGTGTTGAGCAACAGCGAATAGGTACCCTGACTTGGTACACCAAGGCGGAAATCGTCGCGCGGAACCGGAGTAAAGTTGGAGATCACCAAAATACGCTCACCCGCTTCGCTAATACGCTCGTGAGCGATGATGCTCAGCTCTGCGGCGTCTTGCAAACGCCACTCGAAACCGGCTGGCACACAATCTTGATCGTGCAGCGCCGCTTCGTTACGGTACAAGAAGTTGAGATCACGCATCAGCGCTTTCACCCCTTGATGGCGTTCAAAATCGAGCAAGAACCATTGCAGTTGATCGTCGTGGTTCCACTCCGCCGTTTGACCAAACTCAGCGCCCATAAAGTTGAGTTTTTTCCCCGGCTGACCATACATATAACCGTAGTACGCACGCAGGTTGGCGGTTTGCTGCCACTCATCCCCAGGCATCTTGTTGTGGATCGAGCCTTTACCGTACACCACTTCATCGTGCGACAACGACAGCACGTAGTTTTCACTGTGCGCATACACCAGCGGGAATGTGAGCGTGTTGTGGTGGTATTTGCGGTGCACAGGCTCTTCTTTGATGTACGCGAGACTATCGTGCATCCAGCCCATGTTCCATTTAAAGCCAAAGCCCAAACCACCGAGGAAAGTCGGGGCAGACACGCCCGGAAACGCGGTCGATTCTTCAGCAATGGTCATGGCATTCGGGAAATATTTGTACACTTCCTCGTTCATCCATTTGAACATCGCAATCGCATCGTAGTTCTCATTGCCGCCGTCTTGGTTCGGGATCCACTGACCGTGGCTGCGTGAATAGTCGAGGTAAAGCATCGACGCCACCGCATCAACGCGAATACCGTCAATGTGGAACTGCTCGAACCAGTAGAGCGCGTTGGAGACCAAGAAGCGGCGCACTTGCTCGCGGCCCACGTCATAAATAAACGAGTTCCAGTCTTGATGCCAGCCACGACGCGGATCAGGATCGTGGAACAGCGGCGTACCGTCAAAATTGGCCAAGCCGTGATCATCTGACGGGAAATGCGCCGGTACCCAGTCGAGCACTACGCCAAGGCCAGCTTGGTGACACGCATCGACGAAATATTTGAAATCATCTGGTGAGCCATAACGGCTAGTGGGCGCAAACAGACCAACCGGCTGGTAACCCCAAGAGCCGTAGAAACGGGTGTTCAGAGACCGGCATCAGCTCGACATGGGTGTAACCCATTTCGGTAAGGTATGGCACCAGTTCATCGGCCAATTCGCGATAGTTAAGAAACTCGCCATCAGCATTGCGTTTCCAAGAGCCTGCATGCAGCTCATAAAATGACAGCGCTTCTTTGCGCTTCGCCGTCACCGGGCGCGATTGCCAAGCGTCGTCTTGCCATTGGTAGCGATTGTGATCGTAAGTGACCGATGCAAAAGAAGGGTATTGCTCAGCGTAGAAACCCCAAGGGTCAGCTTTGTGTGGTAGCCCTTTGCCATCAGGCCCTTTCATCTCAAACTTGTAGCTAACGCCTTCTTCTAGGCCGGGGACAAATAGACCCCAAATGCCGTAATCCAGACGCTGCATCGGGTGGCGGCGGCCATCCCAATCGTTAAACGCACCGACCAAGCTCACCGCAGAAGCGTGTGGCGCATAGACCAAGAAACGAACCCCGGAGATCGACTTTCCGCCGCGCTCTTGGGTGACAAATTGCGCGCCCATATGGTGATACATCTGCTTTGGAGTGTGCAGATCGTCATACTCAGCGTAAATGGTATGGTACTGATACGGGTCATCGATAAGCTGCTCCACGCCATTCCAATCGATTGCTAATTGGTAATGCCTTAGATGCAGATCGCGCTTTTCTTCTAGAATAAACGCGCTCTCTTTTTCGCGTTTTAAGGTGATGCGTGGTTGCCCATCCAGCACCAGTTCAACCCCAGTTGCTCCGGGCATCCAAACACGCAGTGAGCCTGCTACATCATCAATAAATGGACCCAAAAATGAGAACGGGTCGGCGTAAGCGGCTTGAGACAATTTCTCCACCACCTGATCTCGCTTACTTTTTACACTTTTTTTCAAACCTTTTCCCTCGCCAAACAGCCAACGTTGTGAACTAAATTCCGCGTTCACCACAAACTTATTGCGTTACACAGTAAAGCGCAAACGGCAATAAATAACAAAAATGCCCGCTTTATGGGGCGGGCATAATAACGGTACCTTATTCTACCAATTTACTGGTAAAGATAGAGTGACCCATGCTGTAGTTTCTGTGCGTAAAATCAAGTCATTACATCGGGTCATCTCTTTTCAAGCCGGCTTATTTGCTCGCTTGGGCGCGCACTTCGCTCAAACGTTTGGCGATGCGGTTAACATCGTCACGGCTGAAGATCTCATCAAGATTCATCGACAGTTTACGACGCCAGTTCGGGTACTCATCGACCGTGCCCGGAATGTTGACTGGGTTGTCCATTTGCAGCCAGTCTTCAAGCTGAACGCTAAGCAGTGCCGACGAACCCGCTGCGACGTGCAGTTGCAGCGCTTCGCTTAGGTAAGCATCCATTGGCACAAATTGCGCGTCGTGACCGATGCCTTCTGGCAGATAACCGTGCCAACGCACGCTGTCCAGAATGCCTTGTTTGCACTTCAAGCGATCATCAAACAAACCGAGCAGTTGCTCTTCATTCGGGTAAAGGCCAATCTCACGACCCATTTTCAGGTCATCACAGTGCCAGAAACCGCGTAGCGTTGGCATGTCGTGGGTACACAGTGCCGCCATGGATTGCTCGGCGTAATGCTTAGGTGAAATGAAACCCCCATCTTCTTTCGATGTTTCGAAGAAGAACACCTTGTAAGAGTGCACGCCCGCGTCACGCAAGATGTCAACGATCTCGTCAGGAACAGTACCCAAATCTTCGCCGATCACGCTGCACTGGTGGCGGTGAGATTCCAGCGCCAAAATCGCCAGCATGTCTTCCACTGGGTAGTAGAGATAAGCCCCTTCAGTCGCTTTCTCACCTCTTGGGATCCACCACAAACGCAGCAAGCCAAGTACGTGGTCGATACGCAGTGCGCCGCAATGTTTCATGTTGGCGCGCAGCAGTTTGATGTACGCGTCGTATGAGGTGTTTTGCAGCACCTGTGGGTTAAGCGGCGGCAAACCCCAGTTTTGACCAAGTGGGCCCAGCACATCTGGCGGCGCGCCAATGCTTGCGTCTAGCACTAAGTTGCCGTTGTCTGCCCACGTTTCGCTGCCGGAATCGGCCACGCCCACCGCGAGGTCACGGTACAGACCAACCGACATGCCTTTCTCTTCTGCAAGTGCTTGCGCTTCGTTGATTTGGCCATCCGCAATCCATTGCAGGTACATGTAGAGGTGAACGCGATCTTGGTTCTCTTTGATGTACTTCTGCGTCGCGGCAGAATCAAAACGACGATACTGCTCAGGGAAAACAGGCCAGCCCCACATGTTACTGTCTTTGGCGTGCAGATCGGCATGCAAAGCGTCAAACGCCGCTTGGTGTACTAAGCTGTCGCCGCCATCTTCGACAAAAGCGAGAAACGCGCGAGCGCGGTCGCTGTTTTTGTCCAGATGACGCGCTTTGAACTCGTCAAACAAGAGCGGCAATACGCTCATCTTCAGCTCGGCGACTTGCGAGTAATTCACCCAGTGCGATTCACGCACTTTTTGCAGGCGCTGCTGGAACTCTGCGCTGCCGACTTTTTGCTGCGCTTGTGCACTTAGGGCAAACTCAGGTACGGAACTCACATCGATGTACAGAATGTTCAGCCAGCGGCGAGAAGATGGGCTGTATGGGCTAGCCCCTTCAGGGTTGGCTGGGAAAAGTGAGTGGATTGGGTTTAGACCAATGAAATCACCGCCACGCGAAGCGATGTCGCTAACCAGTTGTTTCAGATCGCCAAAATCACCGATACCCCAGTTATGCTGAGTGCGCAGGGTGTAAAGCTGAATGCTTGGCCCCCAAAGTTTCTTGCCGTGCTCCAGCGAACCTTGTTTGAAACACGCGCGTGGCGTTTTGATCAGCGTCATTTCATAAGGCGCTTTGCGACGCTTACGACTGACATACAATTTGTGATAACCCCACGCCAAATCTTTTGGCAGTGCAAACACTAGAGGGCCACCCTCGGCACGCTCGTCACGCACAATTTGTGATTGAAGATAGCCTTCCAGTACCTCTCCTTGCTCGGTTTCTAAGCGCCAGTTGAACTCGCTTTCACGCGCGCTCACGCCAAGGTTAAGCTCAACCTCAACCGCATCACCGTCACGTAGAACCAAAACAGGGGCCAATACGTCTTTCTTGTGCATTCTTTCAGCAGATGCCAGTAGTTTTTCGTCGCTGCTGGTGTCGTAGCCAAGCGAAGTCAACAGGCGGCGAAGCGTTTCATCGGAAACGTACGCTTCATCTCCCCAAGCGCTGACGTAGCTATCGGCTAATCTTGCCATCTCTGCGACTTTCTTTAATGCTGTTTGTTCTTTCATCGCTTTCTCCGAAGGTACTTCTCAAGCCTTCAATGTAGGGTTTTATTGCTGCAATTAGTGTTGTTATTTAATTCTTAGATAAACAACCAAGTCGTGGATAAACAACCAAGGCAGCCGTTGGCTACCTTGGTTATTTTGCTTAACGCTGAACCGCTTCGAGTTTCCAGATGTTGTTCACGTAATCACGAATTGAGCGGTCTGAGCTAAACTTGCCAACCAAGGCGGTGTTCAAAATCGCTTTCTTCGCCCAACCCGCTGGGTCACGGTACTGTTTGTCCATCGCTTCATGCGCTTGCACGTAAGAGGCGAAGTCAGCCAAGCAGAGGTATGGGTCGCCGCCATCAAGCAGGCTGTCGTAAGTGGCGCGCAGCAGACCAGGTTGACCCGGAGTGAACTCCTCACCCAGCAGCAGATCCATTGATGCTTTGAGTAGCGGATCGGCGTGGTAGTAATCAAACGGGTTGTACCCTTTCGCTTTCAGCGCTTCAACACCATCCACTTCCAAACCGAAGATGTAGATGTTGTCATCGCCCACTTCTTCGCGGATCTCCACGTTCGCGCCGTCCATGGTACCGATGGTCAGTGCACCGTTAAGCGCCATCTTCATGTTGCCGGTACCAGATGCTTCTTTACCTGCTGTTGAGATTTGCTCAGAAACGTCTGCCGCTGGAATGATGATTTCCGCCATGCTGACACGGTAGTCAGGGATGAAGACCACTTTCAGCTTGTTGCCGATACGTGGATCATTGTTGACCTTCTCTGCAATCTTGTTGATAGCAAAGATGATCTCTTTCGCTAAGTGGTAACCCGGCGCCGCTTTGGCTGCAAAGAACACCACGCGAGGCGCCATGTCGAAGTTCGCATCGCTCAGTAGACGATGATACAGAGACAGGATGTGCAGCATGTTGAGATGCTGACGCTTGTACTCATGCAGACGTTTGATCTGTACGTCGAAGATCGCATTGGTATCTAGCTCAATACCCATGTTCTCTTTGACCCACTTGGCCAAACGCTCTTTGTTGGCTTTCTTAACCGCCATGTATTGCTTTTGGAACTTAGCGTCATCGGCAAACTTGGCAATGCCTTCTAGCTGCTCAAGATGAGCTGGCCACTCCGTGCCAATCTTCTCAGAGATCAGCGCAGACAAACCTGGGTTACAGAACTTCAACCAGCGACGTGGCGTCACACCGTTGGTCACGTTTTGCAGACGCGTTGGATACAGTTCGTTGAACTCTGGGAACAGGTCACGTTTAACCAGCTCTGAGTGCAGCGCTGCAACGCCGTTGACCGCATAAGAGCCAATCACACACAAGTTCGCCATGCGCACCATACGGTGGAAGCCTTCTTGAATGATCGACAGTTTTTGCTGTTTCGCCACATCACCCGGCCATTTGGCACGAACTTCTTGCAAGAAGCGGTGGTTGATCTCGTAAATGATCTCCATGTGACGCGGCAGCAGGTGCTGAATCAACGACTCGCTCCACGTTTCCAGTGCTTCAGGCAGTAGTGTGTGGTTGGTGTAAGCGAACGTTTTTGAGCTGATCGCCCACGCTTCATCCCAAGTCAGACCTTTTTCGTCGATCAGAATGCGCATTAGCTCAGGGATAGCGATGGTTGGGTGCGTATCGTTAAGCTGAATGGTTTCAAATTTTGCCAGATCCGCCAGCGCGTGACCCGCCGCTTCGTGGCGACGCAGAATGTCACGTACCGATGCAGCGCTGTGGAAGTATTGCTGCATCAAACGCAGTGTCTTGCCTTTTTCGTGGTTGTCGTTCGGGTACAACACTTTGGTGATGTTGCCCGCGTCGATCAGTGCGTGCTGCGCTTCAAAGTAGTTGCCGTTGTTAAAGCTCTCTAGCGAGAATGGGGCGATCGCCTGACATTCCCACAAACGCAGCGGATAAACCGTATCGCTCTCGTAACCAACGATCGGTAGATCCCACGGCATCGCTTTTACATGCATGCCCGGTACCCAACGGCGTTTCTCTTTGCCATCTTCTTGGTACGCTTCCACATGGCCGTAGAAACCGATCTGTTGCGCCAGTTCAGGACGTGCCACTTCCCATGGGTAACCTTCAACGCCACACCAAGCATCAGGTGCTTCTTTTTGACGGCCATTTTCAAAAGATTGTTTGAACAAGCCGTACTCGTAGTGCAAACCGTAACCCACGGTTGGGAATTCTTGCGCAGCCAGCGAGTCCATGAAACACGCCGCGAGACGACCAAGACCACCGTTACCCAGAGAAGGATCACGTTCTTCTTCCAGCAGATCCGTCAGGCTTTGGCCAAGTTCTGCCATCGCCTCGGTGATCTGCTCATACAGACCTAAGCTGATGAGGTTGTTACCGGTTAAACGGCCAATCAGGAATTCTAGAGAAAGATAGTTAACGCTCTTAGCTTGAAGAATTTTCTTGTCGGTTTCGGTAGCAAGTAAGTCGAAAGTCGTCAGCTCTGCGAGCGCACGACCCATCGCCAAATACCAAGCGCGGCTATCGGCGTTTTCTAGCGTGTGGGCGTAAGTTGCTGAGAGGTGTTTTTTGACACTTTCTTGGAACGACACTTTGTCGAACTGTTTTTGTTGAGTAGGTTTCATTAGAGAAATCTCACCTTTGGTTCTAATCCATCTGCGGTACATCGTGCATGGATGGCAATGAATAAACATCCTCCCATTTTTGGGCCTTTACGGGAGGAGGGGTCAGGGCGTAGAGGGGGGACCAGCGATGAGTTAGTGATCTGTCTCTCACCAATCAACCTCAGCAACCAGATTGCAGTGACCAAGATCACAGCCATCACTCAATCACCTTAAAAGAGAAACATGACGCTGTGATTGACAGGCAATTTTCTAAAATCCATTTATGTAAAACCGATCACAATAAATTTTCCAACAATGAAAAATATTACAAAATGTTGCGCAGCCGTATTTAAATCTAGACTGAAAATAGAGATTAATATTGATATAGTTCACAAAAACGGGGCGTAGTTGGCGTGAAAAGCATCAGCTCTTGAGAATTAGGAAGTGGATCAAAGTCTTTCGTCTTTTGTTTAACGTAACATGCCGGACAAATCGAGCAAATTGACTAATTTTTGTTCGCCCGTTTTTACGGTGTCTTCGCTGCGGACACCGCCAAAATAAGGACAGTTAACGATGTGGATTCCTTCTAAACTCACGCGCCCAGGACGACTGCATAACGCCATTGTGCGTCCCAGAGTGCTGGATCTGCTACAGCAAGCACCACACTACAAATTGGTGCTGTTTCGCTCGCCTGCAGGTTACGGAAAAACCACCATGGCCGCGCAGTGGTTAGCCGATAAAACGCATGTCGGCTGGTACAGTGTCGACGACAGTGATAACGATGGCTTCCGCTTTGTAAACTATCTGCTGCAAGCGCTGAATAAAGCCACCAATGGCCAGTGCGCCAACGCGCTCAAACAGGCCGAAAAACGCCAATTTTCCTCGCTCCGTTCACTCTTTAGTGACGTATTCTCGGAGATGAGCGATTTTCATCAAGAGTGCTACGTGGTGTTGGATGACTATCACGTCATTACCAACGACGAGATCCACGAGGCGATGCGCTTTTTCCTCAAACACATGCCGGATAACGTCACCTTAGTGGTGACGAGCCGCGCCAATCCGCCACTCGGTACCGCTAATTTGCGCGTGCGCGATCTGATGATTGAGATTGGCAATGAGATGCTCGCCTTTGACACCGAAGAGACCACGCGCTTTTTTAATCAGCGCGTTAGCGACGGGATAGACGAAGATACCGCCAATAACCTCCGTATTTACGTTGAAGGTTGGCCATCGGCGCTGCAATTGATCGCGCTGCAAGCGCAGCACCAAAAGCGCACCTTGGCGCAATCGGCTGAATCGGTCTCGCATTTTAACCACGCTCACTTGTGGGATTATCTGGTGGAAGAGGTTTTTGATCTGCTCGATAAAGAGACGCGCCAGTTTCTGATGCAGGTGTCGGTGCTCGATCATTTCAACGATGAACTGGTCTACGCGCTCACCCAGCGCGAAGATGCGCTAGGCATGATTGAATCGCTCAACCGCTATGGCCTGTTTATCTATCCGCTGGAGGGGGAACAAAACTGGTTCCGCTTCCACAATCTGTTTGGCGAGTTTTTGTCGCACGAACGTCAGGCGCGCATCCCGCAGCAAGAGCAAGATCTCAACCGCAACGCGGCGATCGCTTGGCTCAAGCAGAAGATGCCCCATCAAGCGCTGCGTCATGCACAGCGCGCCTACGACGGCGAACTGGTGGCGGAGATCCTCAACGAGTACGGCTGGAAAATGTTCCACCAAGGTGAGCTCTCAACCTTAGAAGCGGCGATCAACTTGCTCGATAAAGACTTGCTGTTTAGCGACCCCAAACTGACCATGTTGCGCGCTTGGCTGGCACAAAGTCAGCACCGCTACAATCAAGTCGGCACCTTGCTCGCGGAAGCGGAAAATGAGCACAAAAAGCGCAATATTGACCTCGACATTCACTACCAAGGCCAAGCCAATGCGCTGCTGGCGCAAGTGGCGATCAATAACAATGAACCGCAAAAAGCGCTGGAGCTGGCGGAGCTGGCACTGAGTCAGCTCGATACCACTGTCTATCGCAGCCGTATTGTCGCCACTTCCGTGGTCGGCGAAGTCAACCACGTGATTGGCTGCTTGGACCGTGCGCTGCCGATGATGCAACAAACCGAGAAGCTGGCACGTCAGTACCAAGTGTACCATCAGGCGCTGTGGGCAATTTTGCAGCAAAGTGAAATTCTCATCGCGCAGGGTTATGTGCAAGCGGCATTCGAACTGCAAGATTCGGCGTTTAAATTGATAGAAGATCAGCAGTTGCAACACGTACCGCTGCACGAGTTTTTGCTGCGCATTCGGGCGCAAGTACTGTGGTGTTGGAACCGCCTAGACGAAGCCGAAGAGTGCGCTTACAAAGGACTACAGATCCTCGAAAATCACGCGCCAAGTAAGCACTTACACAGCTACTCGATGTTGGCGCGTATTGCCATTGGTCGCGGTGAGCTGGATCGCGCCGGTAAGTTCATCGAGCACATCCAGCATTTAATGAAACAGTCTACCTATCACGTCGACTGGACCGCCAACGCCTCGCTTTCGCTGATCTTGTATTGGCAAGCCAAGGGCAACATGACAGCAACGCAAGAGTGGCTCAACAGTGCGGTTCGTCCGGAAACCGCCAGCAACCACTTCTGTCAATTGCAGTGGCGCAACATCGCCCGTGCGCACATCAATCTTGGTCAATACTCAGAAGCGCGTCAGGCACTCGATTTTCTGCAAAGTGAAGCGAACCGCTCACGTTTAATCACCGACAAAAATCGCAACCTAATTGTTGAAGCGATTTACGCAGTCCAGCAGAAAGACGAAGAACAAGCCAAATCGCTGCTTAAAGAGGCGTTAGTGCTCACCAACCAGACGGGTATGGTGGGGAACTTCTTAATTGACGGGGCGACCATTGGCAACTTACTAGAAAAACTGACCAACCGTCACGAGCTCGGCGATCTGGAACGTCACCGCGCGCAGCAACTGATGAAAGATATCTCATCGAGCCAGCGCAGCCGTTCGATTCATTTTGATGAAGAGTTTGTCGAAAAACTGGTCACTCACCCGAATGTGCCGGAGTTAGTGCGCACCAGCCCGCTCACCCAACGTGAATGGCAAGTGTTGGGGCTGATCTATTCTGGCTTTAGCAACGAGCAGATAGCACAAGAGCTGGATGTGGCTGGCACGACCATCAAAACCCACATTCGCAACTTGTATCAAAAGCTCAATATCGCTAACCGCCGCGAGGCGATCACCACCGCCGAAAGCCTGTTGCAACTGATGGGGTATTAGGAACGACTCGAACCACCAAGGCCGAACTGGGTTCGGCCTTGGTTGATTATCCCTATGTGCTAAAACTAGACTTCTAAATTTTATCCCTCATTTCTAATTCAATAAATAAACATCTAATTAAGCGCCATCTAAACAAGAGCAAACATTCGTCACTCATTAATATCAATCGTTGCATATGTCACATTTATAAGAAAAACAATGAGATTGCATGCATAAATTCCACTAGCATTGGCGCCCCAAAAAATAAATTAATGAGAACCATTATGATTCGTAGTATTATTAGCATGTCGGTAGTCTTAAGCCTAGCGATGACAACAAGTGCACATGCAGCAAGCAAACAAGATGAACACAGAATTGAACTCAATTTTGGGGGACACAGCGGCTTTCTCACATTAAAACCCAGTGTACCCACACCGCAGATTCAAACAATCAACCCAGAAACATTAGGTAAGTTAGAGACCTCTAATGGTAAAACTTGGACCACTATTTCTCCTATATCTACATCAAGTGACGAAACGATTACTACCTTCAAAGGCTTAAACGCTAATGGTATAAAACTAGCGATTATCAATAACCCGCACCTAAACAGCAACCTCAATAAACCATCCAATCTAACAATTCTAATTAACCAAGCGAGTTCTCCCATGATCATTGGAGACTTAGAAGTGCTAGGCAAACGCTCAGATCTGGTCTTGGTCAGCCCTTCAGGCATTACTTGTGATAGTTGTTCATTTAAAAACGTCGGCCGAGTGACGTTTGTAGGTGGAACATATGACACGAGAAATAAAAAAATCAAAGCAACTAGCTACGTGGCAATAAAGAACAAAGGGTTGACCACATCTGGTGCTGATATCGTGGATATTATTGCGGCCAATATCGATCTTTCAGCTCCAATAAACACACTTGATAAAGTCAGTATGACCGGAGATGGCTCTTACGCCATCGATCCCAAAGGCAATAAAACAGCCGCTCAGACAAATGTGATGCTCATCGCTGGAAACAATACCGTTAACTATATTAATCACGATATTTTTGTAGAAAAAGGCACCTCTAATCTAAACAGTTTAACCATAAAAAAACCGATTTTAGCTAGTGGAGTGTTTATTCATAATAACGGAAGTATTTATTTTCCTCTTATAAATAAAGAAAAATATGAACCATCAATCTCTACTCTCTCTAATATTAAAGTATTAACACAATTTTCAGGTTCCCCAGTATTATCACAAGGCCACATAAAAATATCATCGTTCAGTGACATCGTCATGGAAGATTCATGGGTAACATCTGAAAGCTCAGTACATATTGAAGCGAAAAATATTGACATCAAGCCGAGTCCATCATTTAAACATGAGAGTATAATTGCCGATAATACAAAGCTCATTGCTGCTCACAAAATTCTAAATCTAGGCCTTATCTCCTCCAATGATATTTCTATCGCTGCCATAGACTACAAAAATAAAGGCGGAGAGCTTATGGCTAAAAATGATATTTTTATTGATGCACAAGGAAATATGGTTAACAGCCACAGCGGATTGATTGTGGGTAGTAATATCGCAATTAACAGCAAAAACACAATAGAAAATGGCATCACAACACCTTGGGAATGCGAAGATCCGAGACTCTTTGATTCGCCAAAGTGGGGACAAGGTAACATTCATATACCTAAAGATAAAATCGACCTCGGCTTAGGTGCAGGCCTTATTTCGAATAGCAGTACTTACCAATGCTCTTTACTTCACAGAAAGTATCATAAAAAAGAAGATAGGCAGGCCCATATCCTTGGTTTTAGCGTTGCCTTAAACGCAAATAAAATCATTAACTCTAATCCTAAAATGGATATTTTTTCTAACCTAGAGGATTACAAAAATAGACATCTAAGAAATGAGAACCGTAACCCTAATGACGATTTAATCACTATTAGTGATTCTAGTGACGTATCAATTATCGCTGAAAACAATTTAAATATAAAATCTACAACGGAAATTAGAAATGGCTCAAGTAGCATTGAGGTTCTCAACGGAAACTTATCAATGCTTTCACCATCGATTAGAAATGAGCGCTATTACATTTCAGGAAACACTGAAACACTTGAGGTTCCTTGGGAGCCAGAAAGACCTATTACACCAGAATGTATTAGTTTAGAAAAAAGTATAATAAGTTCATATAAAATTAATTTCTCAGAAATAAGAGATAAGATAAACACACTAGAGTTTCAGTATCTTGGCAGAGGTCACAATAATATCCTTGAATTTTTAGAAGAATTAGAGAGTATCGAAAAAAAATGCAAAGAATTTATTCCACCATTATCTACAAATAATAGGAAAGTCACCATACTAAAAAAACAGCAGTACTTAACTACGTTAAGCCCAGTACCAAGAATACTTGTGGGAAATAACTTATTAATTCAATCTCATAATAACCAACCTGCGAAATTGTATAATGAAGCAGGAAATATTGAAGTGTTAGGTCATTTTACTGGCGCATTATCTGAATTAAAAAACCTTGGAATTTTATTGCAGAAGTCCAAGATAGAAAGCACGACAACGCAACATTATCAAAATTACTGCTCTCGACGAGTATTTGGTAAATGCATAAAAAGAAAGAGTAAACATTGGACAACCACTTCCGAAAAACTACTTTCTCAAGAGAACACCGATCAAGTACCCGCACTCTTTTATTTACACCAAGGTTCTCTCTCTGTAAGAGGTGTCAATAACGGCATTGTCAACTCCGATGGGATCATTCAAACCGGCAACATTACCTACGGAAAATTATAAGGAGTTAGGCAATGAATAAACGCACAAAACTAAACCATTTAACTTCTGCGATTTTACTTGCAACGGTAACTGCACAATCGGTGGTGCCCTCTTTCGCTTATGCTAGGAATGTTGCAGAACTTAGCGATATTGAAGAAGCCCTGCAAACCTCGATGAGATATCAACTAATTGAGTCTGCTAAAAGCAGTTACTACAAGTCAGTTCATACTTCAGCTCTTCCTGATATCTTTGACGGATTTGATTATTTCTATACTGAAGTGAAATCTCGCTCTCCTCAAAGAACCGCTAGTGCAACTTGGCACAGCGGCAGTAATCAGTCCGAAAGGCCGCTATATATTGGTACACCCTTTGTTGAAAGAGATGTTATACGCCTGCAACTAAATCAATTGCTGAATCGCAGTTATATTTCATCAACCAATGGCGATGACGACAGAACCCATCAGGGCTTAAATGGAATGGTCAGACAGTTGTATAAAAATGGAGTGCGTTGGTTTGAGCAGAACCCGACTATAAAACTAGGGCAGCCGCTCACTCAGTCACAAATCAACAACTTATCTCAAGATATGATTTGGCCTGAAGCACGGACACTAAGCAACGGCAAAAAAGTCGTTGTTCCATTTGTCTATTTAACGAAAGCGACGATCGCAACAAAAGTTGATAAAACCACATTACAAGTTGTAAATGGACATATCGAAACCGATCATTTCCTTGTTGATGGTGGTGAGGTGATTGCTGATCGAGAGTTGTATATACAAGCTTACAACACCTTTATAAATAGAAATGGGACGGTGTCATCCAATGGCACCACCAAAATAAAGACAGGTGAGTTGCATAACTTAAGTGGGACCATATCTGGCCGTGACACTCAACTTATTGCCAATAGATTAGTCAATAAAACACTAGTGTATCGACATACTTACCAACACGGATTTTCTGAACTTGGTGCCAATTTTGCCACGATTCTTGGTATTGACTCTCTAAAAATTGAGACCGCTGGTGAAACCATCATTCAAGGGGGCTTCTTGATTCCCAAGGGGTACTCAAAATCAATGCCGGTGGCTCAATTCAGATTTTACCAGTTGAAATCCGCCAACAGCATGAACAATCAGGTAAAGAATGGACTGATTCTTCCAGCTCGCTCGTTAATATTCAATCGAAGTTGTCAGCAGTTGATCTTCTCTCTTTAGTCAGCAAAGAAGTTTTATATGCTGAAGGTGCCGTTCTTGAAAGCCAAGGCATTCTGGAATTGCTTTCTACCATGGGTGTAGTGCTAAAACCAGCTACCGATTCCTGGAGCTATTCTAAGTCCTTTGAAATCAAAACCAGTGGTGCTTTTGGTTCAAAAGAAGAAAGTGCGGAATCTGAATCGCGAGCAGAAATTGTAAGAACTCTGCTGAAAGCAGGTAAAGACCTCATTATAAGCACCGAGTTTGGTCCCATCACTATACAAGCCGTCAACTTGGAAAGTGAAGGAATAACCAAACTGTTATCAAAAGATACGATTAACTTTGAAGCGTATTTGGAAAGGCACAACTATTCGAAAGAGGAATCATATGACGATGGGTTAGCCTTTCGTAACGCAGGAAAAGGGTTTGCAAAAGAATATGCCTACTATAGCGAATTCGTAAATAAAGGTGGACTCGTACTTGAAGCAGCAAAAGGAATTAAAATCGATGTCGTTGGTGATCCGAACAACTTCGATAATACGCTGGCTCTGTTAAAACAGTCTCCCGATATGGCATGGATACAAGCCGCTGAAGACTACATTCAGTCAACACCAGAACTCCAGTTAGAATGGAATAAAATCAAGGAGTTGAATGAAAGTTGGGACTATGACGTTAAAGGGTTAACACCCGCTGGCATGGCGATTTTATCCTTGGCGGTTGCTGTTGCAACCGGAGGCGCAGGTCTAACGCTATTTGCAGGTACAGGCCCATTAACTGCCGCACTTAATGCAGGGTTTACTTCTCTGGTTACCAATGCATCTAGCCAGCTCATCGCCGGAAACTCCTTGTCTGACACACTAAAAAATATGACAAGTCGCGATTCCATCAAAGGACTAGCAACAGCCATGGTCACTGCCGGAGTCATGAATTATGTTGATACTTCCTTGATGGGAGGTTTTGAATCCGACGTCTCTTCATCACTTCAGAATGGTGGTTTTGTCGATTCAGTGGTTCCCGATTTTATAGGCAATGCCGATGAAATCGCCTCTATTGCGGATCAAACGGTAAACTCCATTCTATACACTGCTGTCCAAGTTAACGTAGAAAGCCTAATTGATGGCCATGGCCTTACATCGGTGAAAGACCTCGATAAGGTACTCGTCAACTCCCTTGCTCATGCAGCGGTAGCGAATATTGGTAAAAATGTCGCAGAGCAGATAGGCAAAGCAGCAAAATCAGCTAACCCTATTTCCGAAGCCACAAAATACATTAGCCATGCCGCTTTAGGGTGTGGTCTCGGCGCCGCATCCGCTGCTATTAATGGCGCAAATAGAAATGACATTGCCAATCAATGCGGCAGTGGCGCACTTGGTGGCGTCGTTGGAGAATTTATTGCCGATAGATATGTACGCCCTCGTTTAGAACAAGAAATCGCGGTTACTAAAGGTAAGGTTGAACGTTTCTCAGAACAAACTCTCAGCGAATTTGAGCGCTCTAACGGCATTATTGATGAGAAGACATACGTCGAGAATAAAGTTAGAGAACTACAAGAACTTAAAGCTCATGGCGTCAATATCACCAAACTTGTCGCTGGCATCACGGTGTACGCTGCTAGCGGTAACGTCGAGACTGGAGCAAATGCGGCTGGAAACGCAGCAGAGCACAATGCCCTCTTTCTAATACCCTTGCTTATTAAAGCTGTATCTCTTGCCAGTGCGGCCTACACAGCATATCAGATTATTGATTCCATCAAGACACTCCGACGACTACTCAAGGGAGAACTTAATGGAGATCCGAAAACAATCCTTATCGACTTAGCTATCGATCTGGGTATAGACCTTGCTGTCGGTAAGCTTAAGATTTTTAAGAAAATCGAAGACATTCCTTTTGAGGAACTTTGCCGTGCAGTCAGCCAAAAACTCAAAGATAACAATATGGGAACACTGGCAGAAGCCATATCAGGCCTGCCACATCACCTGAACTTAGATGCATCAGGTAACCCAACAAAAATTAACGGTAGCTATTCAAATGGCTCAACACTTCGTGAGATTCCCCTCGATCGAAATGGTGTGCCGCATGTTCGCCCTGATGGGATGGACGATAAAACTTGGGATGAATATCGAGACTATGTCGCGACACTAAACGGAGGAAAATCCGATACTTCTCCTGAGCGCTTCCAATTTTACCAAGAGAATGAATGGGAATTTATCGATGGGCACTGGCAAGGCTCAAGTAAAGCCATTGCATTAAAAAACAGTGACATCAGTAAAACAGCATTAAAAGTTGGCCAACCAACCAACCAAAAAATCAACACAGCAGACTATCCAGACATCAAAGGTAGCCCAACCGTTGCACAGCTCGCAGCCCGTCGCCAAGAAAAATTGGAGATACAAAGAGAGCTTATCGCGATAAAAGAGTCAGGGAAACAGCTCACGCCTGAACAAGAGATCTTACTTTCTCAAACCCGACGAGAAGTGAATCGAAGTTCAGAAATTCTTGGGGAAATGGCCGCCAAACATTACGCGAATCAAGCGAAGTTGGGTAAGCCATTGGCCACAGGTCCCGGTGCGGGGAATGGCTCTGGCCGATTCGATTTTATTTACGTTGACGAAAAGTCAGGAGCAGTTACGATCTTGGAAGCGAAAGGGCATACAAGCTCTTCACCCGCCTTAGGCTCTAGGAAGCTAGACAAAAAGAGTTACCAACAGGGGCATCCTAAATATATCGAGGCAATTATTTTAGAGATGGAAAAACAGGCTAATACAACAGAGTTACGCATGAATTTACGTGTTTTAAGCGATGCAGTACAACAAAACAAGTTGAGCTACAAAGTAGTTCACCAACATATCACCAATAGTGGTGCCTTAGGTAGCATCAATATCATCGACTATAAGCAAGGCTGAACCATGAATACACTCATAAAACCACACCACAAGTTCACGTATTACATGATTGAGAATCGTACTGATTACACCATCTGGGGAATTGAAGATATTCACTTTTATCGTGCTTCTTTTGAAAAGAATTCATCAAACTCAACCTACATCCAGAATCATGCAGCGTCAGCGACAGTTTATCATGCAATAGCACGCGCAATTCTTTTGCATTGGTCTCGGCCTGCGATTCAATATTTGATTGGTTCGGCGTCCGAGCTGGCTAAGATGCATTGGGCGATTCACTGCCAGCCGAACCAGACCATTGAGGTGGACTATTTTACCCAGCGCTTGCAAGTCACCACAGTAGAAAAGCAGCACGATTACAACAGCTACGACTCTTTGGTTCATTGGTTGGATGGCGCAAGCATGGCGATTTTGGCCGACAATCAACAAGCGAAAGCGCAGCTCAACGCCGTTCCCGCTCATGAAATCTCACGGAAAACAGACCTCACCGATTTTCGTCCGATTGAACAAGATTTCTTTCACTTGTTTAAGGCGTTTTTGTTTGGTGAGCAAAACAAGGAGCAACAGGCCGCACTGCTGCAAGCGGTGGTTCCCTACCTCACCAGTGAGTTAATTGCTGAAGCTGAAAAAGGCGAACCTTACTGGATGAATTACTATGAGTTTCTTATTTTTCCGCTCTACAGCCTGATTGCAATTAGCTGGGGATTTGAAGCAACACCGCTAGACCAAGCGGTGGAAGCGTCTATCGAGGCCAACTATCAATGGTATGCCTATTTCGCCGAACAAAATGGCGGCAAAACCGGAGAAGAGAGCTTGCACCTTAATGACCGTAGCTGCTTGTTTCATAACATTCTCACCGCGTTTTTAAAGGTGCACTACCAACAAACGGGTGAAACACCAAGCTTCGATTCGCTCTACGCTCCGATGTGGTTGATCAAAGGCGAAGGCCCAAGCTTTGAAGCGCTCAAGGCCAACCCACCCGAGTTCACCGTTGAATCCGTGTTAGCCGAATAGTTGAGTAGTTGAGTAGCAAGGTAAAAATCCGATAGCCAAGGCTATCGGATTTTTCTTTAAGCAGAGTTTTATTCAAGCATTAGCGACGTAGCTTAAGGCTAGAAAGCACCTTGGGTAGCACTGCTACTGCTGCTCAGTTGATTGTTTGCACCAGATTGCCAAACCACGTTTAGCGCTGGATTGGTTTCATCCCGTTTTAGGCACTTCCACTCAATGTTTTGCGCCGCTGGTACGCTAATTGTTGCACTCCACGTTGGGTACTGTGCCGGGTCAAGTTTGACCGCGCCTGAAGCTGCCCAGTTGCCGAGCTGAGCAACACTGCCCACCGCGTAAACGCTTTGACCAAGATTGGTGTAGCCGTTGTAGCAAGTGAAGGTGACACTTTTCAACGTCGGATCCACGCTGCCACTGCCTGTGGCATGCAATACCACCGCTTGGTTTTGTGCCAAGTGGAACGTCGCCTGTCCGCCAGCAACGCTAACGCTGTCATCGCCAATCAAACTGGTGTGGCTACCGTCTTTCATGGCCAAGTTGCTCACCGTCACCGACGTTGCAGGGCCACGGTTGAGCGCGACGGTCACCACATCGTCGCCCTCTTGGCGCTCATAGACCAATACATCATCATTCACCCAGCGCTGAGTATAGCTGCCGCGTTGAATCGCTAAGCTGTTCTGGCGGAGTTCAGTCAGCGCTTGGATGATCTTAAACGCTTGCGTATCTTGGCTAAAGCTTGGCATCTTTTCACGGTTGTATGGGTCACTGCCCACTTGACCAAACGCGTTTTGCGTAAAGTTCGCCGAGTAGTGCTCCGTTCCGTAGTAGATCGCGGGAATACCGCGCACCGTCATGGTCGCCACTAAGCCTAAATTAACGCGCTGCTGGGCAAACGCTTCGCTCTGATTGCCGCCGGCTTCGTTGTTGCCCGGGCCAAACGTCGAGGCACTGGAGCGCAACGCGGTCGAGATACGCGCCATGTCGTGGTTGTCCATAAACACCACTTGCCAATCATCACTGCTGAAGACGGATTTACGTGTTTCCAAATAATTGTTCAGCGTTTTCATGCTGTTGCCTGCACGGCCGGCCAACACGCGCTCTAACGTATCGCGAAAACCGAAATCGAGCAGCGCTGAGCCTGAGGTGTTGGCGTAGTCAATCGCGTAGCCATCAATGCCTGTGGTGGTATTGGCGCTGGCACCAAACCATTCGCCGAAGAAGTAGAAGCCATCGCGCCCCAGCGTTTTGCTGTAGTTGTAGATGTCCGTGGTCCACTGTTGGATAAAGGATTTATCCATGTGTTTGATTGCATCGATACGAATCGCATCCACCCCGGCATCAATCCAGAATTTTGAGCCATCCAGCAGGTATTGATACACATTGGCATCTGACTGGTTAAAGTCCGAAAGGTTGAACAAGTTGAAATTGCGCACTTGATACCAGTCATTCCAGTTGGTCACACCACCGTTGTGGTGATACCAATTGGTGCCCGCCGCGACATCGCTGTTGTAATCGGTGATGAACTGACCATCACGATACAACGCGCCGTATTCGTTTTCATCGTTGCCGTTGGAATGGTTCGGCGCGTAGTCCAGCACCAGCTTCATGTTGTACTCTGCGCTGTGCATTTTAGCGGTCAGCTCTTTGAAATCGTCTAGCGTCCCAAAATGCTCATCGACGCGGAAGAAATCTCGTCCCCAGTAACCGTGATAGCCCGCGCCACCATTGGCATCCAGGTTATCGGCGTTGTCCACTGGCGGCGTGATCCAAATGGCCGTCACGCCCAATGATTTCAAGTACGGCAGTTTGTTGATTAAGCCACGAAGGTCTCCGCCGACATACTTTTTCAAGTTGTTCGGATCGTAAGTTGCTGGATTGCGGCCCGTGTTGTTAGTTGCGTCGCCATCGCTGAAACGATCAAGAAAAACAAAGTAAATCGTCTCTTTGCGAAAATCGAGAAAAGTGCCACTTTCCGTCTGCGCGCTGGTCGCAGCATAAAGTGTTGGGCTAAACATCAGTCCATTTGCGGCAATAGCCGCCAGCAGCGCACTGCAAAGCATAGTGCGTTTTTTCATTGGAGATCCCCCGTGGTTTGTGAAAATGAACCGGGAACTATTCCCGGTTGTTGGTTAGATTCTTTTCACTGTAGAAATCGAAGATGTGGCAGAAGGCGGTATTGAGGTTGAAGCGCATCGGTTTGCCGATGTCAGCAGTAGTGATGGTTTGATCGTTCACACGCGCGATCAGCTCCTTGCCTCCCACTTTGAAGTAGAGGTACTTCTCGTTGCCCATGTTTTCGACCACCGTCAAAATGCCCTCGACGGCGTTAATGGTGTCACCCGGCGCGGCAACACGAATGTGTTCTGGGCGAATGCCAAAGCAAACCGGTTTATCCACGTATTCGCTGAGCGCTTTCTGCTTTTCCACCGGAATGAACATGCGCAGGCCATTGCCAATTTCAACATAGAGCTGGCCATTTTCCTCGCGGATCACCGTATCAATCAGGTTCATCGCCGGAGAGCCGATAAAGCTTGCAACAAATTTGTTAGCCGGATAGTTGTAGAGGTTGGCGGGGGTATCAACCTGCATGATCTTGCCTTGGTTGAGTACGCAGATGCGATCGCCAAGCGTGAGCGCTTCGGTCTGATCGTGCGTCACGTAGATCATGGTCGCAGGATTGCCCTCTTCTTTGAGCGATTGATGCAATTGGGCGATTTTCACCCGCATCGAAACGCGCAGTTTGGCATCTAGGTTGGACAGCGGCTCGTCAAACAGGAAGACATCTGGCTTACGCACAATCGCGCGCCCAACCGCTACGCGCTGGCGCTGACCACCAGACATCTCCTTCGGCTTGCGATACAAAAGATCGGTGATCTCCAATTTTTCAGCCGCCTCTTCCACGCGGCGCTTGATTTCATCTTTCGGCCGCTTTTGCATTTTCAAACCAAAGGCCATGTTGTCAAACACGGTTTTGTGCGGGTAGAGCGCGTAGTTTTGAAACACCATCGCGATGCCGCGATCTTTGGGTGGCAAGTCGTTTACCACTTTGTTGCCAATGCGGATCTCACCGCCCGAGATGCTTTCCAGCCCCGCTATCATGCGCAAGGTGGTCGATTTTGCGCAGCCCGATGGCCCGACAAACACCATAAATTCGCCTTCGCGAATATCCAGATCTATGCCATGGACAGCTTTAAAACCGTTCTCATATTTTTTTTCTACTTTACGTAAGCTAACCGTCGCCATGAATCTCTCCACTTACCAAAAGGGTATAAAATTGGTCCTCAATTTACCGAGGCAGACTGGCAGGCAATCTGTCTGGGTAAATCGGGCAGCCGAACGTATCTTCGGCTGCCAACTCGATGACTTTGTTACTGACACTCAGTGACCATTGCCAGCAGCGGTTTTTTGTCCGCAGCGATCTGAATGGTCCAGACGTATTTGCCATCTTTAGGCAAATTCACCACGGTATTTTTGGCAAAGCCGCCGCGTTTCAGCTCTTTCACTTGGCCAACCGTCATCTCCATTCCTGCGGCGGTGAACTGCGGTGTCCAGCTCATGGTGGCAAATTGCAAGCTCACGTTGCCCGCTTTTTCGTCCACCACCACTTGATAGATACCATCGCCTTTGTAGCCCATTTTGTGGTTGTCCAAATGAATCCACTGACCTTCTGGGAAAGTACCCACCACAAACAGCGATGGGCGAATTGGCCCGCGATCATCTTCTAACGTCGGCAAGCTACAGTTAGAAAAGCGCGCGTCGACATTGGTCGCGGCAGGCTGGGCCTGCTCAGTGGTGGTGCTGGCACAGCCTGCCAGTAACGCGGTGGCGGTCGCCGCAATCAGAAGTGTATGTTTCATAACAAATCCTTGATTATTTCGTTCTCGTTTCTATCCAGCGGAGTCCGAACTGCCTGCTCCGCGTTGTCGGTTGTGTTCGCTTGTTAGGCCGATTTCTTGTCAAACAGACGGGCAAACCAGCGCTTTTGCTCAGGTGGCGATTTTTTCAACTGCTCATAGTGCTGAGTCAGTTTGTTCAGCACCGCAAGATTGCGGTAATAGGCTTTAGACTCTTTGGCCGGATAACCAAACAGATCACTGCCCGGCGGGCAAGAGTGGCTCACCCCCGATTTGGCTTTGATCACCGAATGGCTGCCGATGTGAATGTGTCCGGCGGTGCCGACTTGGCCATGCACCACCACGTGATCGCCCAGCACGGTGTGCCCGGCGAAACCGCATTGAGAGATGATCAAACAGTGCTTACCAATGCGGCAGTCGTGGCCAATTTGCACTTGATTGTCGATTTTGCTGCCTTTGCCAATCACAGTGTCGCCCAGTGTGCCGCGATCGATGGTGTTGTTACAGCCGATCTCCACGTCATCTTCAATGATGACGCGGCCAATACTTTCCACGCGCTGATAACTGCCATCTTTGCCAGACATGTACTCAAAGCTGTAGTTGCCAATCGAGTTGTTGGAGTCGATGATGACGTTATTGCCGATCACCGTGCCCTCTTTGATCACCGTATTGGCGTGAATCGCCACGTTGTTACCAATGGTCACGCCGTTCATAATGCGTACGCCGGGCATAAAATGGCATCCCTGCCCTATCTGGCAATGTTTGCCGATATATACCCCATCAATGGTTGATGTGTTACCTTGATCAAATAGCTGATATTTATGCACTTTATAAAAGCGCAGCAGCGAATTGATTTTCTCCACATCTAAGTGGTCAATCACTATGTGTGCTTTGGCTGGGCTTTGTAAAATCGCCGCCGGGCCGACCAGCACATCGGCTGAGGTTTCAGAAAGCTGTTTAAGATCCGAGCGGGCAAAGACCACGGCAAGGCCGCCACGGATATCACTGACCACTGGACGTATGGTGTCCACCACCAGCGAGGTATCCCCCTCCACTCGACCCGATAAACTTTGCGCAATTTCTGAAACACTCAGCATGTTGACCCCTTAACTCGGTTAGAAACGGTATAAAGCTTGAAGATAAACGGTGTGCTGTTTGAGCTCACTCTCGTCTTTCTTATCCCACTGCGTCATGATACTTTTTTCTTCTACTTCGTTCGCGTACTCATATTCGCCTTTTAGCAACCAGTTATCGCCCACCGCCTGTTCATAGCCCAAGGTCGCTTTACGAATGTCTTTGAAGTAATCCGATTTATCGCCGCTGTTGGCTGCATTGTTAGTTTCGTTTTCACCAACGCGAACACGTGCATAAAGTACACCCGCATCGTCGAAGCTATATTGCACAATCGGTTCGATGTATTTTTCATTGAAATCACTGATTTCATTGATAGTGCCGTTGGCTTGGCGATCTTCATTGTCTTTGATTTGGTAGTAAAGCTCGACGCCTAACTCCCAGTTGCCAAAGCGCTTATAAGGTTTAAACAGCAAGCTGTAACCATCTTCGGTGCGATCACCTTCGACACCTCGCTCTTCTTTGCTGTAGAGATATTCGAGGTTGGAGTAGAAACCCCAGTTATGCTCATTGCTAAAGTAGGTCAAATAAGGTCGGAAACTGTGCTCTGCAACCTCTTTACGCAGGCCACTCACATAAGCTGAAAAACGTTTGCTACGGGTGTACTCCAGCTCATAAATAGCACCAGTAGCCCAACCATTACCGAGATCAAAGCCCTTATTGAGGGAGAAAAGCTGCTTAACACCTTCTTCAGTTTCGCTATACCCCGGTTCACGCTGCTGACGATTTTCGAGTTTTAAGCCATAGAGCGCGCTAAGGTTCCAGCGGGCGTTGTTGTAGTAGACGCCAAACACTTCATGGGTGGTGGTTTTTTCCTTTTTCTTGTTGCCGTTGAAGCCATCGGTCACCTTATCTTCGTATTCAAGAGAGGTGCCCACATGGCCGCCAAACTGCATCGCTTCGTCAAGGAAACCGGTGTCAGAGTCCATGCCACGCTCACTGGCGGCAAGAGTAGGGAAAGAGAGAGCAAGCGCCGCCGCTACGGAGACGGAAATTAACGTTCTTTTCACGATAGGTCCTTATCAACCACTTGGTTGTAAATCGTCGGTAGAGTTAAGTTGAATATTTAGTAGTTCACTGTGAACGCCTATATATTCTTCTGCATGTTGATTTGTTTTTCCTCTCCCCTTTTCTTCAAATGAGACTCTCATCACTCTCACCGCCTCATTTGAATGACACTGATCACAATTTTAGATTTAACAGCTGAGAATACAGCCAACTTGTGAGCGCTTTTTGCTCAGACCAAAACCCATCTAACCCGAGACTATCAAAGCACCCCTGGGCTTAGTCTTCATCAGTATTTATTGATGCACATCACACTTGAACTCAAAGTTCGATGGATAGTAGTTGACTTAAAAGAAGGCGGATTTAACCTAGTAGTATATTATGAACTACTATAGAGCTATCACGATGAAAAAGACATGGATAAAAGCAGCGCTACTCGCTACGTTCGTTAGTCTGCCCGCAGTTACTTATGCTCAAGATATTCAGCCGGAACCCGGCTCAGATCTGTTGATCTGGACCGACACCACCACGCTGGACTACATGAAGTACGCGGCAGAGTCGTTTAACCAAGATTTTGGTTACAAGGTGAAGTTTTCATTTCGTGGTTTAGCCCCGATTGATGCTGCGTCACGTATGATTCAGGATGGTGGTTCCGCTCGCGTCGCCGACATCGCCGAAATTGAACACGATCTGCTCGGCCGTTTAGTGGTCGCGGGTGGTGCGATGGAAAACCTCGTATCTGCCGATCGCATTCAATCGACCTTCTTACCCAACGCCACCTCTGCGGCCAAATACGCGGGCACCAGCTATGGCTTCCCGGTAAGCTACGCCACGTTAGCGCTGTTTTACAACAAAGATCTGCTGCCAACTGCGCCAAAAACCTTTGAAGAGATCATCGATTTTGGCAAAGGGTTTAACAACGCCAAAGAGAACAAATACGCGCTACTGTGGGATATTCAGAACTACTATGAATCACGCATGTTCTTAACCCTGTACGGTGCCTACGAGTTTGGCAAAGGCGGCACCGATGCCAAAGATCTCGGCATCAACTCGCCACTGGCGCAGCAGGGCATGAGCGCGATGAAAACGCTCAAAGCCGCGAACAACTCCAACCCGGTCGACATGCGCAATCCGCAGGTGCGTCGTGGCCTGTTTGGTGAGGGCAAAGTCGCCGCGATTATCGATGGTCCATGGGCAATTCAAGGCTATGACAACAGTGGCGTCAATTATGGCGTCGTGCCCATCCCAACCTTTGAAGGCAAACAGCCGCGTACCTTTTCAACCGTACGCCTGGCGGTCGTATCCTCGTACAGTGAGTACCCGAAAGCAGCGCAGCTGTTTGCCGACTACCTCAGTTCGGACAAAATGCTGATGAAGCGCTATCAGATGACCAAATCCATCCCGCCGGTAGAGAGTCTGATGGAGAAAATCATTGTCGATGCAGATGAAGCGACCTACGCGATCATCGCGCAAGGCTTCTACTCTGACGCAATGCCATCGATTCCGGAAATGGGCTACCTGTGGTCACCGATGGCCAGTGCCATCACCGCGATGTGGGTCAACGATCAAACGCCCAAGCAGGTACTTGATCACGCTAAAGCGATCATTGAAGAGCAGATCGCGTTTCAGGAGTAGTTATGTTGTTGTCGCAAACCATCAAAGCACCGAAAGTGTCGACCTCGTGGATTCTCATGGGCTCAACACAACTGGCGCACAAACATTGGGTGACTGGCGGGGTTTTCCTCGCCATCCAATGCCTGTTTCTACTCTACTTGCCGGATTTAGCGGCCGCACTCAAGGGCTTAGTATCACTGGGGGACGTGGCGCAAACTCGCCAAGGGTTTAAAGTGATTCAAGGGGACAACTCCATCTTTATGTTGGTGGAAGGGGTCATTGCCCTGCTGTTTCTTTTCTTAGCAATTGCCGCCTACGTGGTTAACGTACGTCAGGCGCAAGAGTGTCAGCCATGCCGTTTGAGCGTGCGCCAGCAACTTAAAGCCATCTACGACGACAAATTCGCTTTTATCGTGTTGTCACCGGCGTTTATCGCCAGCATCGCTTTCATCATCATGCCGATTGCGATCACCGTGTTGGTCTCGTTCACCAACTACTCAGCGCCGCACCATATCCCACCGAAAAATCTGGTCGATTGGGTCGGTTTTAAAAACTTTCTCACTCTGTTTGAGCTGAGAATCTGGTCGAGCACCTTCGTCGGTGTCGCCACTTGGACGGTCATCTGGGCAATTGCTGCGACCATTTGCACTTGCGGTTTTGGTTTTATCCTTGCGCTGGCGCTGGAAAATCGCAACATCAAAGCGAAAAAGCTATGGCGTTTTGTGTTTATTTTGCCCTATGCCATTCCTGCGTTTCGTGACGCTGCTGATGTTCCGCCTGCTACTCAACGGTATTGGCCCGGTCAATGCCACACTCAATGCTTGGGGCTTTGAGTCGGTCGCTTTTCTCTCGGATCCACACTTAGCCAAGCTGACCGTGATTGCGGTGAGTGTTTGGGTCGGCGCGCCTTACTTTATGCTGCTGATTTCCGGCGCGTTGACCAATATTCCACGCGATCTGTATGAAGCGAGTGAAGTCGACGGCGCCAGCAAGTTCCAGCAATTTCGCGAAATCACCCTACCGATGGTGTTGCATCAAGTCGCACCGTCGTTAGTGATGACCTTTGCCCACAACTTCAACAACTTCGGTGCGATTTTCTTGCTCACCGAAGGCGGGCCAATTAATCCAGAATACCGTTTTGCAGGTCATACCGACATTTTGATCACTTGGATTTACAAACTGACGCTCGACTTCCAGCAGTACCAAATCGCTTCAGTGATTTCGATTGTGATCTTCTTATTCCTGTCGGTGATTGCTATCTGGCAATTCCGCCGCATGAAATCCTTTAAAGACGATGTGGGGATGTAACTATGAGTCGTGTATTAGAAAAGCTGGGGACCGTAATCGTCTATTTGTTCCTCGCCGTCAACGCCATCCTGGTGCTTGGTCCGGTACTGTGGACAGTGCTGGCTTCGTTTAAACCGGGCAACAACCTGTTCAGCTCCTCGTTCGGCGAGTTCGCTTTTACCCTCGACCATTACAAAGCGCTGTTTACCGATACCCCGTATTTGGAGTGGTACAAAAACACCTTTTTGCTCGCCACGGCTAACATGCTGATCTCGCTGGTGATTGTCACCATGACAGCGTTTGTGTTCTCGCGCTACCGCTTTCAGGGCAAACGTAACGTGTTGATGAGCATTTTGGTGTTGCAGATGTTTCCGGCCTTTCTCTCGATGACGGCGATATACATTCTGCTGTCAAAAATGGGCTTGATTGATACCTACATCGGCTTGCTGTTTGTCTACGTGACAGGCTCTCTGCCGTTTATGACTTGGCTGGTGAAAGGCTACTTTGACGCCATTCCCACCTCGCTGGATGAAGCGGCGAAAATCGACGGCGCCGGACACATGACCATCTTCCTTGAGATCATTTTGCCACTCGCCAAACCGATCTTAGTGTTTGTCGCCTTGGTCTCTTTTACCGGCCCTTGGATGGATTTCATCCTGCCGACGCTGATTTTACGCAGCGAAGAGAAGATGACGTTAGCCATCGGCATCTTCAGTTGGATCACCTCCAACTCAGCGGAAAACTTCACCCTGTTTGCTGCGGGCTCGTTACTGGTCGCCGTACCGATCACCTTGCTGTTTGTCGCCACACAAAAACACATCACAACTGGCTTAGTCAGTGGCGCAGTAAAAGAATAAATATCAGGAACCTTTATGATTACTAGAAGCTCATTAACTCACTTGGCGAAAAGTGCGGACAGTTACGCCTACGACAACGACACTTTGCACATTCGCTTTCGCAGTGCCAAAGGCGAAGTTGACCGCGTGACCCTGTGGATCGGTGACCCTTACACCTGGGCCGAAGGCGGCCTAGACGGCGGAAATTTAGGCGGCAGCGACGCGCACGGCTGGACCGGCGGGACTGAAGTGCCGATGCAGTTGGAAGGACAAAGCGAACATCATGATCACTGGTTCGCCCCATTCGTGCCACCGAAAAAACGCACCCGCTACGGCTTTATTTTGCATGGCAAAACGGGCGAGAAACTGCTGTTTGGCGAAAAACGTTGTGTGGACATTCAAGACGAGCGCACAGCCGAAATTGAACTGAGCAACTTAAGCAATTTTTTCTGCTTTCCCTACATCAACCCTAAAGATGTGTTGAAAACCCCACCGTGGGTACGCAGCACCATCTGGTATCAGATTTTCCCGGAGCGTTTTTACAACGGCCGTGCGGAGATCTCGCCTGCCAATGTGCAGCCGTGGGGCAGCACGCCCACCAGCGACAACTTCATGGGCGGCGATCTGTGGGGCGTGATTGAAAAACTCGATTACTTGCAAGAAACTCGGGGTCAATGGCCTCTATTTCTGTCCGATTTTCACCGCCAATGCCAACCACAAATACGACACGGTCGATTACTACAACGTCGACCCGCATTTTGGCGGCAACGAAGCATTCCGTGCTTTGGTTCAAGAAGCGCACCGCCGTGGCATGAAGGTAATGTTAGACGCGGTATTCAACCACATCGGCCATCAATCCCCGCTGTGGTTGGATGTGGTGGAAAAAGGCGCCGAGTCTCGCTACGCCGATTGGTTCTGGATCAAGCAATTTCCGGTTTATCCAGACAAGCCCAAATCGGAGTGGGATTTTAGCAACCTCAATTACGAAACGTTCGGCAATGTGGCAGAAATGCCCAAACTCAACACTGAAAACCCAGAGTGCCGCGCCTACCTGTTGGATGTAGCGCGCCATTGGGTACAAGAGTTTGATATCGACGGCTGGCGTTTGGACGTAGCCAACGAGGTCGACCACGAGTTCTGGCGTGATTTCCGCCGTTTGGTCAAAGGCATCAAGCCCGATTGCTACATTTTGGGCGAGATCTGGCACGAAGGCATGCCGTGGCTGCGCGGCGATCAATACGACTCGCTGATGAACTATCCGCTGACACAGGCGATCACCGACTTCTTTGCCCTTGGCAACGACGACAAAACCAGCTTCATCAATGCGGTCACGCGCTCTTACCTTGCTTACCCGCGCAACGTCAATGAGGCGATGTTTAATCTGCTGGAAAGCCACGACACCACGCGCCTTTTGAGCCTGTGTGGCAACGACAAGCGCAAAGCGAAACTGGCGTATCTATTTATGTTCACCCAAGTGGGCTCTCCGTGTATCTACTACGGCGGCGAAGTGGGCATGGACGGGCAAAAAGGCATGGGCCTTGAGCTAAACCGCAAATGCATGATTTGGGATGAGCAGCAGCAAGATCTCGAATTCAAAGCCTTTATGCAAAAGCTGATTCGACTTCGCCAAGCCTACCCAGAGTGCAACCAGCCTTACTTAGAGTGGATCGAGGTGGAGCATCCACACGTGGTGGCTTTTCGCAAAGGCGCACTGCAAGTGGTGCTCAACAACAGCGACAGTGAAGCGCGCTGTCTTGTCAACGGCGCTGAGCTTGCTTTGCCCGAGTTTGGCTTTGAGCTGCGTGATCTCACCACTGCGGAAGTGCTATGAAGCTGGGTCTTTCTGTCGATTCAGAATGGATCTGGGGGGTGCTCATCGATAACGATGGGCAGCCCCGTTATCGCAATCAGCTCAAAACGCCACTCAGCGCGCAACAAACCGCTGAAGTCATCACCAGCGTGGCACTGAGCATGCAGCGCATGTTTGGCCCACTGACACTTGTCGGTATCAATCTTATGCCCGATTGCTGGCAAGGCGCACTCTCCAATGCCAAAGAGGTATTGACCGATTGGCTGACAACGCATCTCTCGGTGCCCTGCCAGTTGTTTAATCCAGCGGTGATCGCCTTAGCGCAAATTCCAAGCCTGCCGCAAGGCAACGTTTTAAGCGCGGTATTGGATGACGGCTGCGAGCTGTACGTTACCGATCAACTTTGTCGACGCGAAACCGTATCGCCACGTGCTCGATTTAGGCTGGGCGCACAAACCGCTCAAAGGGTATCAAAGCTTAATTGACGGGCTGACACCACTTTGCAACTGCGGCAGTGATGAGTGCATTCGTCAATATTTGTCACGCAAGGGGATTGAGCGCCAATATCATCAACTCTCTTTGCAACATCGCACCGCGCGCGACATCGTCTTCGGGGTCGATGACAACCACGCTTGGTCAACGCGCATTTATCGCATCTGGGTCGATCAGCTCGCCAGATCGCTCTCCGATGCGGTGTTTCGCTTCCAACCTAAGCTGCTGGTCTTAAGTGGTAGCTTGATCCTGCACCCTGATCTCGCCTTAACGCTCAAAAGCACCTTAAGCCGCTACTGCCAATTTGACGCCCTGCCGGAAATTTTATGTCTGCACAACGATGAGTATCGTTTTGCCGAGGGCGCCGTCTCGATGTGCACCGTAAATTGTGCACAACCATCTACATTCACTGCATGAGGAGTGGTAACCTTGACAGGAAAATTCGCGTGAATCATTACCGAGGAACCCCCGTGACCGAGCTGGTAACAAAACTGATGGACTTTGGCTTTACCAAAACCGATGCCTTGGTTTATATCAATTTACTCAAAAATGGCCGCGCCAGCGGTTATAAAATTGCCAAAGAGATTTCGCTCTCTCGCTCATCTGTCTATTCATCGATTGACAACTTGTACAAAAATGGCTGCATCTTTATGTCCGATGGCGAGACCAAAGAGTACGAGGCCAAATCACCCGATTTGATTTTTAGCCAGATTGAGAAAAAAACCATAGAGAACATTCAGATCCTGAAAAAAGAGCTCTCACGCATGATGCTTCAGGAAGAGAAAGAGTTTATCTATAACGTCTCTGGTTTTGAAAATCTGCTGCAAAAAGCGCGCGAGATGCTGAATTTGGCGCAGATCGAAGTCTATCTCAATACTGATTTTCATCTCGACCTACTCGCCGATGAGATCTGCCACGCGATTGAACGCGGAGTGCGCGTCATTGTTTTCTCTTTCAATCGCTTAACCTTGCCGCATCCGAAAGTCGAGCACTATTCGCGCTCCGATAGCTTAGAACAACGTTATCCTTCACACCGCTTCATGCTAGTGGTGGACATGAAACAAGCGATGATGTTTTCACATCGCGAGGAGACGCAAGGGCTATTTTCCAACAACCGTTTGATGGTCAAAATGATGGCCGAACATATCCACAGTGATATCTATCTCACTGAGTATGAAAAGCTAGCGCCGGAAAAGCGCTGTCGTATTGCCACCGTGCACGAGCTCGAAAACAATATGGTGGTGGATGATCGCTTAACCTTACAAGCACAAAGCAAAGCCTAGGCAAGAAAAGTGCGGCGGGAAACGGATGTTCCGTCAATGGCGAATAGGTCAAAAGGCGTCCAAACCAAAACGCAGATAAAAAAAGAGCCAAGCGCAAAAAGGTGCGATTGGCTTATGTATGGTGTGAACAATAGATATTCACTAACAACGTCAGTTGGCTAGGTGACCCTCGGCTTAATAAGGGTCGAAAGAGATTATGCATGATTCGTGCCAAGATTAAAAGCTCTATTTTTTGGCTAAATATCTCATATTCTTCTCATCGATCGATTTTCTATTGCATTTTGCAATTTCATTTTGCAAACAACCACGCAAATAGCCATATGCTTATCAGGGTGATTACTTTTCACCCAACTCCTGCCACTTCCGCTGCATAAGAAGATCACGGCGGCGCGATTCAAAGCGATTGCATACTTTTTTACCTTGAATCTGGTTATACTCCTCCACTCTGTTTTCTGACGGTTTATGAGCCATGAATTATTTATCCACGTTTCTCAAAGGGCTGGCCATGGGCGCCGCCGATGTGGTCCCGGGCGTTTCTGGGGGTACCATCGCTTTTATCACTGGTATTTACGACACCCTACTTGAAAGTATTCGCCGCATTAACCCGAGCATTTTTCGTTTATGGAAAGCCCAAGGCTTTAAAGCCGCTTTTAAGCACATCAACGGTTTTTTCCTCATAGCACTGTTTGGCGGCGTACTGACCAGTATTGCTACACTGGCGAAGCTGATTACTTGGATGCTGGCCAATCATCCGATCCCGATTTGGTCATTCTTTTTTGGCCTGATCCTTGTGTCGGTGTACCACATTCTCAGACAAGTTGAGCGCAAAGATGTACCGCGTTTTGCTCTGCTCTTGTTCGGCATCGTTTTCGCCTACAGCATCACAGTGCTCAAACCACTGCATCTCGAACCGACGTCGCTCAATGTCCTGTTAGCAGGCGCGATTGCCATCTGCGCGATGATCTTACCGGGCATTTCTGGCAGCTTTATTTTGCTGCTGATCGGCATGTACGCGCCCGTGCTCGGCGCGGTCAAAAACGTGCAGTTTGATATCCTCGGCCTGTTTCTCATCGGATGTGTCGCGGGTTTGCTGACGTTTTCTCATGTGCTCTCTTGGCTGTTACGCCGCTTTCGCGATTTCACCTTGATGTTTCTCACCGGATTGATGATCGGCACACTACCGAAAATTTGGCCATGGAAAGAGACCATCAGTTGGCGCCTCAACTCCAAAGGCGAGCAAGTGCCTCTGGTGCAACACAATCTCTCTCCGTTCGAGTTTGAAAGCCTGACCTCGCAACCTTCGCAGTTAGGCTTGGCCATCGTCATGGCCTTGCTGGCGTTTGCCTTGGTACTGGGGCTGGAGAAGTTTGCCGAAGCCAATCAAAAAACGCATTAACACTTAGCGCACGCTATGGCACTGACGCCAATTTTGCCCTGTTTGAATAGAAAAACCCCACCGAATTTGGTGGGGTTTGTTTTTAGGCTGATAGAATGAGTGAAGCGTTAGTTACGCAGCTTCTCAAACACCGCCACAGACCACGCAGGTACAGAGAGTTTACCCTCGGTCACTGACGCCACTTGAGCTTGGTTTTTCGCCAAAGAATCATTGCCAGCGGCAGCTTGAATGGCATGCAGGCTGTAACCTGTCGCATCAAAGTGAGCGAAGCTGCTCAATGCGCTTGGTGAAGCGTTGACCACCACCACTAAACCATCACGAGTTGCATCCACTTTCGCGTCGTACAGCTCACCGCTGTTATCCACGCTCATCACAATCAGACCCGGGGTTTGATCCGCGCCAGTGTTGTGGAACTTAACTCGTTTGATGATTTCGCTGCCTTTGCCTAAGGTCAACAAGCCAGATGATGCACGCAGCGCCGCCAGTTCATTGAAGAACTTGTCCATGTTGCCAATGTCTGTTGCGGTTGGCATGGCGCGATCACTCGACCCTGTGATGACATCGCTAATAATGCCCCAGTTACTGCCATCTTTATCTTCACGTGGCAAGCCAACATTCCAGTTGTTGTCTTGTTTGGTGAAATCAACACGGTTGTACCAGTCACCCGAATCGTACGAGTCGCGCTGCATCGATTTAGAACGAAGCAACTCACTGCCCATGTGGATAAATGGCACGCCTTGGCCCAGCATCGCCGTTGACAGGCTGACCGCCTGCATGCGAGTACGATCAGCAGACGTCACGCCGTACGCAATCTTGTACTGGT
Organism: Vibrio cidicii; assembly: GCF_009763805.1. Lineage (NCBI taxonomy): Bacteria > Pseudomonadati > Pseudomonadota > Gammaproteobacteria > Vibrionales > Vibrionaceae > Vibrio > Vibrio cidicii. The sequence continues at coordinate 991,046 of NZ_CP046803.1, read as the reverse complement.
TGTTGTCCCACAATGTTTGGTTGTCATGCTTAGAGACGTAGTTTTGAATTTCCCACGCATCTTGCGCGTAACCAGCCGGTTGACCGTTGTAGTCCAGCTCACCACCTGTAATCGCTTTGCCTGTGCTGTCGGTAAATGGGAAATCTTTCAGGTTGCCCGCCATACCAAGGCGAGTGAGATCCGCCAAGTGCAGCGCCGTTTTCTTCAATTCCGCGGTTTGGGTATTTTTGTCATTCACTTGTACATAAATGCCGTTACCAAAACCTTGGTTCGAACGCAGGGTCGCTTCACCATCGAATGGGCCACCACCGCGAACGGCGTCGCGCAGACGGTCAGAGAAAGAGCCGATGCCCGTGCCGCCCAAGTTCGGTTGTGTCGCTTGTTTGAACATGCGGTCATTACCTACTTCACCAAAGTTCCACCCTTCACCGTAGAAGTAAACGTGTGGATCAACCGCTTGCGCCGCCGCGAGGGTTTGCTGTATTTGCGCCAGTGGGTGATGTCCCATCAAATCCCAGCGGAAAGCATCAATCTTGTACTCTTTCACCCAAGTGGCGATCGAATCGTCGACCAATTTGCCGAACATTTTGTTCTCAGGAGCGGTGTTTGAACAACAAGTTGATTGCTCAACCGCACCAGAGAATTCGTTCAAGCGCTGGTAGTACCAAGGCACAATGCGATCCAACACCGACTTGGAAGAGACGCCCGATTCGTTGGTGTGGTTGTACACCACATCCATCACGACGTTCATACCGACATCTTGTTTCACCGCCATCACCATCTCACGGAACTCTTTGATGCGCGTCATGCCCTCGGCGTCAGAGGAGTAAGAGCCTTCAGGCACCGTGTAGTGATATGGATCGTAACCCCAGTTGAAGGAGTCAACATTACGAACATGGCTGTTGAGGCGCTGAACCACCGCATTGTCTTTGCTGTCAGCCTTTGACAGAGTGTCAAACACCGCGGCGATGGTTTCATCTCCAGCGCAATAGCTGCCAAAGTCTTTGTCATCTTTCACGCTAGCGTCGAGTTCACACAATTTGGCGAACTTAGCGTTGATGTCGGCCACTTTGCTTGGATCTTCATTGATGGTCGCGATGTCAAAGGTAGGCAACAGGTGCAAATGAGTAACGCCTGATTTCGCTAGATTCTTCAAATGCTCAACCGGCGCGCTGCCACTTTGAGTAAAGGCTTTGTATTTGCCACGGTTCGCTTCAATGGTTGAACTGTCTAGCGCTGAGAAATCACGAATGTGCGCTTCGTACAAGACAAAGCTGGCTGGGTTATCTTGCGCGTGCGGCGCGGCAAGCGCATCCCAACCCGACGGTTTCAGCTCGGCATTTTCCAGATCCACCACTTGGCTGTATTCCGAGTTCATCGACAAGCTCAATGAATACGGGTCGGTCACTTGATAGGTTTCCACTTTGTCGGTTGCAGGGTGGTAAACCGTCACTTCGTAGCGGTAGAAATCACCATGTTTTAACGCTGTGTTTTCTGCTACCCATGCACCACTAGTGGCGTCAAAGCTCATTGCAATTGCGCTTTGTGCCTGTTTATCTGCGCTGTAAGGGATCAGTTTGACGCTTTGCGCGGTCGGAGCCCACAAACGGAACGTGGTGCTGCTGTCTTGGTTGATGATCGCGCCATAACTTAGCTTGGTCGCGCTATCCGCGTACAATGCGTCCAGTGCGCTGGCAGGCTGAACTTCGGTCGCTTTGATAACACCTGTCGCGTCACTTGCCACCACCATTAGTTGACCTTTCAACAGATCTTTCAGCGCGAGACCTTCGCCGCTAAAGTCCATCTCAAAGCCAATAAAGTCATTTTTCAAATGAGGTTTAGTGCTGGCCCAATCACCGCTTGCCACTTTGCTTGAGGTCACCTGTTTGGTGGCACCTGTGACTTTTTTCGTCGCGCTGTCAAACGCGAGTTCGCCGCTTTGTGAATAGTAGAGCGTGACGCTGGTTGCGTCTTTGGCA